>JAVVUU010000005.1:20920-53083 GCA_036653035.1 Oscillospiraceae bacterium
ACATAATAATTTTAACACGATTTAGTTAAATTTGCAACAATCACGCTCAAATAATTTGAAGCTTATACTAATCGGCAATAAAAAACTTTGTTTTTTATTGCCGCGAGTAAGGGCGGTGGTGGCAATTGCCGCGGGTAATATTCGTACAAAACTATTCTTCTGCGGCTATGCCGCGGCAAGCTATGCTTGACGGATTAAAAATATGCAATGTTTTTAATCAAGAATTAGTATTATAAACATTTTGGCGCATTTTCTTGGGGTAATGATGATTTAAATTCCTCCCAAAAGCGCCTTGCTTCATCCTCTGTTACGTCATTGGTATTAAATTTTTTGCACCATTTAAGTAAATCGTTGACCCCTCCTCTGTTTCCGTATCTATCTCCAAAATCGGATATCAGCTTAATATATTCCCATTTTGTCATTAGCAAAGCCCTGCCTTTCACTCTATTATGCTGATTATATGAATTTTTTTATAATATCTAATTGCTTTAAATTGTCATTCTTTTAAAATACGTAAAAATAAAGCTCTCTATTTGTTCAATTGTAATTCAAATAATTATATCACAATACAACTATCATGGCAATATGCCGTGTGCATTGGTTTCGATATAAATTGCCATACTATAATATATTTTAACTTAGGTGGTGATTTTATGATTCCGCAGGATGTAGATTTTTATAAACTGGGTCAAAAAATTAAAAAGCTCCGGCAGGAAAGAGGTTTGACGCAGGCTGATTTAAGTGCGATGATAAATTGCTCAAATAACCATTTGAGTCATATTGAAACAGCGCAATGTAAGGTGTCGCTAACCATGCTGCTCAGGCTCTCGTATGCTTTGGAGGTCAGCTTGGACACGCTGCTTTTAAATACGCCATATGCCCGTCCCGAAGTAATTATTTCTTCGGAAATTGCAGGTAAATTGCAGCAATGCCTGCCCTCCACCTTGAACGCCATCAGCACAATTATCGACGCACTTCTTGAGCAGCAGAAGGAAATTCCCAGTGATTAGGCAATACGTCCTTGCATTTGAGAAGTTTTATCGAATTAAATCAGCATTCGACGTCAATTTGTGTTTCGCTTCAAAACTGTGCCGTTGACACAATAACTATGCGCATTTGCGTCTTATAATGCGTCACTAATGTGTCAAATCTTGCGCTCTTGTGCACAATTACTTGGAGGTCGTGTTTATTTTGTGCTTTTGTACAATTGACACTTTGGGGTTCCCGTGATAACCTTTCAGTAGGTCGAGTAAGTACTCCCGACAAAAAGCCGGTTCTGAAAAACGTCCGGCACGTCAGCCAAATTCTCAGTGTTTTGTATTAAAGTGATCCTGACGGCACTCCGTGTGCAAATGCACTCTGCAAGGAAGCGACGTATTTTTTAAATTTTATGGAGGTCATAATTATGGCATTTAGCATGGATACAGTAGTAGGCGACATCCTCGCCAATCCCGAAGCAGTAGCAATCATGGACGAAATCATGCCCGGAACTTCCAAGAACCCCATGATGAAGATGGCTAAGGGCTTCACCCTTAAGAAAATTGCTGCAACTCCCGCAGCAAAGATTCCTGAAGCAAAGGTTATCGAGTTCATCGATGCTCTTAACGCAAAGCTTGGCTAAGATTTAAAATACTTACTGAGTTTTCCTTGTCGATGTATCTCACCGTCAGGAGACACGTTCAGACAAGCTATTAATTGAAAACTTTTAAGCGTTTTTTCAGGCGGCACATCGGATTTATCTGGTGTGCCGTTTGTTTTTTTATTTTTTCTAACCTATCGAAAATTCAAGAAACGCTTTGTCCGTAATTTGTTGGGAACACCCCTTCGCTTTGCACAGAAGGGCAAAATTTATGAGCTGCCGCAAAATATTGCGGCAGCTCATAAAGCTTTAACTTTTAAAATTATTTCGCTTTCAAAATTGCATCTACCTTGGCGGAGTCCTTGGAAACAATGTAGAAAACGTATAGACCGTTTTGAGATACTATGGCTTCATCGAGCTTTGGCATTTCGTCGGGGGCATAGGATTCGTAGGCGGTTCTTTGTGACTTAACACGGGCGTCTGCGGTGGCTTTTACGCGGGTTGCCGCGGCTTCATCCACACACTTGAAAAGTCCGATTTCCTCGGTTGTGGCACCCGTGGAGCAGAGCAAGCTGCATTCTGTGACATCCTTGGTGTCAAAGCTGTATATTGAAGCGGCAATATCAACTTGGACGGGACTTAGCAAATCCGAAAAGGCGCCGCTCTCGGAAACCTCGGCAGAAAGTGCGGCAAGGTCGTACTCAACGGGCTTTGTTGCGGGAGCACAGCCGGAGATTAGGCAGAAAAGAACACCCACGGCAAGTAAAAGCAATATTTTGTTTTTCATGTATTTGACCATTCCTTTCGTTTTGGATCACGCCGGCTCCAATGAAACCTTCCCGAATTTTATTGTGCTTATACAACGTAATGAGTTTTTACATAGTTGAGCCACGTTTTGTAGACATTAGCGGAAAAATGGACACCGTCGCTGGTTTCATTTGCGGGTAGGAAACCATCCGCTCCGGCAAGAGCTTCCACAAGATTGAGGTAGTAACAGCCTTTGTCGGCAGCAAGCTGATGCAGTGCGTCGTTGTAGGCGGTTACACGGGTCATGTTGAATGTGTCGCTCCCCGCAGATTTTATTGCACTGACGGGAGTTAGTCCCATTATGTAGATATCGCAATCCGGCTGGGCGGCTATGATTGCATCGAGCATTTCGCCGTATAGCTTGATAAATTCTGTAACTTCGTAGCCAATTTCGTTTATACCGAGAAGAATGTATATTTTTCCGTAGGGCTTTTGGGTTAGTCCGTCAACCATTGTGCCGGAGGCGCCGTTGTCGAGGGTTATGCAGTAGTTGCTTTTTGCGCCGATTACGGTCATGCTGGTGGCGGCATAGTAGTCGCAGGTGGTTAGACCCGAGAACATACGAAAGCCATCCATTAGCGAGTTGCCCATAAAGGCGGCATCGGCAAAAAATTCATCCGAAGCGGGGTCACACAAGGGCAAATCCGGCCCGACAACGGCAGAGGGCGAGGGGGAAGCCGGGGTTGAGGGCGAGGGCGAAGCTTCATCCTTTCCCGAAACTGATGGCGGCTCAATGACACTGTTTGGATCAACGGATTCGGTTGGTGAAGCTGTGGGAGATTCCTTGGGTTTTTTGTTGTTACAGGCAGTTAGAGAAAAGAGCATTGCTATAATAAGCGCAAAAAAAATTGCGCGGGAGTTTTTTAGCTTGCTGCAAGCGGAATAAAAAAAGGTCATGGTGAAATTATGCTCCTTAAACGCGTCATATTATGTCTACCGATGTGAATAATACCATTATAGATAATTGGTCTGTATTATGCAAGCCTTATTTCAACATAATTCGCACATTTTCGACACTGCATTTTGGGTTATTTTTTTATCCCTTGTGAACAGCTACAATTAGCTGCATTTAAACAGAGAACGGTTTGGACAGACCGCTCTTAACGTTGCAAACAGATGGAAATAATTGACCGTGTGTGTTTTTTGTGTTACAATATTCGTCACGCGGATACTTTGGCCGCGGCTTTAATTTTAGGCGCATGGGGGATTAGTATGTGGGTATCCGATAACTGGAAAGACTACGAGCTTATAGACTGCTCGAGCGGTCAAAAGCTTGAACGCTGGGGAGAGCAAATTCTCGTCCGTCCCGACCCCCAGGCCATATGGGAAACAAAGCGCACAAACAAGGGCTGGGACAGACCCTCCGCAAAATACAGCCGCAGTGAAAGCGGCGGCGGGCATTGGGAAAAAAACAACGTCCCCGAAAGCTGGCAGGTTCACTACAACGACCTCTGCTTCAACATTAAGCCCATGAACTTCAAACACACCGGCATTTTCCCCGAGCAGGCAACAAATTGGGACTTTGCCGCCCAAAAAATAAAAAACGCCGGCAGACCCATCAGCGTGCTCAACCTTTTTGCCTACACAGGTGCCGCAACGGTTGCCTGCGCCAAGGCGGGAGCAACTGTCTGCCATGTTGACGCGGCGCGTGGAATGGTCGCTTGGGCGCGTGAAAACGCCCGTTCCTCCGACTTGGAAAAAGCTCCAATTCGTTGGATTGTGGACGACTGCGCAAAATTTGTCGAGCGCGAAATTCGCCGTGGCAAGCGCTACGATGCAATTATCATGGATCCCCCCTCATACGGTCGCGGCCCCGGCGGCGAAATTTGGAAGCTTGAGGATAACCTTTGGGACTTTGTCACGCTCTGCTGCGGTGCACTCTCCGATACGCCGCTGTTTGTCATCATAAATTCTTACACAACAGGGCTTTCGCCCTCTGTCCTAACCTACATCTCCGAGTCAGTTTTTTCGCGGAAGTTCGGCGGAAAAAGTCAAAGCGGCGAGCTTGGCTTGCCCGTATCGGAAAGCGGTCTTGTTTTGCCCTGCGGCTCCTCCTGCCGTTGGGAAGCCCGATCTGAGGAATAATTATGAAACCTATAATCGAGGTAAAAAATGTAACCTTCCGCTTCGAGGGCGAGGAGGATTTAGCCCCCGTGCTTGACGGAACAACGCTCTCCATTGAGGAGGGCAGCTTTGTTGCAATTTTGGGTCACAACGGCTCCGGCAAATCAACTCTTGCAAAGCACCTCAACGCCATTTTGCTCCCAAGCGAGGGCAGCGTCATCGTTGACGGCATGGACACGCGCGAGGAGAAAAATCAGCTCGACATCCGCCGCACCGTCGGACTTGTTTTTCAAAATCCGGACAACCAAATCGTGTCCTCAATAGTTGAAGATGATATCGCCTTTGCCCCGGAAAACCTTGGCTTTCCGCCGGACGAAATCCGCCGTCGTGTGGATGAAGCCCTGCGCCTTGTCGATATGTCCGAATACCGTCTTCATGCGCCGCATCTTCTTTCCGGCGGTCAAAAGCAGCGCGTTGCCATTGCGGGAGTAATCGCCATGCGTCCGCGCTGTATAGTGCTTGACGAGCCAACCGCAATGCTGGACCCCGCGGGACGGCGCGAGGTCATGGAAACCATAAAGCGTCTTTGCCGTGAAAACGGCATCACAATAGTCCTAATAACCCACCACATGAACGAAGCAATAGACGCCGACCGCGTTTTTGTAATGTCAAACGGCAAGGTAGTTTCCGAGGGCACGCCAAGGGAAATTTTCCCAAATGTTGAGTCGCTCAAAGCCGAGGGTCTGACAGTTCCCGACACAACGGAGCTAATCTACCGCCTGAATAAATCCGGCTTTTCGCTGCCGGGCGAAGCGCTTTCCGTGGAGGAATGTGCCGAAGCCATTGCTATGGCACTCCGCTCCCCCGCCGGAATAAAATAAAGGAAGCAAAAAATGCCAACCATTAAAACAGAAGCACTGACGCACATTTACAGCGCCGGAACCCCCTTTGAGAGTGTCGCGCTTGAAAATGCCAATATTGAAATCGCGCAGGGCGAATTTGTCGGAATTATCGGCCACACAGGCTCCGGAAAATCCACCTTTGTTCAGCACCTAAACGGCCTCTTGCTCCCAACAAGCGGGCGTGTGCTTTTGGACGGCAACGACATAAATGCAAACAAGAAAATCCGCCACGACGCACGTTTTAAGGTCGGGCTTGTTTTTCAATACCCCGAGTATCAGCTTTTTGAGGACACCGTCTATAAAGACGTTGCCTTTGGCCCGCGCAACATGAAGCTTTCAAAATCCGAAATTGAGGAACGCGTCCGCGAAGCCGCGGGCTTTGTTGGTGTTCCCGAAATTTTGTTCGATAAATCCCCGCTTGAGCTTTCGGGCGGCCAAAAGCGCCGCGTTGCAATTGCGGGCGTTATTGCCATGCGTCCTCTCGTCCTTGTTTTGGACGAGCCAACGGCGGGGCTTGACCCCGAGGGCTGTGAGAGCATTCTAAAAAATATTTCCGATTATCGCGCGGCAACCGGCGCCACCATAATCCTCGTTTCCCACAGCATGGAGGAGGTTGCCCGAATTGCAGACAGGCTCATAGTTTTTGATGGCGGCCGCATCGCAATGGACGGCACCCCAAAAGCTGTCTTTTCAAGAGCGGAGGAGCTTCGCGCAATAGGGCTTGATGTGCCTGCGGTAACAGAAATCGCCGCACGTCTTTTTGAGCTTGGCATCCCCGTTCCAAAATCCTGCTACACTGTGGACGCTCTTTATGACGCGCTCCTTTCCATAAAAAGGGGGCAGGCACCATGCTAAAGGACATCACACTCGGTCAATATTTTCCCGGCACCACCTTTGTCCACCGTCTTGACCCCCGCACAAAGCTTTTATGCGTTTTGGTCTACATCACAGCACTGCTTGTAACAAAGTCCTACATTAGCTACGGAATTTTGTTTTTACTGCTTGCCGTTTCCGTTGCCGTTTCAAAAATCCCACCCTCTGCAATGCTAAAGGGATTAAAGCCGCTCACATTTATAATAGTATTCACGGCAATCCTAAACCTTTTCTACAACCATGACGGCACGGAGCTTGTCAGCTTTTGGATATTCACAATTACAACAACGGGCGTAAAAACCGCCTGCTTCATGGTTGCCCGCATAATGATGCTGATTTCCGGCACATTTTTGCTAACCTACACAACCACCCCAATGGCATTAACGGACGGCATGGAAATGCTTTTCGGCCCACTCAAAAAAATTCACGTCCCCGTGCATGAGCTTTCCATGATGATGAGCATAGCACTTCGCTTCATCCCCACCCTCATAGAGGAGGCGGACAAAATAATGAGCGCCCAAAAGGCGCGCGGTGCGGACTTTGAAACCGGCAAATTAACAGACCGAGCCAAGGCGCTTCTGCCGCTTTTGGTGCCTCTTTTCGTAAGCGCTTTTCGCCGTGCGGATGAGCTTGCAATTGCCATGGAATCGCGCTGCTACCACGGCGGCGAGGGTCGAACACGCATGAAAAAGCTTAAAATGACCGCCGCTGATATCTGCACTCTCATTGGCTTTGTTCTGCTCCTTGCCGGAATTATAGTACTTGCGAGGTTCGGACTATGAGAAATATCGCCCTGCGCCTTTCCTATGACGGCTCGCGCTATCACGGCTGGCAGGTTCAAAAAACCGAAGCCTCGGTTGCCGAAGCTTTGGAAACCGCGCTTTCCGAAATTTGCTGCCACCCCGTAAAGGTCGTTGGCTGCGGCCGAACAGATGCGGGCGTTCACGCCCTGCGCTACTGTGCAAATTTTAAAACCGATTGCAACATACCGACAGAGCGCCTCCCCCTTGCAGTAAACAGCCGTCTGCCCTTCGACATCTCCGCAGTCGATGCTGCGGATGCCCCCGAAGATTTTAACGCCATTTTGTCCTGCAAGCAAAAGGAATACATCTACAAAATTCACAATTCACGCATACGCGACCCGTTTTTAACGAACCGCGCCTGCTTTTATCCCTCTCCGCTCAATGTCGAAAAAATGGCGGAGGCCGCTGTTGCTTTTGAGGGAACGCACGATTTTCGCGCCGTCCGCAGTGTCGGAACCGAAACGAAAACAACCGTTAGGACAATATATTGGTGCAATGTAGCCGCTGAGGATAACATCATCACAATGCGAGTTTGCGCAAACGGCTTTCTCTACAACATGGTTCGTGCAATTGCGGGAACGCTTGTCTATGCCGGACTGGGCAAGATATCTCCCTGCGACATCCCCGCACTTTTAGAAACCGGCGACCGTCGCCTAACAGGCCCCACCATGCCCCCGGAGGGACTTTATATGTCCCGCGTGTGGTATGACGGCGCGGTTGGCGAAATGATGATGAAGTGATTTTTCCGTCACCACCTCCCAAATCCGGCTGAAAAAAACATTAGCTTAACACAGCGTTTCCAATAATTTATTAACAAATAATCTATTTATTTTGCGGGAATTATGCTATACTGACCATAATTGTTTCAGTATTGTCCGCAAACAGGCGGGGAGTTAGCGCTTATGACTCAAACAAAACCGAAAAAATTAAAAAAGCGCCACAGCAAGCTCGCAAAATTATTGGTGCTGCTTGCAACAATAATCCTTGTAATCGCTGCCGTTCTTGCCTTTCTTTATAAGGACAAGCTCTCTCCCGAATTTTTGGGTCAGCTGATAGGAAATGATGAGCCTGCTCTTGCAAATGCCGAGCCTTTCACCTACGAAAACGGCTCAAACCAAGTGTTCGCACTAATGGGAAGCAATCTCGCCGTGGCCTCCTCAACAGGTCTGCAAATTCTCGATGAAAACGGCATTACCCTTGCGCGCCAGGTCTTTTCAATGACAAATCCCGCAGTTTGCACAGGCGATGCTGTCAGCGTGTTCTACGATGTCGGCGGCACAGCCCTCCGTATCTTCAAAAACGGAGAATGCACACAATACGACAGAGAATCCCCCATCATATCCGTTACCGTAAACAACTCTGGCTTCGTCACGGTTTGCGAGGAAAGGGTCGGCTACAAGGGCAGTGTTTTTGTCTATAACCCCGACATGGAGCTTCTCTATACCTGGTATTCCGGCGCGGGCTACACGCTGGATGCCGTGCTTTCACCAAACAGCTCGGAGCTGTCCGTGCTTTGTCTTGAACAAACCGGCAGTATTGTTCACATCTTTCGCCTAAACAGCGAGGATGAATTTGGCTCTGTTTCATTTCCCAATGAGCTTGCCTTCAAGCTCCACTACACGCGCGATGGGCGCATTTGCGTCCTCTCCGAGAACGCGCTCCACTTCTATGCCTCCGATAACGAGCGCCGTTCAACCTATGATTTCAATGGCGATTTTCTCGTGGATTACGAGCTTTCCGATGATATTTGTGCTCTGGTTCTCAGCAAATATGTTTCCGGCAGTGAGGTTTCCCTTATCTCCTTCGGAGTTGACGGAAAGGTTCTCGGAACCGTTCCACTCTCCGAAGAGCCACTCTCGCTTTCATCCCAAAAGCAAAAATTATTGGTTCACAGTTCAAACAATGTAGTTCAATATTCGCGCGAGCTTCGTCCCCTCAAAGAAAGCGGCATTGTTCCCGGATATAAGCAAGCCGTTCTAAGACCGCAGGGCGATGTGCTTCTGCTTGCCTCTCATTACGGCGAGAAATGCGAGCTGAAATAGCGCCGTTCTTCGAATATTTTGCACCTTCGAATTGCGACAAAAAAAGAACCTATAAATATAAATAAAGCCCAAGTGTAGCTTCATTCGGGCAACGTGAGGTAAGTTATGAGAATTGCGATTGAAATAATATTTGTTCTGGTCATTCTGCTGTGCGCATGGAGCGGTTACAAAAAAGGTCTTGTAATGGGCATAGGGAGCATACTTGCGATAATAATATCTCTATATATGGGTAACCTGCTTTCAAACACCTTTTCGCACGAAGCCGTGCCTGTTTTGCAGCCCTTTGTCAGCGGCTATATGGACGGCACCGACGGTGTTATCGGCAAAACTCTCAACGAGCTTGTTGGCGTAACCTCAACAGACCTTTCGGTTGAGGACGCGTTGAACCAAAACCCCGAAAAGAAATTCAAGCTCTGTGAGGAAAGCTACAAAAAAATGGGGATTTACTCCGAACCCGCAAAGAAAATGGCAAACGAAGCCGTTGCACTTGCAGAAAAAACGGACACCTCAATTCCCAATGCAATAACAGATGTCATGTGTGACAAACTAACCTATTGCGTCGGCTTCATCTTATTTTTTGTGTTGACACTTATTGTACTTACCGTATTGGGAAATCTCCTCAATTTAAGCTTCAAAATACCGGAAATGGATAAGCTGAATGATATAGGCGGCGCCGTTGCAGGTGCCGTAATCGGAATTATGTTCTGCATAGTCGCAGTTTGGGCGCTCAAATTTTCGGGAAAGCTCTTTCCTGAGGAAGTTATGAGCAAAACAATTATTACCTCGCTCTTTATGAAAATGGATCTCCTTTCACATTTTCTTTCTCTGTGAGGTCAAACCTAATACCTGCATATAGTGCGCAGGTTCTACCACCCAATTAAATTTTCAAGGAGAACAACTTATGCAACCTTCACTTTGTTCCCGCTGTAAAAAAAATATGGCGGTCATCTTCATCTCAAAGGTTGAAAACGGCGAGACGAAAAACGAGGGTCTTTGTCTTAAATGCGCAAGAGAGCTTCACATCAAGCCTGTTGATGACATCATGTCAAAAATGGGCATCACCGATGATGAGCTTGAAAGCATTACAAACGAAATGACAGACGCAATCGGCGGTGCCGAGGGTCTGAAAGACATAGAAAACCTCGAAGGGGACGACACCGAGCCGGGCAAAACCGCAACCTTCCCCTACCTAAGCCGGCTTTTTGGCGCGGAAAACAACTTCAACCCCACCTCCGAATCCTTCATCCAGCCCGCACCTCCACCTGACAATCGTCCCCCAAAAAATCCAAAGGAGCAATCCACACACAACGTCAAGCGTAAATTCTTGGACAACTACTGCATAGACCTCACAGCAAGAGCCGCAGCCCATCAGCTTGATAACGTAATTGGCCGCGAGGAAGAATTGGAGCGCGTTATCCAAATCCTCAACCGCCGCCAAAAAAACAACCCCTGCCTAATAGGCGAGCCGGGTGTCGGCAAAACCGCCATCGCAGAGGGTCTTGCTCAACGCATTGCCGATGGCAACGTCCCCTACAAGCTCCGCGACAAGGAGGTTCACCTCCTCGACCTAACTGCACTCGTTGCGGGAACACAATTCCGCGGCCAATTCGAGAGCCGCATGAAGGGGCTTATCGAAGAAATTCGCAAGCAGGGCAACATCATTTTGGTAATCGACGAGGTTCACAACATTGTCGGTGCCGGGGATGCCGAGGGCAGCATGAATGCCGCGAACATCCTAAAGCCCGCACTCTCCAGAGGCGAAATTCAAGTCATAGGCGCAACCACCTTCACAGAATACCGCAAGCACATCGAAAAGGATTCCGCGCTTGAGCGCCGTTTTCAACCCGTCACGGTTGCGGAGCCTACAATTAACGACAGCTGCAAGATTTTGGAGGGCATCGCCCATTATTACGAGGATTATCACGGTGTTTCCATCTCAAAGGAGATGTGCCGCACCGCTGTCACAATGTCCGAGCGCTACATTACCGACCGTTTCCTGCCCGACAAGGCCATAGACCTAATCGACGAGGCCTGCTCGGATGTCAACCTTAAAAATCCCGATATTGAGCGCGTTTTTGTAATAGAAAAGGATATGGCCGACCTTGATAAAGAACGCGAGCTTCTGCTTGCCGACAATGACGGCGATAATTTTGAGCGTCTTGCCGCCATTCGCAGTCAAAGCCTTCAGCTTTCCGATGAGCTTACCAAGCTAAAAGCAAACGGCAAGCCTGCGCTAACCACCGACAACCTCGCCCGTGTAATTGAGCTATGGACAAAAATTCCCGCAAGCAGTATTCGCGAGGACGAGTATGAGCGTTTGGCTGATTTGCATCTGCGCCTCAAAAAGAACATCATTGGTCAAGACACCGCTGTTGACGCTGTTTGCAGTGCAATTAAGCGCAACCGTGTTGGCCTTGCCGCAAAGCACAAGCCTGTCAGTTTCATCTTTGTCGGTAGCACAGGTGTTGGAAAAACTGAGCTTGTGAAGCGTCTGTCGGAGGATTTGTTCAATTCACCCGAATCCCTCATTCGCATTGATATGTCCGAATTTATGGAAAAGCACTCCGTATCGCGCATAATCGGCTCCCCTCCCGGCTATGTCGGCTATGACGAAGCGGGGCAGCTAACGGAAAAAATCCGCCGTAAGCCCTATTCCGTCGTATTATTTGACGAAATTGAAAAGGCGCATCCCGATGTTATGAACGTCCTTCTGCAAATTTTGGACGACGGCCGCATAACAGACGCACAGGGCAGAACAGTCAACTTTGAAAACACCGTTATCATAATGACAACCAACGCCGGAAGCGACAAAAAGGACGGCACAGTCGGCTTTGGCGGCACACTTGCCGAGCAAGGCAAGGATAAGTCAATCAAGGCTCTGAAAGACTTCCTCCGCCCCGAATTTATCAACCGTGTGGACGAAATCGTCTACTTCAACCGTCTGAGCGAGGAAAACTTTGTTAGCATTGCAAAGCTCATGCTTGAAGAGCTTCATACGGTTATGACAGAGAAAAAAATTGAGTTTAATTATGACGATGCTCTGCTGCAATATCTTGCCAAAAAGAGCTACTCACTCACCTATGGCGCAAGAAATCTGCGCCGCCTAATCCAAAAGGAAATCGAAGATTGCGTTGCCACCGAAATTATAGATAATTTCCGCGGCAAGGTTTCAAGCATAAGCTTAACCGCAAAGGACGAAAAGGTTCAAATTACAGTCGCATAGGCGTTTGCAAAAAATCTATTCCACCACATGAAAAAAGCTGTTGCCAAATGCACAGCACAATCTAAATCCCTAGCTTTTGCGAAGGGGCTTTAACCTAAAAAAGGTTCTTCGCTTTGCTCGGAACAAACAATAATGGGGACTGCTGCAAAATATTGCAGCAGTCCCCATTATTATCGGCTATATCTGTTTCATCTCATTATTTGCAAACTGCGGCGGAGCTTTTTTCCTGCTTCACCTTTTTGTCGATTACATGGCGGGATGCAAGCTCTGTCATGATATCCTCGTTCGAAATTTCAAGCTCCACCATCATCACCATGAGGTGATATGCAAGGTCGGCAACCTCATAAATTGTTTCCGCTCTGTCATTCGATTTTGCGGCAATTATTACCTCGGTGCTCTCCTCTCCGACCTTTTTTAGGATTTTGTCTATGCCCTTTTCAAACAGATAGCTGGTGTAGGAGCCTTCCCTGCCCTCGGTTTTGCGCCCGGAAATCAGCTCATACAGGCTGTCCAGTGAAAAGCCCTGCAAGGTGTCACTCTCAAAAAGCTTATCGGTAAAGCAGGACTCGCTTCCCAAGTGGCAGGCGGGGCCTGCTTTTTTAACGGTGACGGTAAGCGCATCGCGGTCACAATCCGCTGTGATGTCCACAATTTCCTGAATATTTCCGCTGGTTTCGCCCTTTCTCCAAAGCTCTTGCCGTGAGCGTGACCAAAAGCAGGTGCGCCCCTCGCGCATACTAATCTCAAGGCTTTCACGATTCATGTAAGCAAGTGTCAGCACCTTTTGGCTAAGATAATCAACCACAATTGCGGGTATAAGACCCTTTTCATCAAATTTTATATCGTCAATTTTAAGCATATTTCCCTCCGATTTTCTTTGAGCAAGCTGGGCATTAAAGCCTTGCGGCTATGCCGTTTGCGCAAAGTTCTTTTTTAAGTTCCGAAATAGAAACCTCTCCAAAGTGAAAAATTGAGGCCGCTAAGCCCGCGTCAACACCGGGGAGCTTTTGAAAAAGCGTTACAAAGTCATTGATGCAGCCCGCGCCGCCGGACGCGATTATAGGAATTGAAACCGCATCGCACACCGCCTCCAAAAGCTCAAGGTCGAAGCCGCCCTTTACGCCGTCAGTGTCAATGCTGTTGACAACGATTTCGCCCGCACCGCGCTCCTCTCCGCGCTTTAGCCACTCAATGGCATCAAGACCCGTATTCTCACGCCCACCCTTTGCAAAAAGGACAAAGCGCCCGTCAACACGCTTGATGTCGGCCGAGAGAACAACGCATTGGTTTCCATATTTTTTTGCGGCCTTAGAAATAAGCTCCGGGTCGCGAATTGCGCCGGAATTTACGCTAACCTTGTCCGCGCCGCACTTGAGAACACGGTCAAAATCCGAAAGTGTATTGATAGCGCCACCGACTGTTAGGGGGATAAAAATCTGCTCCGCCACTGCTCGCAAAGCATCGCCAAACAAATTTCTCCCCTCATGGGTTGCCGTAATATCATAAAACACAAGCTCATCCGCACCGTTTTCGCTATAAAACTTCCCCAACTCAACCGGCGATGAAACGTCGCACAGACCTGCAAAATTGACGCCCTTAACAACGCGTCCATCGCGGACATCAAGACAGGGAATTATTCTTTTCGTAATCATCGGCTTCCCACCTTAATATATTATGTAAACCATTTTGAGCGTTATGTTATTTGTTCAAATTCGCCATTAAACGAATTGCCGCCGCAAGGTCAATGCTGCCGGTGTAAAGTGATTTTCCTAAAATTGCACCGCTAATTCCGATTTTTGAAAGCCGCACAAGGTCGTCCATATTTGTAACTCCTCCGGACGCAATGATGTCAATCTTAAACTGTGAGCTCAACCGCTCATATAGCTCCGCATTCACACCCTGCATTGCGCCATCCTTCGAGATATCTGTGCATATAATGCACCGTACTCCCATTTTTTGAAGATTGGTGCAGAAAGTGAAACAATCCTCCGCGCTTGTCCGTGTCCAACCATGAGTTGCAACAAGGCCATCCTTAATGTCCACTCCAACGGCAATTCTTTTGCCAAAGCGCTCAACGGCCTCCCGCAGAAATTCAGGATTTGTAATGGCTGCCGTGCCTATAATAACGCGGCTAACACCATTATTTAGGTATCTTTCAACGGTGTGCATATTTCGCACTCCACCGCCAACCTCGACGATAAGTCCGCTTTTTGCCGTTATTTCACTGATTATTTCAAAATTCGGTGTGTCGCCATCCTTTGCGCCGTCAAGGTCAACAAGGTGTAAGTATTTTGCTCCGGCGGCTTTAAATGCTTTTGCAACCTCTAAGGGTGAATCGCTGTAAACCGTCATGTCGTCATAATTTCCGCGCAACAGACGAACTGCCTTGCCATTACGCAGGTCAATCGCAGGATATAAGTCCATAATTTCCTCCAACTAAAGCTCACAAAAGGCTTTTAAAATTTTAAGTCCAATAGTTCCGCTCTTCTCGGGGTGAAATTGTGTGCCATAAACATTTTTGCAGGACACCGCCGCCGTCAGCTCCGCTCCATATTCAGCGGAAGCTATGAGGCTCTCATCACAATTTGTCGCCGCAAAGGAGTGCACAAAGTAAACAAAGTCACCCTCGGAGATGTATTTGAAGATGGGGGATGCTTTGCCTTTCTCGGTTAATTTCAAGGAATTCCATCCAATATGAGGAACTTTATATCCTGTTGGGATAATTGGTGCTATTGATTTAACCTCTCCGGATACAAGACCTAAGCCTTGCGTAAGTCCGTATTCGTAACTGCAATTAAACAGCAGCTGCATTCCAAGGCAAATTCCCAGCAGCGGCTTCCCGTTTTCGGCTTCAGATATAATGAGCTTGTCAAGCCCATGCTCCGCAAGCTTCGCGGCCGCATCCGAAAATGCACCGACGCCGGGAAGAATAATTCTGTCGGCAGCTTTAATTGCTTCGGGGTCACCACTGACAGTTGCCTCATCTCCGATGTATGAAAGCGAGCTTTTTAGGGAAAACAAATTTCCAACGCCGTAATCAATGATAACCGTCATCAAAGCACCCCTTTGCTTGACGGCAATTCGTCCGCCTGTGCGGGGTCAATTGCGCAGGCGGCTTTGAGGACTCGTGCAAATGCTTTGAAAATTCCCTCAAGAATATGGTGCGTGTTTTCGCCCGCAAGCCGGCGAACGTGCAGGGTGATTTCTGCGGCACGAACAAAGCCCAAAAGGAACTCGCGGACAAGCTCCGTGTCAAAATCCCCCACCTTTTCGGAGGGCAGTGTCACATCATATGAGAGGTGCGCACGCCCCGAAATATCCACAGCACAGAGTATTAACGCTTCATCCATTGGGAGAACAATATCTCCGTATCGGATAATCCCTTTTTTGTCACCAAGCGCATTTTTGAACGCCGTTCCAAGGCAAATTCCAATATCCTCTGTGGTATGATGATAGTCCACATTCGTGTCGCCCAAGCAGAAAATATCAAGTCCAAAGTGTCCGTGCTTTGCAAACAGTGTGAGCATATGGTCGAGAAAACCACAGCCGCTTTTTATGTTGCTCTCCCCGCCTTCAAGGCAAAGCGCAAGCTTAATATCCGTTTCATATGTTGTTCGTTTTAGTTCGAAGCTACGCATTTTCAACCATCTCCTTCAGTGCCGCCAAAACCTTTTCCATCTGCTCCGGCGTGCCTATTGTAATACGAACAAATTCATCAATTTTCGCTTTGTTGAAGTGACGCACAAGAATTCCATGCTCGCGCAATCCTCTGTAAAGCTCGCTTCCGGAGAGCTTTGGATGCTTTGCAAATACGAAATTCGTATTTGAGTCCCTTAGGAAAAAGCCGAGATTTCTGAGCTGTTTCGTCAATTTATCTCTTGTTAAGATAATTTCCGCTGTGTTCTTATCGTAATAAGCCTGTTCAGCTAAAGCCGCCCTACCGGCAAGCTGAGTTAGCGTGTTTATGTTAAATGGATTATTGGAATACCTCAGCTTTTCAAGATCCGCAATGAGCGCTTCGCTTCCAATGGCATAGCCCAAGCGCAGACCCGCAAGTGAACGCGACTTTGAAAAGGTGTGAACGACCAAAAGATTGTCATATTTTTTTGTCAGCGGAACACTGCTTGTTCCTCCGAAGTCAATGTATGCCTCGTCAATTGCCACCACGTTATTGGGGTTAGCTGCCGCAATTTTTTCAATGTCCTCATAGGAAAGACAAAGGCCCGTAGGAGCATTGGGATTTGCTATGACTACCGTCCTGCCCGCATTGCAATAATCCTCCGCACAGATGGTGAAATCTTCGCGTAATGCCACCTCGTTTTTTGCAATGCCGTAAAGGTCTGCATAGACGGAGTAAAATCCATAGCTAATATCCGGATAGGATACTCCGACCTTTGCATCGCAGAATGCCATAAAGATATATGACAGCACCTCATCTGATCCGCTGCCCGCAAAAATGTTCGCCCGCGTCACTCCAAACCGCTCTGCAATCGCATCGCGAAGCAACCCTGATTCGGGATCGCCGTAAAGACGCAAGCGCGAAACTTCTTCTGCCGAAATTGCCGCCGCCACTCCTTGAGAGGGTGGATATGGCGACTCATTCGTGTTTAATTTTATGAAGCTCTCGCCCTTCGGCTGCTCCCCCGGGACATATGCCGCAAGCCCCGAAAATCTCTCACTTAAAAATTTGCTCATTACATTCTCCCCTAGCGTTCCGACCTTATCATAGCGCTTTTCGCATGGGCGTGAAGCCCCTCTATTTCTGCAAACAAAGCAATTTTTTCACCGACAGCGTTGAGTGCATTTTTTGAATAGTACATATATGATGACTTTTTTACAAAATCGTCAACCGACAGGGGGCTTGAAAATCTTGCTGTGCCGCCTGTTGGCAGTGTGTGATTTGTGCCTGCAAAATAATCTCCCAAAGCTTCGGGACAGTATCTTCCTAAGAAAACTGACCCCGCATTTATTATCTTATTAAGATACTCAAACGGCTCATCAATGCATAATTCAAGATGCTCGGGTGCGATGCGGTTCGCAATTTCAATCGCCTCGTCAATGGTTTTTACTATAATAATCTTGCCGTTATTCTCAACGGATGCGCGGGCAATCTCCTCACGGGGGAGCAGTTTAAGCTGATTTTCAAGCTCCTCCGCAACCTCACCCGCAAGCTTTTCGGAGGTCGTTACAAGCACCGCGCTTGCAAGCTTGTCGTGCTCCGCCTGAGATAAAAGGTCGGCGGCAAGCACTGCGGCATCACTTTTTTCGTCTGCAATTACAAGGATTTCGCTCGGCCCTGCTATCATGTCGATATCGACTTTGCCATAAACCTGTTTCTTCGCTTCGGCAACATAAACATTGCCGGGCCCAACAATTTTATCGACCTGCGGCACACTTTCCGTGCCAAAAGCCAGCGCTGCAATTGCCTGTGCTCCGCCCATTTTGAAGATGCGGTCAACTCCCGCGACCTCTGCGGCGGCAAGTATGTTGGGGCTAATTGTGCCCCCCGCACCCGTTGGTGTAGTCATAATTATTTCTTTCACACCCGCGATTTTTGCGGGGATGCAGTTCATTAAAACCGAGGACGGGTAACTCGCCGTTCCGCCCGGAACATATAGTCCGACACGCGCAAGCGGCATCACTCTCTGCCCCAAAACTATGCCGTTTTTTTCACTGACAATATAGCTGTTTTGCTTCTGGTGTGTGTGGAAGCTTCGGATGTTTTCCGCCGCTTCGTTTAGGATTTCTATGAACCGCGGTTCAACCAAATCTGTTGCCGCACGGCGCTCCTCCTGCGTAACTTCAAGTGTCTGAAGCTTCGCCCCGTCAAAGCGTTCGCAGTATTTATAAAGAGCCGTGTCGCCATTTTTGCGCACATCATAAATTATATCCGCAACCGTATCCGACACATCCGGAAGCTCCTCATTTCGCGCAAATATCTCCTGTTCGGACAATTTGCTTGCATCAAATATCTTTATCATACATTTTACCCCTTTAACTTTGCAAAAGCGCACTCGCGCATTTTGTCGCACATTTCCTCTATTTGCTCCGTTTTGAAGCGATACGCCGCCTTGTTGACTATCAGTCTGGCGCTGATTTCGCATATGGTTTCCAATACCTCGAGGTTGTTTTCCGCAAGTGTTCTGCCGGACTCCACGATATCTGCAATGACATCCGAAAGCCGCACTATCGGCGCCAGTTCAATTGAACCGTTGAGCTTTATTATTTCAATTTCTCTGCTCTGCTCGGCGTAGTATTTTTTTGTAATATTGGGGAATTTTGTCGCGACACGCAAGGTTTTTCCTGTGCTGACGCACGCGCCCTTTTTGCCGGCAATTGCCATTCTGCACTTGCCCAGCCCCAAATCCAAAAGCTCAAAAACGTCCGGCTCCTGCTCCAAAATAATGTCCAAGCCCGCAATTCCAACGTCCGCCGCGCCGTGCTCAACATAAATTGCAACATCGGATGGCTTCGCCCAAAAATATCTGATGCCGTTTTGTTCATTTTCAAAAATCAGCTTGCGGCTGTTTTCGGTGATTTCGGGGCAGCCATAGCCGATTTCCTCGAATATTTTGTATACGCTCTCGCCAAGTCTTCCCTTTGGAAGCGCAACACTAATCATTTCTTTCAAGGATTTCAAGCCCCCCATCGCTAAATTTCAGAAGCTGTTTAAATCTCAATTTTTCGGACTTCACCTTTTGCACGCGCACACGCTGACCGTTTGCCGTGAGCATTTTTACGGCATCGCCAAGCTTTTGAACGTCCGCGCCCTCGTCATATAGCAAAAGAACGTCAACATCAAAGCTTTCCTCGTCAATTGCGCCACGCTCCAGCTCATTTACATAGACCGCAAAACCAATTGCCTTTGTGCTTTTTCCAAGCTTTTCCATCAGATTATCGTAACGTCCGCCCGATAAAATTGCGCCGGGCACGCCGTCTATAAAGCCCTGAAAAATGAGCCCATTATAATATGTAAGGTCATTTATTACGGAAAAATCAACCCGCAGACACGCGCTTTCCGCTTCTTTTGAAAGTACGGCTCCAAGCTCCCTCATCTCCGCAAGCGACTCTTGCATTTTTTCGTTTTTTACGAGCTGCTCTGCCTTATCAAGAGTTTCATCAAAGCTTCCGCAAAGCTTGGTCAGTGCTGCAATGCTGTCCCTATCCTGTTCGGGAACACCTGCCTCATTGCAAATTCTCACAATTTCATGGGCATTTTTATGGCCAATACAACGAAGAATTTCTTCCTCAAGTGCGTGCGGCAGCTTGCAGCTCTCAAGGAGTCCCGAAACAAAGCCAAGATGTGAAACGACCATTAGGCATTTTTCGCTGAGCTTTTGCAGGCTTCGGCTTGCAAGCATTATAACCTCGCACTGGCCGTAGAGGTCAACATCGCCAAGATATTCAAGCCCCACCTGGACGATTTCCCTAAACTCATTTCCACCGCGCGGTGTCCTGTATACATTTTCGTTGTAGTATAGTTTTTCCGGCTCCCGCGGCTCACTCGGGACGTTTTTTGCAATTGAAAGTGTGACATCCGGCTTTAAGGCAAGCAGCTTGCCGCTGAGGTCTGTGAAGGTAATTACTTGTCGGCTCGGCAAAAAACTCATATTTTCGAGGTAGAGCCCATATTCCTCAAACTTGCTCATCTTGTATTTTTTGTAGCCGTACTGCTCATAAAGCTCACGCAGGTCAAAAATTGCACGCTCCTCGCGGCGTAAATCGGATTTTATAATGTTCATTCGGAGTCCCCCTCGGATGATGCTTTATACTCTGCGGATATGCCGAAAATGCGACATTGCGGCATATCGGTTTAAATCCGCAGCGTATTTGCTTTTTCACATTATACATCAGCGAGAATGTAAGGTCAATACTTTATCACGCTACTTTATTACCTAATTACTTTGTCGTATATTGCGCAAATTGTGCCTTTTGCCGAAAGAGTGCCTTTTTGAAATGATTTTTCCCTTTGCCATTTAATAAATAGCCATCACAAAAAAGCAATTTTCCCCCGCCTTTTTAGTTTACATAATATTTTATCTGATAATTCCCTTTATAAATTTTTGTTTCTCACTTGTGGTATTATCAAGCTCATAGCAGTTGATTATTATATCTTTTACCTTTTCTGCCGCTTCAAGGCTTGATGAGTGAATTACTGCCAAACAGTCATTTTGGTTAACATAATCTCCAACCTTTTTATTGAGCACAACTCCCACCGAAAGGTCGATTACGCTGTCCTTTGTTTCGCGTCCGCCGCCAAGCGTTATGCAGGCTCTGCCAATTCCATCCGCGTGTAAAGCTTTGACGAAGCCGCTTTTTTTTGAACGCAGCTCCGTTTGATATTTTGCCATAGGCAAAATATTTGTGTCATACACCGCGCGGGGGTCGCCGCCCTGTGCTTCAACAAATTCGGATAATTTCTTTAGCGCCGAACCGTTTTCAATGCTTTTTTCTAGGATTTCACGGGCTTTGCCGTCATTTTCCGCAAGCCCCGCTTCCCTAACCACGCAGGCTCCGAGTGCAAGACAAAGCTCGCGCAGATTTCCCGCGCTCTCACCCTTCAAAACGGCGATTGCCTCCTTGACCTCAAGCGCATTTCCGATGGCGAAGCCCAAAGGCTCGTCCATATCCGAAACAATTGCGACGGTTTTTTTGCCCGCATTTTTGCCAAGCGCAACCATTTTTTGCGCAAGCTCAAATGCCGCTTCCTCAGTTTTCATAAATGCTCCGCTGCCGGACTTAACATCAAGCACTATAATGTCCGCGCCGGAGGCCAATTTTTTGCTCATAATACTGCTGACGATTAACGGCATTATGTCAACCGTTGCCGTAACATCGCGGAGAGCATAGAGCTTTTTGTCCGCCGGAACGAGGTGCGCTGTTTGCCCCGCTATAACAAAGCCGACTTCGTTTGCCTGACGAATAAAACGCTCTCCGTCGATAGCTGTTGTAAGTCCCGGAAAGCTCTCCAGCTTGTCTATTGTGCCGCCTGTGTGACCAAGGCCGCGACCGGACATTTTTGCCATTTTTATACCCACGGCGGCAAGCATTGGGCAGAGCACGAGTGATGTTTTGTCGCCCACGCCGCCTGTTGAATGCTTGTCCGCCGTGATGCCTTCAATTCCGCTCAAATCCAGTGTGTCACCGCTTTTAATCATTTCGCGCGTCAAATAAAGTGTTTCCGCATCTGTCATTCCTTTAAAATATGTAGCCATTAAAAATGCCGACATCTGATAATCGGGAATATTTTCCTCAACATATCCCCGCACAAGAAATGCGATTTCGCTCTCGGACAGCTCCCCGCCATCGCGCTTTTTTGTAATCAGTTCAACTGTGTTCATATCTAAAACCCCCGTTCGTTTTTTGTTTGTCTATTTAACATCATATCACCCCATGCACCTTAAAGTAAAGTCGGTTTTTCCCGTACCTCGCTCAAACGAAACTCCAAAACAGGGCATATTGTGATGCCCTGTTCATATAATTAAATGTAGGGACATTCTCATTTTAATGAATTTTGAATATATATTCGGGAGGTCTTATGGGAAACGAATTGACGGGAAGCTATCCCATTATTTTTGACGGTGTGCGCGCAGGTGAACTGACAATTGTCCGCGACGGTGTTTTTTGGTGCTTTAACGCCCGCGCCGAGCCGCGCGATGAGTTTGTTCGACTCTCTGTTTTTGGCGAGGGCGGCGAGGGCTATCTGGGCATTATGGAACCGCTTGAGGACGGACTTCACCTCACAAAGCGTCTTAGCCGCTCCGCTCTTTCCGGCTTTCCGCACAGCATAAGTCATGCCGGTAAAAAAGGCGAAGCGCCAAAAATTTTGACTGAGGAAACAGCCGCTCTCGTTTGCAATTCCTCTGCTGTGAACGAATTTGACACTTTCGCTGATGATTGCGCCGAAATCCCACTGAGTGCCGAAATTGGCAAGTTATCCCCCTGTGAAATCCCTCACGAGGTGATAACTCCCCCGCCTATCGAGCTTTTCTCCCCACTTACTGCATCTGACGAGCTTAATTGGAAGCCCTGTGCCTGCCCTTGCGCCTACTTTTCCGACATCAAAGCAAAGAGTGCCTGCGGAAATATTCGCGGCGCACTCTCTGCCGAAGTTGACAGCATATTACTTCTCGCCGTTCCCGAAGCTATTGCCCTTGAGCTTCCCGAAAATTCACCGCTTTATTTTTTCAAAAGCGAGGAGCTTTTTGGGCAGTGGTATAGATTTTTAAAAATTGAAAATGGAATTTGTATTAAATAAATTTGGAGCGCCGACATATTATCGGCGCTCCGAATATTTTTTGCTCTGTGTGCAATACTAAGCTTGCATTAAAAAATGCAGCATTTTGAAAACTTTGGTTTACGCGAAGAAGGAGGTACACCCATGGCAAATCTCACATCAAAAGAGCTTACAGCTCTGGACGAACAGATAGGTTCCGAGGAAAACCTCGTAAAAAAATTCGAGGCAATGGCCTGTCTTTGCAACGATGCAAAAATTCAGCAGGACCTGAACAATTTTGCAAACAAGCACCGTGCTCATTACAACACGCTTGTTTCATTCTTACAGTAGGAGGAAATCGCTATGACAAACCCCGGACAGTGCGCACAGCTATTGACCGAAAAGGACATTCTTCAAGACTGCCTTTCAAGCCAAAAATTTGCAGCAGCAAACTACAACACCTTTGCGGGTGAATGTGCAAACGAGCAGCTGCGAAACGCTTTTTTGAACATTCTTGACGACGAGCACAGAATTCAAGCGGATATTTTCACCGACATGAACACAAACGGCTGGTACCCGACACAGCCCGCCGACCAGCAAAAGGTTCAGCAGACCAAGCAAAAATTCAGCGCCGCCATATAGCGTTTTTTAGCTTGTTAAATAAGCTAAGGTGCCATTGCAATTTGCAACGGCACCTTTTTGTTTTATCGGAAAAGCGCTTTGAATTTTTTAAACGACCTTGTATGTGCCGCGAATTAGGAGAGTTACGGCGGAGGAGGCTGTTAGTCCATCGCCGTCGGCAGAGCTAAGGTAGAGGTGGTTTACTTCAAGGGCAGCTCCGCTTGAAACGGCAGAGCCTGAGGTTGTGTCGGACATTCCCGTGCCGATGCAGGCGGCGGTTCCCGAGCGCAAAACGATTTCGCAGCCCACTCCGCTCTTTAGTGTTTGACCCTTTGCAAGGCTGACCGCTGTGAAGTTTGCGCCGGAAGCGGATGCGGCGCTTGCGATTTCCTTTTCCATGAGCATAACCTGCTCGTCAAGCTTTGACTGAAACTGCGCCTGGAGCTGGGGCGTAAGCTTTTGGTCAAGGTAGCTTTTTGCGACGAGGGGATCGTCCTGTGTGCCGAAATTTGAAGCTGCATATGCTCCGACACCGATGCCGAGAGCCATAATCAAAACAGCGACTAAAATTGCGATGATTTTTTTGTTTTTCATAGTATGTAACCTTTCTCCGGGTATCCTTTGTTATCGCGGGCCGACATGAGCCGACCCGCGTTTTCCTGCGGCAAAAGCCCTAAGTAACCATGGATTAAAACTAATCGTGGTTACTCACCCTTCCAAGCCAAAGCTAACCGCGATGGCACTGTCCACCTCGTTCATCATGGGTTCGGTTAGAGTTCCCATTCGCTCACGCAGACGGGATTTGTCTATTGTGCGAATTTGTTCTAAAAGAATTACGCTATCTCTGCTAAGGCCACAGCTTTGCCCTGTTAGTTCAATGTGGGTCGGTAATCTTGCCTTGCCAAGCTGAGAGGTAATTGCGGCGGCTATGACCGTTGGGCTGTGCTTATTGCCCGTATCATTTTGAACGATGAGCACGGGGCGCATTCCCCCTTGCTCACTGCCGACAACGGGACTGAGGTCGGCATAATAGATGTCTCCGCGTTTAACTGTGCTCACTGTGTTTCACACTCCGATGCTATATTGCCCGCTACATTCTATGTAGGAGCATACTAACATTGTTTCACATCGGAGCTAAAAATATACAGGTGGTGATGAAAAAAACTTATAGGATGAAGGAGCGCGGAACGCGGCTTGAAATTGAGCAGACCATTTCGTAGCTGATGGTTCCGGCGTTTTCCGCAAGCTCATTAACTGAAATTACTTCGTCGTCATCGTGGCCGAAAATTGTTGCTATATCGCCGACCTTTGCGGTTGGTATGGATGTTATGTCAACCATGCACATATCCATACAGATACGGCCAACCTGCTTTGCGCGGGTATCGTTTATGATGACCTCCATTTTGTTGGAGAGGACTCTGTGAAGTCCGTCCGCATAGCCGATTGGAAGAACGGCAAGACGGGTTTTTTCGGTTGCCGTGAAGGTGCAGCCATAGCTGACGCTCTCACCGGCTTGAAGCTCTGTAATTGCGACAATTCTTGATTTTAGTTCCATGGCGGGCGCAACGGGGATTTTGCCCTTTTCCTTGGTGGGATACAGCCCATAAAGGATTAAGCCGGGGCGAACCATATCAAGGCTCATCTCGGGATAGTTTAACACAGCCGCGCTGTTTGCGCAATGCTTAATTTCGAAATTCCGACCCCAGCTCTCCTCGATTTTTGTGACGGAATTGACAAAAATCTTGAATTGTTTTTGAGTATATTCCTCACGCTCCGGCTCATCGGAAACCGCAAAATGTGTGCAAATACCCTCTGCTTCAAAGCAAGGGAACTTGAGCGCCGCCAAAACCTCGTCAACATTTCCGTGTCTTACATCAAAGCCTGTGCGACCCATTCCGGTTTCGAGCTTGATGTGAATTTTCAGTTTTCCCTTTTCTCCGATTGCCTTGGAATAGGCCTTTGCCGCTTCAAAGCTTCCAAGAATTTGCGTGATATTGTTGGCAATAAGTTTTTCCGCAAACATGGGATTTGTGTAACCCAAAATTAGTATCGGAGTTGAAATTCCGGCATTCCGCAGCTCAAGCGCTTCATCAAGACAGGCAACAGCAAGGTAGTCGCAGGAAACTCTTTCAAGCATTTTTGCAACACCGACAGCGCCGTGCCCATAGGCATTTGCCTTGACAACGCCAAGAAATTTGCAGTTTTCCGGTAGATTTTGCTTTATTGAGTAGTAGTTGTATTGAATTGCCGAAAGCTTGACCTCTGCCCATGTTCTCGTTTTTTCTTCAAGCATTATGTAAACCTCTTATCTTTTTATTTTAGGAATTTTATCTTTACGTTAACCGCTTCGTCGGCTCTTATTGCGGCGAAAACGGGCTGCATATTGTCGTTATCCTGCCAAAGGGTCATTCGCGTTGAGTCCGGCATTTCAAGCTCCGAAACAAGCAGCTCGCGCCCATCGGATTTTTCGTGCCAAACGCGTTCGATGTGCCCCTCCTTCAAAATTTTCATAAAGCTCGGAAGCGCCATCATGGGTGATAGCTTTTCCGTAACGGAAACGCCCGCTTCGATTATCGCTCCGTCAAAGCAAAGTGCGGCTTCCTCGCCCTCAATTTTTGCTTTGATGCTTGCAACAAGCTCCGGCTCAATAATTTCAACCGTTTCCGCATCGTCATTGTTTGTGTATAAAATCGTGTATTCGCAGAGCTTTTCGCTGTCATTAACCTCAAGCTCCGCGGTAAATTGGTGCTCCGCTTCGCTTAAATAGCTTTCGCGCCATGCCGAAAAATTTTTCTCGTCCCGCGCCGTTCCCGAGCATCCGGACAG
The DNA here is from genome assembly GCA_036653035.1 of Oscillospiraceae bacterium. Taxonomy (GTDB): domain Bacteria; phylum Bacillota; class Clostridia; order Oscillospirales; family Oscillospiraceae; genus UBA2658. Next base: position 46,877 of record JAVVUU010000005.1, read on the forward strand.
CAGCACAAGCGTTATCATAAGTGCAAGCAATTTTGCCCGCCTTATTTTAATCATTCCTTTCTGCCGATTTTATTGAGCATTTTTCAGTACGCTTCGTAATTTTGGTCGGTCATGGATTTCATTATTTTCGGTATTGCTTCTATGATGTCCGTCGGGAGCATTGAGTATTCGCCATAGCATTCGGCGGCATAATCTCCCGCTGCGGCGTGAATTAAACAAGCTGTAATAACCGCCTGCTTTGTCGGCAAAAAGCCAAGCTGTGCGCCTATTATTCCCGCAAGCACATCGCCGCTTCCGCCCTTTGCCATGCCGGGGTTGCCCGCGTTTATTATGTAAACCTCTCCGTCCGGAAAAGCGCACATTGTGCGGTGGCCTTTTAGCACTAAAATACATTCGCGGCTTTTTGCAAAGCTTCGCGCGTCCGAAACTCTGTCCCCCGAAAGTGTTCCGCCAAGCCTTAAAAATTCGCCCTCGTGGGGTGTTAGGATTGGGGGCTTCTGTGCGGATAAAATTGTTTGCGGGTCGCTGCCCAAGGCAAAAAGTCCGTCCGCGTCAATTACAAGCGGCTTTGCGTTTGCCATAAGCAATGATTGCACCAGCTGTTTTAGTCCCTCGGAGCGTGAAAGCCCGCAGCCTATAACGCAGGCATCGGAGGCGGAGAGCTTTTCCAAAATAATTGGAAGCGCGGCAAGGTCAATTTTTCCGTTTCCGTCATCCGCAAGCGGAAATGGCATTGGCTCCCAAAGCCTGCCGGCGGTTATGCCATAAATTTCTTGTGGAACTCCAAGCGAAACAAGTCCCGCTCCGCTCCTAACAGCGGCCGCAGCGCAGAGCGCCGGAGCACCTGTGTAGCCAACGCTTCCGCCTATTATGAGCAAGCGTCCGTAATCGCCCTTGTGGCTGATTTTTGGGCGGCGTGGAAGCGAAATTTCTTTCGCGTTTACGGCAATGGTGTTCGTTTCCGCATCCCGCAAAAGCTCGGCGGGAATGCCTATATCCACAACACGAAGCTCGCCGCAAAAGGTACAGCCAGGCTCCGCGAAATGTCCGATTTTTGCCATTGAAAAGGTGACGGTGATGTTGGCCTTAACGGCTTCGTTCAAAACCTGTCCGCTGTCTGCCGAAACTCCGCTTGGAATATCCGCCGAAACAACAGGTGCGGCGGAGGCGTTGATAATTTTGATTGCGGCAAGCGCCCTGTCGCGCGGTGCGGAGGAAAGCCCCGTGCCTATAATTGCGTCAACAATAACGCCGGCTTCGTTTGCAAGATTTTTAAGTTCATCATTTTCAAGGCTGAAATTCTCGAGTGCTCCGCCGATTTCTATAAATCTGCGCTCCATTTCGGCGGTGTCCGGTGTCATTTTTTCGCGCCTGCCGATTAAAAAGCATCGCACAGAAACGCCGTGTCGAAGGAGGTAGAGTGCCGCTCCAATGCCATCCCCGCCGTTGTTTCCGCTTCCGCAAAAAATTATTGCGCTTTTGTTGCTTCCCATCAGTTCAAGTGCAGTGTCCGCAACAAATTTTGAAGCGTTTGTCATAAGCGTTGTTGACGGCAGACCCAAAACATGAATAGCTCTGCTGTCGGCATTGGAAATCAGTTTTGAATTTGTAAGCTTCATAAACAATCTCCTTGAACATACCTTGTTCACCTACACATCAGTCATTATAACTTGATAAAAAAAATTAGTCAAATTTATCTTGCAAAGTCTGACCGAATGTGATATAAATTCTACTTAGCAGATAAATGCGATGATGGGGAATATAGTGTCATCATTCCGCCAAAGAGAGGGGTTGCCACCGGCTGAAAGCACCCTGCGGTCAGACATTTGGTTCGCCCCTGAGCACCCGGCCAATCCCCGGCGGAACCGCACCGTTACTTTGCGGACTTTTAAGAGCGGCGCTAAAAGCGCCGAATTCGGGTGGTACCGCGGAAGGCAGGCCTTTCGTCCCTAAGCTGGGGCGGGAGGTGTTTTTTTATGCCAAAACCGCCGATAAATACATTTTTTATAAGGAGAACTCACATGAAAAAACTATTGCAGGAGCTAAAGGACGCTTCTCTTTCCGCAATTTCGTCTGCGGAAAATCTGGACGTTCTGGATGGCTTGAGAGTTAAATACCTCGGCAAAAAAGGCGAATTGACCGCCATTCTAAAGCAAATGGGCAAGCTTTCTGCCGAGGAACGCCCCGTTATCGGCCAGCTTGCAAATGAGGTTCGCGAGCAGCTTGCCTCCTCTATCGACGCGCGCTATGCGGCGCTTTCGGAAAAAATGCTTGAGCTTCGTCTGCGCTCCGAAACCATTGACGTAACAATGCCCGGCAAGGAAATTCCCGTCGGTAAAAAGCACCCGCTGAACACGGTTTTGGACGAAGCTGCGGATATTTTTCTCGGCATGGGCTTCACCATTGCCGAAGGCCCCGAAATCGAATATTCGGTCTATAACTTCGATAAGCTGAACACCGCCGAGGGTCACCCCGCCCGTGACAGACAGGACACCTTTTATTTTGACGATGAGGACAGCCTCCTGCTTCGCACACAAACCTCCCCCGTTCAGGCGCGGGTCATGGAAACCCAGCCCCTGCCCATCCGCATAATCTCCCCGGGCAGAGTTTACCGCAAAGACGAGGTGGACGCCACCCACAGCCCCATGTTCCACCAGTTTGAGGGTCTTGTGGTGGATAAGGGCATCACCATGGGCGACCTTAAGGGCACCCTTAACACCCTTTTAAAAACCCTCTACGGCGAGGACACCGTCACCCGCTTCCGTCCCCACCACTTTCCCTTCACAGAGCCATCCTGCGAGGTTGACGTTCAGTGCTTTGAGTGCGGCGGAAAAGGCTGCCGTGTCTGCAAGGGCGAGGGCTGGATTGAGCTTTTGGGCGCCGGCATGGTTCACCCAAAGGTGCTGGAAAATTGCGGAATTGACAGCACTGTCTATTCCGGCTTTGCCTTTGGCATCGGTGTTGAGCGCATGGCAATGCGCCGCTTTAACATCAACGACCTGCGCCTAATCTACGAAAACGATGTCCGCTTCCTTAGCCAGTTTTAGCAGTGCCGTTTTCACAATCAAAAAAGACAACACACCGAAAGGATTGAAAATATAATGAAGCTTTCAAGACAGTGGCTCTCGGAATTCACCTCCATCAACGCCACCGATAAAGAATATTGCGACGCCATGACACTTTCCGGCTCAAAGGTTGAGGGCTGGGAGGTCACGGGAGACGAAATCTCCAAGGTTGTGGTCGGACGCGTCCTAAAAATGTCCCGCCACGAAAATTCCGACCATATGTTCATTTGCTCCATCGACGTTGGTGCGGCCGAACCCCTGACCATCGTAACCGGCGCACAGAACGTCAGCGAGGGCGACCTTGTCCCCGTGGCTCAGGACGGCTCCACCCTCCCCGGCGGTGTCACCATCCGCACAGGCGAGCTTCGCGGCGTTGTTTCCGCCGGAATGCTCTGCTCCTTAAAGGAATTGGGGCTTGACCTCCACGACTTCCCCTACGCCATTGAGGACGGCATCTTCATCCTCCAAGAACCCTGCAAGGTGGGCGACGACATCAAAAAAGTCGTTGGCTTTGGCGACAGCGTTGTGGAGTTTGAAATCACCAACAACCGTGCCGACTGCCTTTCCGTCATCGGTCTTGCCCGTGAGAGCGCCGCAACCTTCAACACGGAGCTAAAGCTTGCAAAGCCCGTAGTCAAGGGCGGAGCCGGCAACATTTCCGAACACCTGACCGTGGAAATTGCGGAACCTGCCCTCTGCCCCCGCTACACCGCAAAAATGGTCAAAAACATCAAGGTCGGTCCCTCTCCCCTTTGGATGCGTCAAAGACTTCGTGCCTCGGGCATCCGCCCCATCAGCAATATTGTTGATATCACAAACTATGTTATGCTGGAATACGGTCAGCCTATGCACGCCTTTGACTATTCCTGCGTAAAAGGCAACAAAATAATAGTGCGCCGTGCCACCGAAAACGAAACTCTGAGCACCTTGGACGGCAAACCCCGCGAGCTTACCCCCGGAATGCTTGTCATTGCGGACGAGCACGACCCCATCGCCCTTGCCGGCGTTATGGGCGGCGGCAACAGCGAAATAACCGACAAAACCAACACCATCGTTTTCGAGTCCGCAAACTTTAACGGCACCTCCATCCGCAAAACCGCAATAGCTCTCGGAATGCGCACAGACGCCTCCGGTCGCTACGAAAAGGGGCTTGACCCCATGAACACCGTCCCCGCCGTTGAGCGTGCCTGTGAGCTTATCGAGCTTCTGGGAGCCGGCGAGGTTTTGGATGGTCACATTGATGTTGTCGCGGTTTCCCCAAAGGAGGTTCGTCTGCCTTTGGAGCCGGAGCGTGTCAACGCACTTTTGGGCACCGATATTTCCCGTGAATTCATGGTCAAGGTTCTTGAAAAGCTTGATTTCACAATGGACGGCAACACAATTTGCGTGCCCTCCTTCCGCTCCGATATCGCCCATTTTGCCGACATTGCGGAGGAGGTCGCCCGCTTCTACGGCTACGACAAAATCGAGCCCACCCCCTTTAACTGCAAGGCGCTTCGCGGCGGCTACACCCCCAAGCAAAAGTTTGAGCAAAGCGTCAGCTCCATCTGCCGCGGCATGGGCTATTATGAAGTCATCAGCTATTCCTTTGGCAGCAAATCCGCTTGGGACAAAATCAGGCTCCCCGAAAACAGCCCCCTGCGCCACGCCTTTGTCATCCAAAACCCCCTTGGCGAGGACACCGGCGTAATGCGCACCACAGCTCTCCCCTCCATGCTGGATGTTTTGGCAACAAACCTTTCAAAGCGCAACATGGACGTAAAGCTCTTTGAGCTTGCAACCGTCTATCTCCCCTTAAAGGACAGCAAGCTTGCCGACGAGCACATTGTTTTAACACTTGGCACATATGGAAAAACTGCGGGCTTTTTTGAGCTAAAGGGTTGTATTGAATCGCTTCTTCATTCCCTGCGCATTAAAGAGCTTCGTTTTGTTGCGAACTCCGACAACACCGCATATCATCCCGGTCGCTGTGCAAGCATATATTGCGGAAACACCCTGCTCGGCGTTATGGGACAAATCCATCCGCTTGTCTGCGAGGAATATGGCCTTGGCAACGACGTTTTCACGGCAGAGCTTGAGCTTCCCGTGCTTATGAGCTGCATTTCCCCCGAACCGACCTATGTTCCCCTGCCCCGTTTCCCCGCCATGACACGCGACATCGCCATCGTCTGCGACAACGCCGTAACTGTTGCCGCACTTTCAGATACAATGTTTGCTGTTGCCGGTGACACCCTTGAAAGCTGCCGTCTGTTCGACGTTTACACAGGCACAGGCATCCCCGAGGGTCGCCGCAGTGTTGCGTTTTCGTTAACAATTCGTGCTCATGACCAGACTTTAACCGACGAGCACGCGGACGAAATAATGAAAACTATCCTGCAAAATCTTGAAAAAGTACACGGTGCTGTAATAAGATAGCGATTTTTGAGCTAAACTGTAACTGAATAGTAATATGAAATAGCTTTACTATTGTAAAATTTTTGCTATAATGAGGGTACGAAGTCATAAAGGAGGGCTGTATACATGGAGGATGAAACACGCAAATTCAATGTTATCGACAACAAGACAGAAATCAAGGAAATCCTGTCCTCTGTCTATAACTCTCTTGTTGTAAAGGGCTATAACCCCATAAATCAGTTGGTTGGCTATATTCTCTCCGAGGATCCAACCTACATCACAAACTACAACAACGCCCGCAGCCTTATCTGCCGTCTTGACCGCGACGAGCTGCTCCACGAGCTTGTCGTCAGCTATCTCGGGAAATAAGCAGGGCAAGAGTTTTTCTTAACACCGAATGAGCGTCCGCACAAAATACGGACGCTCATTTCAACGTCTAATAACAATTCCGATAAAAACGCCGATATCAACATCAAATCTCCATACGCCCCTTTTTTGTAATATTGCTCCGAAACATCTTGACAATACGCCAAAATATAGTATAATAATTCTTGCGTCTGCAAAGTCGCAAAACAAATAGCGGGATTGTGTAAGGGTAGCACGACAGACTCTGACTCTGTTTGTGAGGGTTCAAATCCTTCTCCCGCTGCCAGCTAAATACAAGGTTTCGTAGGGAGATAATGTCTCCCTACGAAACATAACTTGTTTTTATATTATCAGTGCAAAGGCGTTCTCTTGGTAATAGAGA
>JAVVUU010000006.1:0-38171 GCA_036653035.1 Oscillospiraceae bacterium
CCAATCGTGCGCGCTCGACCGGGCTACGCGACTTCTCCACGTGCTTGGGCGATGAAAACAATATAAATTTCCAACACAGCTTGTATATTATAATTTAATTTGCAGATAATGTCAAGCTTTTATATAAATAATTATATATCCGCTTGATACTGCAAAATATTGCAGGTAATTCAACTTTTGGGCGCATCGGTTGAGTATACAAATAGCTGTTTTTGAACTGTGTCTTTTGAGCGTTATGCACTGCGATAGCACATAATGTTGCTAATATAAGCAAGCGTTATGCTTGAATGTTTGTAAAACCGGTGGTATAATGTCTTAAAGTGAACATTATAGCTGTCAAAATGCCTGCAAAGAGCTAAAGCTCCCCCGATATAAACGAGATATTGAATTCCACCGTTCGGCGGCTTGAAAGGCAAGACTCTTTGAAAGTAAATTCCGTCGAGTTAAGGGTCAAACGCCTTTGCTTTCCGAACCGGTCAACACGCCATGCGCGGCAAAAGAACGATTAGACGGGGGATAAAGGCTTTAATGTTTGCAAGCAATTGTTCTGATTGGGAGGAACATAAGTGAAGAAGGATCGCGTTTCAAATAATGTCATCAGGCGCTTGCCCATGTATTTGCGCAAGCTGGATGATTTGATTTACCACGGAGTTGATCGTATATCCTCCGGAGAATTGGGAAAACAAATGGGCTTAACGCCCTCGCAAATTAGGCAGGATTTTAGCTGCTTCGGCGAATTTGGTCAGCAGGGTTATGGGTACAGAGTCCCCGAGCTTCGCGAGCAGGTCGCAAGAATACTCGGTATGCGCAGGGAATACACAGTTGCCTTAGTAGGCGCCGGCAACCTTGGCCATGCGCTCATTGAAAACTTTGGTTTTAAAGAACAGGGCTTTAACCTCGTTGCCGCATTCGACTCCAGTCCAAGCATTGCGGGCACGGTAATCGCCGGAGTTCCTGTTTATGACAGCGAAAAGCTTTCCGAATGGCTTCTCGAAAACAAAACGGACATAGTTGTCCTAACCGTCCCCAAAAGAATAGCAAAGCAAATGGCCGTAATGGTCACAGACTGCGGTGTTCGAGGAATTTGGAACTTCACCAACATTGAGCTTGAGTTGGGAAGACCGGATGTCCATGTTGAAAATATCCACTTTTCAGATAGTCTGCTAACTCTCGGCTACTACCTTACAGAGCCGCGGGCAGAGGAACAAAAAAAGCCACATAAGGACGCATAAGTTATACGGAGGCAATTTTGAAGATTAAACACATTATATCCTGTGCACTTGCTCTAACACTTTTTTGCGGTTTAAGCTCTGCTGTTGCGGAGGGAACCGTCGGCGGTCAGCAGGATCCGCTGATTTCCAAGAGCTACATCGACAGCACATATTCAAACGCAGTATTAAAGGACCCGCTTGACACCCTAAACAATTCAATTGTTGTCCTAAAGCTAAAGCTTAACAAGGCCTTGCAAGCCCCCTCAACACAGGGAAAAAGCCTAATGGCTCTGCCCAAAAGCGGCATAACCATTTCAAGCGGCGGAAGCTTTACACTCGTTTCCGGAAAGATGACATTAACAGCCTGTTCCGGCACTATGCTCGACCTTACGGACGGGAAAACCGTTCCCATCGGGCAGGAGCTTTTGCGCGGGCATCGCTACCTTGCGGCAGAGAACACCACGGCAACAGCAATGGCAGCCACGGCAGCAACCGTAACCGCCTTTGGAAGCGTTAGCTCCGTTGGCGAAGTTGTTGTCAAATTTTCCGATGTTCCCGAAGGAATATGGTATTACGATGATGTTTACTACGCGGTTTCAAAGAACTTGGTTAACGGCAAATCCGCAACAAGCTATGCTCCCGATGAAAACATTACAATTGCGGAAGCAATTAAGCTTGCCGCCTGTATGCACCAGCTTCACAACAATGGCAGTGTAACACTTGAAAAAGACCCGGTAGTGTGGTATAAATCTTATGTAGATTACGCTGCCGCAAACGGCATTGTAACAAAAACCTACAGCAACTACGATGCGAAAATCACACGGCGCGAGTTTATTTCCGTTTTCTATGCGGCTCTGCCGGAAACCGAATACACGGCTAAAAACAGCGTTGCAGATAACTCCATCCCCGACGTTAAGCTAACAGACAGCGGAGCCAAGCAAATATACACCTTCTATCGTGCGGGAATTCTCGTAGGCTCCGATGCCAAGGGAAATTTCCTTCCTGAAACCAACATAAAAAGAAGCGAGGTTGCAGCCACTCTAACACGAATGTTTGAGACAAGTGCGCGCAAACCCATAACATTATCATAATTCAATGCGGCCGGCCTGTTCAGGGAAATATGTTTTTTCAAAACGGGACGGCTTCATTTTACAAAACTCGAGGTGTTACAGATGTCTGATACAATTGCGGCCATAGCCACAGGAAACGTCGTTTCGGCTATCGGCATTGTCAGAATTTCCGGGGACGATGCAATTAGTATTGCAAATTCGGTTTTTAATCCGATTTCGGGAAAAAGACTTTCAAATTATAATGACCGCACTCTTGTGCTTGGTGAACTGAAAAACGCGGCGGGAGAGGTGCTTGACCAATGCCTTTGCACAATTAGCCACGCGCCAAACAGCTACACAGGTGAAAATACTGCCGAGCTTCAGTGCCATGGTTCGCCAACTCTGCTTCGTCTTGCGCTTGAAGCACTTTTTGCCGCCGGTGCGCGGCAGGCGCTTGCAGGCGAATTTACAAAACGTGCTTTCCTGAACGGACGTATGGACTTAACTCAGGCAGAAGCTGTAATTGACCTTATCAGCGCCGAAACAAATGTTGCGGCCATAAATGCCGCAGGCCAGCTCGGAGGCGCAATTTTGCGCAGAACGGATGCCGTGTACAGCAGTTTGGTTGACATAATATCTCATTACCACGCCGTCCTCGATTATCCCGACGAGGATATTGACGATTTTCAAATGCAGTCCTACAAAAAAACTCTTGAAAATGCTCGCGATGAATTTTCCGCATTGCTCGCAACCTTTGAGCGCGGGCGCGTGATGCGAAGCGGAATTAAAGCCGCAATTGTCGGCAGACCGAACGCGGGCAAGTCATCACTTATGAACGCACTTGTCGGCTTTGAACGTGCGATTGTAACCGCGATACCGGGAACAACGCGTGACACAATTGAGGAATGCGTGAACCTCGGCGGAGTTTTGCTTCGCCTTGCCGACACGGCGGGACTTCGCGGAACCAACGACCCCATAGAAAAGCTTGGAGTAGACAGGGCGAAATCCGCTGCAATTTCATCCGAGCTTGTGCTTGCGGTGTTCGATGGCTCCGAAGAACTTTGCGATGAGGATTTTGGAGCACTGGAAACGGCAAAAACCGCAAAGCGTTCCATCGCGGTTATAAATAAATGTGACCTTCCGCAAAAGCTGGATGTTGATGTACTTAAAAGCAGCTTTGAAATGGTGTGCAGTGTTTCCGCTCTTGACAAAACAGGGCTAGACACGCTTGATAATGCCGTTGCCACGCTTTTTCCAATGCCGGATGCCCCTGCGGGCGAAATAATAACAAACTCCCGCCACGCGGATGCTGTCAGCCGTGCGCTTTCCGCAATGAACGAAGCAATTTCCGCAATGGAGCTTGGAACTACACCGGATATTGTCCTAACCGAAGCCGAAAATGCGCTTCATGCGCTTGGCGAGCTAACGGGAAAAACCGTCTGCGATGATGTAACAAACAGAATTTTCAGCAGGTTTTGCGTTGGCAAATAAGAGCTAAATTCCACAGCATTCCATAAACAAGATGTAAGCACAATAAAATTTAAAAAATTACTTACCTGCATTTTTGCTAAAACCGTTGTTATATTATTTTCTGATAAAATAAGTGATATTTTATCAGAAATGGTTAATATACACTTTGACACACGAAAGGAGTTCACTATGAGCAAAAAATACGTTTACCCGTTTTCCGAGGGCAATGGAAGCATGAGAGAGCTTTTGGGGGGAAAGGGCGCAAACCTTGCGGAAATGACAGTTTTGGGGATGCCCGTTCCAAAGGGCTTTACCATCACCACGGAGGCCTGCACCCGTTATTACGAGGATGACAGGCATTTAGGCGAGGATATCCAAAGCGAAATCATGGCAAATGTTAAGCAGCTTGAAGAAATAACCGGAAAAAACTTTGGTAATGTTGAAAATCCACTGCTTGTTTCCGTGCGAAGCGGCGCCCGCGCCTCTATGCCCGGAATGATGGATACCATTCTCAACCTTGGTCTAAACGATGAGGTTGCAGGGGAACTTATAAAGCTTACAAGCAACCCGCGCTTTGTTTATGACGCATACCGCCGCTTTATTCAAATGTTCTCCGATGTTGTCATGGAGCTTCCTAAAGATAAGTTTGAAGATTACCTAACAGCCATGAAGGCGGACAGGGGAGTTAAGCTTGATTCCGAGCTTTCTGCCTCCGACCTCAAGGAGCTTGTCGGAACTTTCAAAACCTACTATAAGTCCCGCATGGGAGTTGAGTTCCCGGCAGATCCCGTTGAGCAGCTTATGCTTTCTGTCAATGCGGTTTTCCGCAGCTGGGACAACCCGCGCGCAAACATATATCGCCGTATGAACGATATCCCCGGCTCATGGGGCACAGCCGTTAACGTCCAAGAAATGGTGTTTGGAAACATGGGCGACGATTCCGGCACGGGCGTTGCCTTTACGCGTGACCCCGCAACCGGTGAAAAGCGCCTCTATGGTGAATTTCTTATGAATGCACAGGGTGAGGATGTAGTTGCAGGTATCCGCACGCCTCAAACCATTGACCAGCTTGCCGAGGTTATGCCCGACGTATACAAAGAATTTTCCGACATCGCGAACAGACTGGAAAGCCACTATCGCGATATGCAGGACATGGAATTTACAATAGAGCACGGCAAGCTTTTCATGCTCCAAACAAGAAACGGCAAGCGCACAGCTCAGGCCGCAATGAAAATTGCAATAGCTCTTGTAAACGAGGGTATGTGCACAAAGGAAGAGGTTCTCCTAAAAATCGACCCCAAGCAGCTTGACGCTCTCCTGCACCCCTGCTTTGACGAAAAAGCACTGAAAAGCGCAACGCCCGTCGCAAACGGTCTGCCGGCTTCTCCCGGCGCGGCCTGTGGTGCTGTCTGCTTTTCCGCAGAAAGCGCAAAGGAAAATGCAAAGAACGGCCCCGTTCTGCTCGTTAGAACCGAAACCAGCCCGGAGGACATCGAGGGCATGGCGGCGGCTCAAGGAATATTGACCGCCAGAGGTGGAAGAACAAGCCATGCGGCTGTTGTTGCCCGCGGAATGGGAACCTGCTGTGTTGCCGGATGCGGAGCTATCAGAATTAACGAAAAAGAGGGCACAATGACCGTTGGCGGCAATGTCGTCCACGAGGGTGACTTCATGTCCATAGACGGCATGACCGGCAATGTATACCTTGGAACCATCAAAACCGTTGAAGCCGAGGTTGCGGGTGAATTTGCAACAATCATGGAATGGTCGGACGAATTTCGCCGCCTGAGAGTCCGCGCAAATGCCGACAACCCCTCAGATGCCGCCGCCGCTCTAAAATTCGGCGCGGAGGGCATTGGCCTTTGCCGCACGGAGCATATGTTCTTCGATACGGAGCGCATCCCCGCCGTCCGCGAAATGATAGTTTCAAAAACCGAGGAACAGCGCCGCCGCGCACTGGCAAAGATTTTGCCGATGCAGCGCGGAGATTTTGAAGGAATTTTCAAATCCATGCTTGGAAAGCCCGTTACAATCCGCCTGCTTGACCCACCACTCCACGAGTTTTTGCCAACCGCCGATGCAGACATTGAGGAGCTTGCAAAAACCATGGGCATAAGCTTCAAGGAGCTTCGAGCAACTGTAAACGACCTCCACGAAATCAACCCAATGATGGGAATGCGTGGCTGCCGTCTGCCAATTATGTGGCCGGAAATTGGCGAAATGCAAACTCAGGCAATAATTGAAGCCGCAATAAACGTAATGAAAGAAACAGGGGAGAGCATAGTCCCCGAAATCATGGTTCCGCTTGTCGGCTCCGGCGGCGAAATCAAATACCTCAAAAAGCTCATCACAAACACAGCCGACTCAATCATTCACAAGAGCGGAGTGGAGCTTCATTACCTCGTTGGAACAATGATTGAGCTGCCCCGCGCCGCAATGTCCGCAGACCGTATTGCTGTGGAAGCAGAGTTCTTCTCCTTTGGCACAAACGACCTTACCCAAATGAGCTACGGCCTTTCAAGAGATGACTCCGGCAAGTTCCTGCCGAAATATCTTGATATGAAGATTTTCGAATCCGACCCATTCGAGAAGTTCGACATTCTCGGAACAGGCCGCCTTGTTGAGAGCGCCGTTACACTTGGACGCAGTGTCCGCCCCGATATGCACATGGGCGTATGCGGCGAGCATGGCGGCGACCCCTCCTCAATTGAGTTCTTCAACTCCGTTGGACTTGACTACGTCAGCTGCTCCCCCTACCGCGTTCCCATCGCCAGACTTGCCGCCGCACAGGCTGCAATTAAGAGCAAGAAGTAAGCATAAAAACAATATCAAAAAGCTGGACTGCCGCAAAACTGCGGCAGTCCAGCTTTTTTAACCTTATCTTAATGCTGCGGATAAGACGCTAACACCTTTTTAACTTTGCCTTAGCTATAATAAGGGCAGATAAAAGAAAGAAGTGATTATCATGACGTCGTGCATTAGAATAAACGAAGCTACAGTGTTTGGGAACGCTCATAACAGAGCACAAAAAACAGGAAAGCACTTCATTGACAAGAGGGGAGAGCACTTGCAAAAATTTTCCGCAGTGCTTTGGATAATGTCGCTGATATTCATGCCTGTTGGAGTGCTTGGGGCGGTTTGCGCAAGCGTTATGGTTATTGTTGCGCCATTTGCACTTGCGCTTGGTTGGACGTTATAGGCTTGAAAAATTGTCAAAGCAAAAGCTTATGGATTACAGATAATGAAACGTCCGTCCTTGGAGGGCGAGATAACGCTTGCATCTTGAATTGCGCCAATTAGCATATTGCTTATTGAAACGCCTGTTTTATTGCAGGATTTTATAAATTCCTCGGGAACAGATTGATCAGCCACAGCGATTGAATATAGGCGCTCCGGCTCAATGTCGTGTCCTGTTTCGGTTGTAATTGAGCGAATTCTGCTGCCCGGCTCGGCGGCGGGAGCGAATTTCATTTTAAGTCCAGAAAAGTAATAGAACCAACCACTGCGGTTGTTGTCAACGGGGATGGCATACTCAAGAGTTTTGATGAGGTCGGCACCTGTCATGGTAATCTCCCAAAGCTCGCCTTTTTCGCCGTATCTTAAATCGGGGAGTATGCGCTTGATGTCTATGGGAGTTAGCGTACCCTTATAGAGCTTGCCGTTAAGACCCTTGCCATTATATCTTCCGTCCTTACCGTTGTCCAAAAAGAGCGCTATTTCACAGCCGCTTTCGGCTCTCATTGTGTCGGTTATGAAGTTGCCTGTTTCAATGAGTGAAAAATTTTCACTCGCATCGCCAAGCGGAAGAATTGTGGCGGGAATGGGTGGAGAGGCATTTTCGGCGTCGGCAATTTTCACAACATCGGCTGCTGTCATGTTTCCGTTAAGCATACCCGTAAGCCCTTTTCGAAGGGCTTGCTGCGCGTTTTTCGGTGTTGGGAATATTGCATAACGCCCGTGGGTGAGTGCGGGAATTAAGGCTTCAATTTCCGGAGCATCCGGGGGCGCGGCGTTTTTTAGAGAGGAGAACATACCACCGGCATCTCCGGAAAGAGCGGACTGCCCCTCGGGGGTGCTTATGTATTCGAGAAGCTGCATAACAAGCGCGTATTTTTCCTCGTTTGCAGGAAGAGCAAGACGCTTGTTAATGCCAATGTAGCAAACAGGATAAAGCCGCACCCAATCATTTTTCACACCGGGATTAAAGAAAGGCATGAGGGCAAATTCATCTGTGCAGCCGGTGTAGTCAAAGCCCATATGCGTTAATATAACGGAGTCCTCAACCATTGCGCATTTGCGGGTGAAGAGCATACGTTCACGGTCTGCATAGGTGATGTTTAGGTCGCCTTTTTGAAAAACGCCTTCATCAATGAGAGTTTGAAAGGTGTTTAGCGCGGGAACAAAATTATCGGCAAAGCTACCAATTCCTTTGTTGTAATCGGAAAGAAATTTCATGTTTTCGGGCTTGCTAAAGCAGCTTTCAAAGCCATATCCGACAAAGGCGGTGTCGAGCACTTCAGAGTTTCCAAAACCGAGCTGCAGCGAACGAATACCGCTGCTTTCAATAGTTTTGCAGAGCTTGATAAAGCTGTTAAAATCGGTTGGAAGCTCCCACCCGTTTTCTTTAAATAGAGTTTTGTTATAGACAATGCCGCGTACCTGAGAGGGGCCGGGCAAATAGTAGAGCTTGCCATCCTTTGAAATGCCGTCCAGCATTGAGGTGACATATTTGCCGGTTAGCGGGAGAGAGGAGAGGTCGATAAGGTTGTCATCCCAGTATTGCTCGCCAACGTCAACAGGCCAAGTCATAACAATGTCCGTGAGGTCGTTGTTTTTCAAGCGCACTTCATATTCGGCAATACCCATATCGGAGGAAAAGTTACCCACTTGAACAATTTCAATTTCGGGGAATTTTTCCTCCACGGCTTTTTCAAAGGTGTTGATTGAAAAAGCGGTTTTAACAAGGATTGTTAGCGGAGTTTTTCCCGCAGGTATTTCCTTTTGTGTAAGGATATCGGTTGACGCAGCGGGCGAAGCGGCACAGGACGCAAGAGAACACAGAAGCCCCGCAGAAACCAGTAGTGACAATAAGCGCTTTTTCATAGGCATTTCTCTCTTTACTTAAATGTTGAGGGGACTCGCTGCTCCAAATGCCAGCTCCTCAAATTGGGGGATGGGCATAGGCTTTGCAAAGTAAAAGCCCTGTATGAGGTCGCAACCAAGACGCTTGAGCATTTCGACCTGTGCCCTGTCCTCAATCCCCTCGGCAACAGTGTTAATTCCAAGTGCCTGTGACATGGAAATGACGCTTCCAACGACAGATTCGGTGCGCTGCAAATCGGAGGGATCGCCGGAGAAGAAAAATCTGTCAAGCTTAATGGTGTCAACAGGGATGTCTTTTATGAGGTTTAGGGAGGAATAACCGCTGCCAAAATCGTCCATAGAGCAGCCAAAGCCGGCATCATGGATTTTTGTAATGATTTTTGATAGATATTCAACATCCTCAAAGACCGCATTTTCCGTAATCTCAATTTCAAGAAGCTCGTGGGGAAGATTATAGCTGTTTGCGATTGTGGAATAGCGGTCAATAAAATCCGCGTTTCGGAGGTGCATTCGGGAGCAGTTGACAGATATTTTAAGCGGAGTCAGACCTTTGTCAAGCCAACGTCGGAGAAGCCGACATACGCTTTCAAATACAAATATATCAAGCTGGAGAATGAAGCCGTTTTTTTCAAAGAGGGGAATAAATTCGTTGGGATAAATCATGCCTTCATTGGGGTTGACCCAACGAACAAGAGCCTCGGCACCGCCGATTTTTTCGCTTTGAGTGTGAAATTTTGGCTGTAAATAGACTTGATATTCGTTGTTTTTAAGAGCGCTGTCCATCATGTCCTCGAGCTGCTTTTCGCGAAAAAGCACACGGCGGACATTTTCATCATAAATGGAATATCTGTATTTACCGCGGATTTGGCATTCCCTTTCGGAAAGGGAGAGCTTTGCACGGTCAATCATGTGGGGTATTTGCATGAAATTATCTGCAATGATATAGACACCAAACTCAATAATCATCGGCGGAAAAATAGTGGCCATTTTTCTCATAAAGGCTACGCTTTTTTTCTCCCAACCGTCAAGGCGAGGGAGCAATTCGGCTTCGCCTGAATACTTGATTAGTATGCAAAAATTATCTGCAAAAAGCCTGCCAATGCATTCGCCGGAGGATAAATCGGAGCTGATACCGTGCTCAATGGCGATGAGGGCGGAGTCACAAATCTCTCTGCCGAATTGTTCGTTAAGAACCTTGAATTTTTTGATGTTTAGATATACAAGTGCGTATTGAAGCTTTGAGGAGGAGCTCAACATGGAGCGTGACAGCTCATAAAATCGCTGCATGGTATTTCCGCCTGTTACGGGGTCTATGTATGCGGCCTTTTCCAATGCGTGCTTGTTCCTGTAAAAGCTGAACATTATTGTGGCGAGGAGTAGAGTGAAAATGATTGTAATTAAAGCACACATAAGCAGAGTGACTCTGAGCATACTGTCGGATTTTTCGTTGATTTCGGAAACGGGGATAAAGGTTAGAAGTGACCAACCCTGAGTTCCAAAGGGGGTATAGGTCATATATTCGCGTATGCCGCCAATGGAAAATTCCGCTTGACCGCGTTTGTCATTTGAAATATCCCTCTTGATTGAGTCAAGCTGAGCGTTGCCGGAAAAGCTTGCTTTTTCAAGGGAGTTCAGCACATTGTATCCGGTTTCCATGGCGTTTGGAGAACTGGAACGGATGACCACAGAGCCATCACGGCGGATTATATGAGCATAACATTTGCCATCGAACGCGCTCATTGACAACAATCTATCAAAGGTGCTCAAATCATAGCTTGCGGCAAGGGCAACAAGTGTTGCACCTTCACGCTCAAATGGTTCGATTGGAATTGCAAAGACGATGCACTCAACGCCATCAACCATTTGGGATGGAGCAATTGCCGGCGCTTTTTCAACAATGATGTCCTCAAGAAAATTGGAGTTTAGCATTTCTACTGAATTGCCATAGCTGTCATATGCCGTGCCATGGTTATCAAGCATCATGATTTTTTGATAACCCCACAAGGCCTTTTGACTTTCGAGAAGCTTATGAGAAATTGAATTGGAGCTTTCAAAAAGTGCGGCGAAGGTGCTTAGTACAGAAAAGTTGTCATCAATTTTTTTGCTTACGTTTGTGGCCATTTGCTCGGAAATTTCCTGCATATAGCCATTGCCCTCGGCTTTGACGGTGTCTTGAAGATTGTGGTAATATTGAAAGCAAACTAAACCGAAAAATATGCAGATAATAGCAAAAATGATGATTGAAAAAGCAAAAATATTTTTATCACGCAAGGAAAAATTAAAGTGTTTGTTTTTATTTTTTTGCATATGAGAGCCTCCCTATAAAACAGGCGAGAACGAATATTAAACCAATGTACAAATTTGTTTAATTTACATATCAAACATATATATACTTATTCATTTTACCACAACAAGCCCTAAAAATCTATATGCAATTTACAATTATTAGCATTTATTAATGTTTTTTTATTGTAAAATTTGCGTATTGACAGGTAATTCTTAATTTGTTCGTTTTTTATCTCCAAACGTGTAATAAGAACAGGGCTAAAGGGCAAAATAAATACCATATCAAATGGACTTGGAGGAATAAAAGATGACAACAAATTTCAAAGAAAGCGAAACAAAGCTTAATCTTATGAGAGCCTTTGCGGGGGAGAGCCAAGCGAGAAATCGGTATACCTTTGCTGCATCGCAGGCGAAGGCGGGACAGCTCCACGTAATCGAAGCAATATTTACCTTTACGGCAAATCAGGAAAAAGAGCACGCAGAAATTTTTTACAAGCATTTGACCGAGGCGGCAGGCGAAACCATAACCATTGACGGCGGATATCCGGTTGGAATTACGCCTTCTGTTGTACAGCTTTTGCGTGATTCACAGCATAACGAATATGAGGAATACAACACGGTTTACAAGCAATTCGGAGAAATTGCCGCAAGAGAGGGCTTTCCCGCTGTTGCTTCGTCATTTAAAATGATAGCGGAAATTGAAAAGACGCACGGTGACAGGTTTGAAAAATTTGCGGAGCTTTTGGAGCAGAACAAGCTGTTTGTTTCCGATGTGGACTGCGGATGGATGTGCCTAAACTGCGGCCATGTTTTTAACGGCAGACAGGCACCTAAAATGTGCCCCGTCTGCTCACACGACCAAGGCTTTTTCATTCGCTTGGAGATGGCACCTTTTGTTTGAAACGATATAGTTAATAGGGATGCTGCAAAATAATGCAGCATCCCATTTTTTATATATGATTTAGCGTTATTTTTTGCGGGACTTTTTTGTGTTTGGAATATTTGCAATATCCGCATAGGAATTTTCTGCTGCCGCGTTTGTCGGCAGAGTTTGAGTTAAACCGGTCATCTCCGTGGAAGAAACAACAGATGTGTCCGGTCTTTCGCCATACGGTAAATCGTTCTTGTTCTTTTTGCTTTTACCCATTTTCAATCCCTCCTTTTAAGCTAGTATGGGCTAAAAAAATGTATCTATGTATGCAAATTTTTCTGTGCGGGGCTTGTTGCAAATGAATTTTGTGCTGTAAATCCGTTCTATTGTTTCTTGCTCATGTCATAGAATTGCATATTCACACAATTTGGGCAAAGCCCGAATCGGTGTTTGATATGAATATGCGGTGCCGCGACGGCGGCGAAATTTGAAAGGATGTGAAATTTCTGAAGAACAGAAACACACTCAAATCACTACTTATACTGCCTATGCTTTGTCTTGTAATTGGAATTTTGGCAACAAGCGGAAAGGCACAGGGTGCTTGGACAGACCGTCAAACAAAGGCGCATGAAATAGCCGTGCTCGCAAGAAGCATGGGAATGCCTGAAACCGATGCGATAATTGTTCGTGCTCAAGAGATATGGCACGAGGATTACCTTATCCATATCAATGACCCGCAAATTGAAGCCTTGCCGCTCACATATACAGATTCCGATGCTCAGATGCTGGCGAAAACACTTTACCACGAATGTCGCGGCATTGTCAGTGACACCGAAAAGGCCTGCATTGCGTGGACAATTCTAAACAGAGTTGATGCGGGATATGCCGACACAATTTCGGGCGTTGTGACAGCGGCGGCGCAGTTTGCATATAGCCCAAACGCGCCGACTTGGGATAATCTGCTAAAATTGAGCTACGATGTACTGAGCAGATGGGATCGCGAGAAGAAGGGTGAAACGGAGGTTGGCCGAGTTTTGCCAAAAGACTATTTATGGTATGGTGGTGACGGAGCACACAACTATTTTCGCAATTCATACAAAGGCGGCACACGATGGGATTACAGCCTCCCAAGTCCTTATGAAAGTTGATTGCAAATAATAGCTGATTTTTGGGAGGGCGTTTTGCCCTCCCTGCGATATTATGTGTACGGACATTTCACCGTAAACAGGCAAATGGCGATAACGACAGCGGTAAATAAAGATATGTACAAAAATTAAAATAAGAATTATACAAAAAATTTGCTCAAGCTTGCACCAAACCGCTTTGCAGTACATATATTACATTATGGGAATGTGCGTTCCGCAATTCAAAGTCACAGCGCAAAGCGTATCAACGCCTTAATTCACCTAATATATGAAAGGAGTTACAGCCTATGTTTGAAATTTGCGGGAGTACCCCGCTTTTTTCTGAGAGCAATGTGTCGTCCTACAGCGGAATAGCGTTCGACGGCTGCAATTATTATTTAACTGTAAAATGCGAGAAAAAAATTGTTAAGCTCAACAAGTGTTTCCAATGTGTAGAGGTTTTTCAAACCTGCAGAATTTACTCCTGCATCTGCTATGACATCTGCGAAGGGTGCTTTTGGGCAACCTCCGCCGGCTGCTATTCGGAGGTGTATAAGCTCAATTGCGCCTTGAAGGAAATTGACCACATCCGAGTTAAGCCGTCCTGCGGTGCGTTTTCCGGCGTGTCTTATTATTGCGAGGACAACTCGCTCCTTGTGTCAACCGAAAACGAAATTTTCCGAATAGACAAAATGGGGAACGTCAAATGCAAAGATGAAATCAGATGCCCAAATGCAATTGTTACGGGGGTTACGGCGATTGCCCCCTGCTGTCTTTACCACTACATAAACGGCGTTCAAAGGCTTCGTATTGTAGGAAAGGACGGCTGTGTGTTGGAGGAGAGCACCCCTCCAAAGGGGTATATCGTTGAGCAGGTGCTGTACCACGGACGCTGGGAGGACTGCGACCACTTTCAAATTCTTGCAACCAAGCAGGGTTGCCACCCATATCTGCTTGAAGCAAAGCTTAACGCCGGTGTTATGGGAAAGCTCTGCAATTGCAATTTCCCGCGAATTGAGAGCGGAGAAAATGAAATGTTCAATATGTTTAATGTTGTGGACATTCTCTCAAAGCTTGGCTGTGGAATTTTCCCGGAGCAAAATTGTCCACCATCGCCGCCCTGCCCTCCAAAGCCACCATGTCCGCCGCCTTGCCCACCGCCCTGTCCTCCGCACCCGCCATGCCCGCCGCAAAATCAATGCAAGTCCTGCGGCGATGTGCTGGAATCCATTGCTTTGGAGGAAGCGGCAATTGCGCACATTCTGAATGCGGAGGGAGAAAAAATTCAAAAGGCTGTTTCCTGCGCCTGCTCCATTGCGCAAATGCTGGAGGTTAACAGAGAGGTAAACAGGACTATTATTTACGTCACAAATCTTGAACAGGTTTTGTTTGCAAAGCTTGATGCCCTGCGCGACTGCTGCAAGCACTGCCCTCCGAAGCACGAGTGCGAGCATGGACACGAGCACGAATGCGGCTGCGGCTGCGGATGCAGCAACGAGGAAACAAACGGCTGCGAAGCGTGGGATGAGGAGATATAATTTATAGTTTAGGGCAGGAACAGAATAAAAAATACTCGGCGGAATTTATTTCCGCCGAGTTAGTTCTTTAATAAGCTGAAAACAGCAGCACCGCCATAGGCGATGCTGCTGTTTTTGGGAAAGCTTTATCCGCTATAATTTGTGTGCGTAAATTGAAATTTGTTATGTTGAGCGGAGGTATCTATAAAGGAGGTTCGTCTATGCTCCGATTTTGCCGGCAAAAAGGTCGAGCTTGCTCTGGAGAATCATTTCAAGGCGGGTGATGGCGTTGATAGTATCCTGTACAGAGGTGTTAACGGCAAGAAGCTGGTCGGCGGTAACTCCGGACATGGCGACAAAGGCTTGAATTTTTTCGCCCTCGGCGTTGAGGATGTGGGAAAGGCCGGTTTCTTGCAGGGCAACGGATTCGATTAGGTCGGCGATGGCCTGGGGCAAAGTGACGGTTCCGGGGACGATTACTGGCATTGACATACACAATCATTCCTTCATAAAATATTGAAAAGCGGTTGCTTTTCTCTATATATTGTATGCGCGGAATGTGGAAAGAGTGCGTCTTGCTTGAAAATCGTTTATAATTTGACTGACTGCCCATAATGTACGGGCAGTCAGTCAATGAATTTGTTGCTATCGCTTGGCCAATCGGTCTTGCATATAGGAGTGCGCCAAAGCTTCAAGTCCGTCATCAAGCGGGGAGAGAGTGGCATTGGGATAGCGGCGCGACAGTGCGGTTTGGAGAATGAAATCCGCAAACTCGGGGTTCTTGGGAAGCAGGGGACCGTGAGAGTAGGTGCCGAATACGTTTTTGTAGCGCGCGCCCTCCGTGCCGTCCTCTCCGTTGTTGCCGGAGCCACTTAAAACTGTTCCGAGAGGGGAAACGCCTGCGTCAAGATAGGTTTTTCCGCTGTTGTTTTCAAAGCCGACAACGGTTGCGCCGCCGCTTTCGGGGGAGCATTTGAACATATAGTTACCGGTGCTGCGTACAGTGGTGCCAACGGTGTGGAGATTTAGTGCGCCTATAAAATCGCATTGATCACCGGTGGGGGAAACATAGCTTTTTCCAAGGAGCTGATACCCGCCGCCAACGGCGAGAAAGGTTTTTCCGTCCTCAATTGCCGCGATGATTTCGCCGTTTTTGCCGCGCCGCAGGTCGTTTAATAAAACACCCTGTTCAAAATCTTGACCGCCGCCTATAAAAAAGAGGTCAAAGCGGGAAAAATCGTCCGTTGCGCCAAGCGGAAGCTCGGTTATTTCGCACTCGATGCCGCGCCATAAAAGACGCTGCTTCAGGCAGAGAATGTTGCCCGTGTCGCCATAGAGATTTAGGATGTCGGGGTATAGGTGGCATATGTTTAGCTTCATAATTTTTTCTCCCTATTCCCAAAAGTCTTTTCCGCCAAAGGCGGCGCTCATTTTTCCGCGCAAATCCATCATGGCGGAGTAGGTTGGCATGATGATAACCGGCAGGGGCTGATTTTGCATGGCATTTATGAGCACATCGTAGTCATCAAAAACCTTTAGCTTTTCGAGAGGTATTCCCGCATATTTCAGACGCACAGCCATGTCTGCCGCGCGGATGCCGGAAACATAAACGTCGGAAAGGTTTTCACCCATTTCGGTAAGCTTTTCAAAATTAACGTCCCAAATCCAAGAGATGTCCGTTCCATCGCCTGTTTTGTCGTTAAGGCAGCAGACGAAAACGGTTTTCTCCGAAAGACCTGTGAGGTAGTTTAAAACCTGATTGCAGCCGGCGGGGTTTTTTATTAAAATCATTCGTGCAGTGTGGTTTCCGAGGTCAAATTCCTCCATGCGCCCAAAGCCGCAGTTGAAGGTTGAAAGTGCGACCTTTGAATTTTTGCGGTCAAAGCCCATGCACTCCGAAACGGCAAGAGCACCCGCGGCGTTGTAGATGTTGTAGCCGCCGGGGAGGTTTATTGTTAGCTCCTCGTCGTCGTCAAAAACCTTGGCGCGGACGGAGGTTGAGGAAATGCCGCTGTTTAAAATTTTTGTAACCGCGACATTTGGCTCAGGGCGGCGAAAGCCGCAGCTTGGGCAGTAAAAGCCGCCCAAATGCCCAAAGGTGTGGTAGGTGTATTCGTATTCATGCTTGCAGTGGATGCAGTGGGTTGCGTCCGAAAGCTCGGCTATGGGGTTCTCGTAAATTGGAATATCCACGCCGTAATAGACAATTTTGTTTGGAATTTGCGCCGCCGCCGAAACGGAAAGCGAGCAATCGGCATTGAGGCAAACTGTTGCGTTCGGAGAGTTTTTGAGTCCTGTTATGATGCTGTTCAGGGTTTGCGAAACGTCACCGAAGCGGTCGAGCTGGTCACGGAAAACATTGGTTACGAGAACAACCTCGGGGCTGATAAAACGGCAGACCTCTTTTGAGGCGGCTTCGTCAGAC
Source organism: Oscillospiraceae bacterium (assembly GCA_036653035.1). Classification (GTDB taxonomy): domain Bacteria; phylum Bacillota; class Clostridia; order Oscillospirales; family Oscillospiraceae; genus UBA2658. Next base: position 17,057 of record JAVVUU010000006.1, read on the forward strand.
TCAATTACGGCAAAATTCTTTTTTGGCTTGCCGGTAATTGTGCTGTTCTCGACAAATTCGGCGGTGATACCGTTTATGAGGTTCGCGCCCGAACGGTTGGCAAAATAGGATACTCCCGACTTCGCAAATATTTCCTCGACAATTCGGGCGCTTGTTGTTTTGCCGTTTGTGCCTGTGATAATAACACAGCGCACGCCGCTTGAAAGCTCTCCAAGCAGATTGGGGCAAAGTTTAAGCGCGATTTTACCGGGGATTGCTGTTCCGCCGCGTCCCATGAGCCGCAGGATTTTGATGGTAAATTTGCAGGCGATAATCGCCAAAAATGCTCTTATTTTCATAACTTCCCAATTATAGCACCGTAAAATCAAATTGCAAGAAAAATGTATCGGTGCTTGTGTCCGAGGTTTTCAACACGTCAAATTATGGCGTGCCGATGCGTCTTTGGAGCGGTTTTTTAGTTTAATAAATTGATAAATTCTTCCTCCGAAAGCACGGGGATGCCAAGTGCTTGTGCCTTTGTGAGCTTTGAGCCGGCTTCTTCGCCCGCGACTACATAGGAGGTTTTTTTTGAAACGGAGGAGGAAGCCTTGCCGCCAAAGCTTTCAATTTTTGCCGCCGCCTCGTCGCGCGTAAGGGTTTTGAGCGCGCCTGTCAGAACAAAGGTTTGTCCGGCAAAACGGCTGTCAATTTGCTCCTCGCGGCTTTCAAAGCTGACACCCGCGCTTCGCAAAAGCTCAATTTGGTGCTTTGACTGCGGACTGCTAAGCCACGAAACCAAGGACTCAGCCGTGATTGGGCCGATGTCCGGGATGACGGTTAATTCTTCCGCTGTTGCAGCACAGAGAGCATCAAGATTGGGATAGCGGAGGGCGAGAACCTTTGCCGCTTTTTGACCGACCTGCCTTATTCCAAAGGCACAGAGCAGGCGGGAGAGTCCTCGCTCGCGGCTTTCGCCAATGGCGGCAAGCAGGTTTTCGGCGGATTTTTTGCCCATGCGTTCAATATCCGAAACACTTTCGGCATCAAGAAAATAAAGCTCGGCGGGGGAAGAAATAAGTCCTTTGTTTATGAGCGCTTCGGTTACGGAAATGCCCAAGCCCTCAATGTCCATAGCTCCGCGTGAAGCAAAATGCGCAATGTTCCGCAAAAGCTGGGCGGGGCACTCAAGACCTGTACAGCGCACCGCCGAAGCATCATCGTCACGGATAACGGGGGAACCGCATTCGGGACAAAACTTCGGAAAGGAAAAGGGTTCAGCATTTGGGGGGCGCTTTTCGCGGACAACCTCAAGGATTTCGGGGATGATTTCGCCCGCCTTTTGGATTATAACAGTGTCGCCCACGCAAACACCAAGGTTGTTTATAAAATCCTGATTGTGGAGAGTTGCGTTGGTGACGGTTGTTCCCGCAAGGCGAACGGGGGAAACGACCGCCTTGGGAGTTAAAACGCCTGTTCGCCCAACCTGAATGACGATTTCCTCAACGACCGTTTCTTTCTTTTCGGGGGGATATTTGTATGCCGCGGCCCAACGGGGAGCCTTTGAGGTGCTGCCAAGTGCGGCTCTTTGGGCGATAGAATCAAGCTTAATTACAGCGCCGTCTATGTCATAGGGGAGGGCATCGCGGTTTTCACCGAGCCATTCAACACGCTCGCGGCACTCGGCAAAGGTTTTGAAAAGCTTGTAGGGAACAACGGGAAAGCCCATTGCGGAAAGTGCATCCAAGGACTGCGCGTGCGAGGAAAATTCCAAACCCTCGGCGTATTGGATGTTGAAAACAATAATGTCAAGCCCGCGCTCTGCGGCAATTTTGCTGTCAAGCTGGCGAAGAGAGCCGGCGGCGGCGTTGCGGGGATTTGCAAAAAGCTTTTGCCCCTCCGCTTCACGAAGCTCGTTGAGCTGCGCAAACCTTTCGCGCGACATATAGACCTCTCCGCGAATTATAAGCCGCGGCGGAGCGTTCTCAATGGTTTTTGGGAGCGAGCGCACAGTGCGCAGATTTTCCGTGACATCCTCGCCTGTTACACCATCGCCACGGGTTGCACCGCGAAAAAGGCGGCCGTCGATGTATTCGACAGCAACGGAAAGCCCGTCAATTTTCGGCTCTGTGACATAGAGGGGAACGTCTGCAAGCGCCTCGTTTGTTTTTGAGAGGTAGCCCTCAAGCTCGTCAAAGGAGAAAACGTCGTTCAGACTTTCCAAAGGAACAAGGTGGCGCACGGGAGTGAATTGGGAAAGAACCTTGCCGCCGACCTGCTGTGAGGGCGAGTCGGCGGTTTTGAGGGTGGGGTTTGCTTCCTCCAGCTCAATAAGGCGGCGCATGAGCGCGTCATATTCGAAGTCCGCTGCCGTGGGCGCGTCCAGAACGTAGTATTCGTTATTTAAGCGGGTAAGTGTTTTTTTGAGTTCGTCAATTTCTTTTGCGGCGTCCATAAATGCTCCGTTCTTTTTAAAGGGCACCTTAGGTTTAGAGGTGCCCTTAGTTGGGGGTTGGCTGTTGAAAGCTGAGATAGGTGTCCGGTACGTCGCCAACGATTATGGTTTCGGCGATGAGCACCTCGCTCAGAACCTCGGTTGATTTTACCTCCCAAGGCATGAGTACGTCGATTTCAACTCTTATTTCAAGGATTATCTGATGTTTAATTTGATTTATTCCCGCCGAAACAAGCTCGTTGCGAAAATCTGCATAGGAGCTGGTCAGCATAATTATTTTTATCGGGATGTCAGGCCCGCGCCCCAAAAGGAGGTTTGAGCCGAGCAGATTGCCCAAGGGAATGTTGAGGTTTAGCTTGCCGCTGTTTGTTGCTGTGATGACTTCTTGTAATATTTCTGATGACATGATGTTAATTCTTGCCATATTTGCGGCGATTGCCGTAACTTTTCCGTCTGAGTCCTTTTGGAGAGTTACAAAATAGTCGTAATTGTATTGACCCTCGCGCATCTTCTCGTTGATGGTGTCGTTGATGGTGGCTGTTATGAGGTCGGTTGCATCCGAAAGTGCAATTTGTGAGGAGATGTTTTTGAGAAAAACGCCGGTCGGCAGGATTGCGAAGGCAATTATTAAAATGATGGCAATGAGGATAATTGCCGCTTTTTTTTCGGCGGAGCCAAAGGGTCGCCTCGGCTTTGGAGGGCGGCTCAAGCTTCGCCGAAAGCGCAGGTATATGTTGCGAGAAGTAAATGGCATAAGGATTCCCCCTTATGTCAAGTATATGGCGTGTGCGGCGGAAACTTACTTGAACTTTATGAGGGAGGAATGTTTTTCGGGGCTTGCGGCTTTTTCCTCCTTTAGCATTTCGTCAACAGCGAGCATAACGCCGAGCTTGCCGGATTCGTAGGTTAAGCCGCCCTGCAAATAGCCAAGGTAGGGTTCGCGCATGGGGCCATCGCAGGAAAGCTCAATGGACGAGCCTTGAATGAAAGCGCCCGCCGCCATAACAACCTCGTTTTCGTAGCCCGGCATTGCCCAGGGCACGGGGGTTACATAGGAATCAACAGGTGCTCCGTGCTGAATGCCGGCGCAAAAGCTGCAAAGCTTTTCGGGAGTGCCAAATTCTATCATTTGAATGATGTCGTGGCGATCCTCGGTTGGGGCGGGGGAGGTTTTGTAGCCAAGCCTTTGCATCATTCCCGCGCAAAACGCGGAGGTTTTAAGGGATTGTGCAACTATGTGCGGAGCCATAAAAAAGCCTTGGAACATAAGGCGGTTATTGCCAAGCGTACTGCCGCACTCGCCGCCTATGCCGGGAGTTGTAAGCCGAATTGCGGCGCGCTCGACCAAATCTGCGCGACCTGCGATGTAGCCGCCTGTGGGGGCAAGGCCACCGCCGGGGTTTTTTATGAGGGAGCCGGCTATTAAATCCGCACCGACATCAGTTGGCTCAAGGGTTTCTGTAAATTCGCCGTAGCAGTTATCGACAAGAATGTTGGCGCGGGTGTTTACGGAACGAATGGCGGCAATGATTTTTTCAATGTCGTCAATTCCAAAGGCACGGCGGTTGCCGTAGCCGCGTGAACGCTGAATGAGGACGGCACCGACATTTTGGTCGGCGGCGGCTGTTTTGATGGCTTCAAAATTTGGCTCGCCATCGGCTTGAAGCTCGACCTGCGCGTAATTTATGCCGTAGAATTTGAGCGAACCGTCACCGTTTCCGGAGGTTCCAATGGTGCATTGGAGAGTGTCATAGGGGGCACCGGTGACGGACAGGAGAGTGTCCCCGGGCTTTGCAACGGCGAAAAGTGCGGTTGCAATTGCGTGTGTGCCGTTAACAAAGCCAATGCGGACAAGCGCCTTTTCCGCGCCGAAAACTTGGGCATAGATTTTGTCCAAGGTTTCACGACCCAAATCGTCATAGCCGTAGCCTGTTGTGCCCGCAAAGCAGGCCTCGGAAACGCGGAACTCCTGAAAAGCGGACATTACCTTTGCGGTGCAGCTTTCGGCAACGGAGTCAATGTGTGCAAAAACGTCCGTAAGCTCCGACTGAGAAGCCTTTGCGAGAATTTGTACTCTTTGCGATATGTTAAATAAGCCCATTTTTATATTTTTCCTCTTTTTTGCTATTCTGATATCCCATCTTGGACTTTGCCCTATTCTGCCGAAATAGCTTCAAGCAGAAGTGTTGTAAGCCTTGGCATAACTTCAAAATCGGATATTTTCGCAACGCTTGCGGGGGAGTGGATGTTGCGGAGCGGTGCCGAAATTGCAATGGTTTTAACGCCGCTGCCGCTACGCTGAACGACCTGTGCGTCCGTCCCGCCGGCTATCATGGTTTTGGTTTGCCACTTGATGTTGTTTTTGTCGGCAATGTCTGTTAAGAGCTTGTAAAGCTCGCGGTTGTATATTGCGCCCTTGTCCATAAAGGGTATGACGATGCCCTCGCCAAGACGGCAGATGCGCTTGCCCTCGGGAACCTCGGGGAGGTCTGCGGCTGTTGTGCTCTCCAAAACTATGGCGATATCGGGTGCAATGCGGTTTGAAACGATTTTTGCGCCCCTTGCGCCGATTTCCTCCTGAACGGTGAAAGCAAAGGTGCAGTCACAGGGCAAATCGCTTTCAATGAGCTTTATCATTGCGGCACAGCCGACACGGTCATCAATGGCCTTTGCCTTTAGGAAGCCGTCACCAAATTCAAAGACGCTGTCGTCAAAAACTCCTGCATCGCCGAGGGAGATAAGCTCGTTTACCTCGGAGCGGGTTTTCATGCCGATGTCTATATACATTTCTTCGCGCTTGGGAACCTTTTTTTCTTCTTCCTTATCGACAAGGTGGTAGGCTTTAAGGCCGATTATTCCGGGAACTCTGTCGCGGCCTATATAGACGCGCTTGCCGATTACAACACGCCTGTCCACTCCGCCCAAAAAGTCGAAGCGGAGATAGCCGTCGTCGTCAACACCGGTGATGATTATTCCAACCTCGTCCATGTGGGCGCAAATCATTATTTTTTGAGAGCCTGCAATTTTGCCGTGCTTTTTGACGATAAGGTTGCCCATGGAGTCTGTTATAACCTCGCTTACATAGGGCATTACACGCTCAAGAATATAGTCGCGAACTTCATCCTCGTTGCCGGAAGCGCCGCTTAGGCAGCAGAGTGTTTTCATTGTGTCAAGCATATTAAATTCCGGCCTCCCCAATATTGATTATAAATTCTGTTAGCAGACTGACAATAGCTTCGGCATCCGCTAAGTCCATGGTTTCAACGGGGCTGTGCATATATTTGATGGGCAAAGACAAAACAGCGGTGGAAACGCCCTCGCGGCTAACCTGAAAGACCCAGCCGTTTGTGCCGCTGGAGCCGCCCATTACCTCGGTTTGGAAAGAAAGCTTATTTTTTCTTGCTGTTTCAAAGAGTGCGTTTGTAATGCTACGGTTCATGCTTGGGCCAACGCCAATGGCAACGCCACGGCTCATTTCCATGGTTTCACCCTTTTTGGAGTCCGGGGTTGCAGCGTGGGTTACGTCAATGGCAATTGCAAAGTCGGGGTCGATGCCATAAATGCCGGTAGTGGCACCGCGCATTCCAAGCTCTTCCTGCGAGCTTATAAGGCAATAGATGTCTGCACCCAAGTCTTTTTCAAAGAGGTTTTCCATGGCTTTTATGATGATGGCAACACAGGCTCTGTCGTCCAAGGCCTTGCCACTGATGATGTTTTCGGCAAGAGAAATACAGCCACCGGCAAAAACAGCGGGAGTACCGAGTGGAATGCGGCGTTTTGCTTCATCCTCGCTTAGGCCAACGTCTATAAAGAGCTTTTTTGCGTCTATGGACTTGTCCATATCCTCGGAGGAAAGGGCGTGCGGGGGCATGGTGTCAATAACGCCAAAGATTGGCGGATCGATTAGGACACGAACTTCACGCGTGGGGAGCATTCGCGGGTCAACTCCGCCAATGGAGGAAAAGCGCAGGAAGCCCTTTTCAATGTCGGTTATGATGAAGCCGATTTCGTCCATGTGTGCATCAAGCATCAGACGCTTTGCATTTTCGCGGCCGCATTTTTTGACGGCGATTAGGTTTCCCATAGCGTCGGTTTTGATTTCGTCCACATAGGGCGAGAGAAGCTCGGAAATGCGCTTGAAGGCATTGTCCTCAAAGCCGGAAGGGGCGGCAAGCCCGCAGAGGTCGAAAATTAAATCTTTTAGTAGCATATTTTACTCCAATCCGAGAACGATGGAGCGGAAGGTGTTTCCGCGCTCCACAAAGTTTTTGAATTTATCGAAGGAAGAACAGGCAGGAGAGAGGATTACAATGTCATTTTCCTCTGCGGCAGAAGCGGCGGCAAGGACAGCCTCGCGGAAGTCGTCGATGATTATTATGGGCAGGGTGAGCCGATTGTAACCCGGCGCGTTCATAACGGCTTGCTTTATGCGCTCCGCTGTTTCACCGGTGAGGTAAAGAGCCTTGACGCGCTCGACAATTTCCTGACCCAAGGTTTCAAATGGAATGTGCTTGTCGTGCCCACCCGCAATGAGAATTGGTTTGGATTTTGTGAAGCAGCGCAGTCCCGCGATTGTTCTGGTGGGGCTGGAGGCAATGGAGTCGTTATAGAATTTGACACCGTTGCGAACGCGAACAAGCTCAATTCGGTGGGGAACGCCGGGGAAGGTTCTGGCAACGTGGCGAAAAACCGAGTCGGAGATGTAGCCATCCGTTGCGGCATAGGCGGCCATGTAGTTGTCGATGTTGTGAGCGCCGGGAATGAGGATGCCGGACGCGGGCATAAGCTCCTGAACCTCATAGTTTCTCGCGGAGTAGATAAGCTCATCCACGCAAAACGAGCCGCTTTGAACGGAGTGCTTGCGACTAAAATAGCGAATATCGGATTTTGCTTCGGCTGCAAAGCTTTTTGTTTGGGGGTCATCGGCGTTTAGGACAAGTCGGTCGCACTTATCCTGAAGTCTGAAAATGTTGCACTTTGCATCCACATAATCTTCAATGCTTGGGTGAACATCGAGGTGGTTTGGCGATATGTTTGTTATAACGGCGGTTTCCGGCTTGCACTTCATGCTGTGAAGCTGAAAGGAGCTAAGCTCCAACACGGCAAAATCGTCCTTTTGCATTTCGGGAACGCGGTTTAGGAGGGGAGCACCGATGTTGCCGCCCAAAAAGACGGTGTGCCCCGCTTCCTTTAATAAGTTTGCAATTATTGTGGAGGTGGTTGTTTTTCCGTCACTTCCCGTGATGGCAATTGTGTGGCAGGGGCACACAGCAAAAAACGCTTCCATTTCGGAGGTGATGATACTGCCGTTTTCCGCTGCCGCTTTAAGCTCGGGCGTGAAAGGGTGCAGTCCGGGAGTTCGAAAAATGATGTCCTCACACAAGCTGGAGAGGTAGTCCGCACCAAGGTGAAGCTTGGCACCTTTTTCGCGGAGCATGGGGGCTTCTGCGGACAATTCGTCCTCCGTGCGCTTGTCGCGGATGGTAACGTCGCAGCCCCGATTGAGCAAAAGCTCTGTTAGCGGGGCATTACTGATGCCATAGCCCACAACGGCGATGCTCTTTCCTTTTAATGAAGTGAAATAGTTGTCTAAAGTCATGTCACACACACCTTTCAGAGCACATATTATACATCGAAAAATCAAATTTTACAACATATATTATGGAAATGCTCATTTGCAATTGAGTTTTGATTTTTTAATGAAAGCACATATATGTGGTTTTATCCTTGCAAGCGAACTCAATATGCTGTATAATCGTTCTCGTGTAGCCGAAGCGCATCGGAGGCGGAGAGTATTTTGCCCGCCGCCCCCGTATATAAAAGCCGTTGCGCGCGGTTCGGCTATGAAATTTTATGCCGTTTTCAGCGGATGTGTTCCGCTGTGGGACGGCCTCGGAGGAACAGATAAATGACTAAAATAGCACCTTCCATTCTCTCGGCAGACTTTGCCGAGCTAATTAAGGATATTTCTGCCGTAAAAGACGGCGGAGCGGAATATCTTCATATTGACGTTATGGACGGCTGCTTTGTCCCTAACATAACCATAGGAATTCCGGTTGTTAAGTCACTTCGCCGCGCAACCGATATGTTTTTGGATGTACACCTCATGATAAACAAGCCACACCGCTTCGTTAAAAACTTTTGCGATGCGGGCGCGGATCTTGTTGTTCTTCACATAGAGTCCGATGAGCCTCAAGACATATTTGCCGCCATAGCCGAAATCAAAAAATGCGGAAAAAAGGTAGGACTTGCCCTAAAGCCAAAAACACCTGCCGAAACAATTATACCCTATATTGCTCTGCTTGACCTCATTCTTGTTATGACAGTTGAACCCGGCTTTGGCGGGCAGAGCTTCATGCAGGATCAGCTTCCAAAAATTGCTGCGCTTCGCACAATGATTAACGAGAGCAACCCGCGCTGTGAACTCGAGGTTGACGGCGGTGTTGACCCCAAAACATCAAAGCTCTGCAAGGATGCAGGAGCAAATGTTCTAGTTGCAGGCAGCGCAATTTTCAACCAAGCGGACAGAAAAGCCGCGATAAGTGCAATTCGCAACGCCTAAACGCACAAAACGACACGCTTTGCATGGCCATACCATTACAATCACAAGGAGTTACACAATGTCATTTTTCCCGCCCTCACTTGAAACCCTTATCGACAAATTTGCTGCTCTGCCGGGAATTGGCAAAAAAAGCGCACAGCGCCTTGCCTTTCATGTGCTTTCCTTGCCGGACGGCGAAGCACAAAGCTTTGCAAATGCTATTTTAGAGGCAAAAAGCAGTGTGCATTGCTGTCCCATATGTCAAAATTTAACAGATGGCGAGCTTTGCTCCGTCTGTGCGGATGATCGCCGCGATAAGGGCATAATATGTGTTGTGGCGGAGCCGAGGGACGTTTTGTCCTTCGAGCGCAGCCGCGAATTTGGCGGCGTTTACCACGTTTTGCACGGAGTAATGTCACCCATGAACCATATCGGGCCGGACGATATAAAAATTTCCGAGCTTATCCGCCGCGTTGCCGAGGGCGATGTCCGCGAGGTCATAATGGCAACAAACCCCGACACGGAGGGCGACACAACAGCCATGTATATTTCGCGTCTTGTAAAGCCCTTTGAAGTCAAGGTTAGCCGCCTTGCCTATGGCATACCCGTTGGCTCAAACCTCGAATTTGCCGACGAAGCAACCCTCCTGCGCGCACTTGAGGGCAGAAGGGAAATGTAACGCAAACGAAGCTTCAATAATTTGCAGAAATAAGCCTTTGGCTAATTTAGTTAAATGACTTGCAAAACTTACAAAATAATGTTACAATTTTTATGCAATGCTTATAAGCTCCGCACTAGCGGAGATAATATATATACGTTCGTTACAAATACTACCCCAAAAAATTAAATCGTTTATTAACCGCTTTGCGGTTTTATATTATTAAGGATACCTCAATATAGGGAAATTACGGGCATGAAGCCATTATACTCGCGTTACAGGGCGGTTATAATTGCGATATAAGCCCGCAGCTTTTTGCGCCCAATAATGATGTAGCCTACATACTTTTCACATTATTAGAAGGAGAAAACACTAAATATGGCATCAAAACTGAAAATTATACCTCTCGGAGGCTTAAATGAAATCGGAAAAAACCTCACGGTCTATGAATACGGCAACGATATAATTGTCGTGGACTGCGGCTTGGGATTTCCGGACGAGGAAATGTACGGAGTTGACATCGTGATACCCGACATTACCTACCTCATTCAAAACAAGCACCGCATCAGAGCAATCGTCCTCACTCACGGACATGAGGATCACATTGGCGCACTGCCCTATGTTATGCGCGACCTCGACGTTCCGCTCTATGCAACGCGCCTAACGGCGGGACTTATCGAAATCAAGCTTGAGGATCACGGCCTGCTCGAAAAGACAAAAATTGTCACCATGGAAGCAGGCGAAAGCTTTAAGGCAGGCTGCTTCGACATCGAACTAATCCACGTCAACCACAGCATAGCGGATGCGGTTTCACTTGCAATAAAAACACCCATCGGCACAATCATCCACATGGGCGATTTCAAGATAGACGTAACGCCCATTCAAGGCGGAATAATCGACCTTACCCGCTTTGGCGAGCTTGGCAAGGAAGGCGTGCTCATGCTCCTATCCGACTCCACAAACGTCGAAAAGCCGGGGCATTCCGAGTCCGAAAGCAAGGTCGGCGTTCGCTTCGACCAGCTTTTTAAGGACTGCAACAAGCGTATAATCGTCACCACCTTTGCTTCCAATGTCCACCGTATTCAGCAGGTTATCAACAGCGCCGCCCGTTGCAAGCGCAAGGTTGCAATTACGGGGCGCAGCATGGAAAACATCATGCGCGTATCCATGGACTTGGGCTATATGGACGTTCCCAAGGACACCCTCATCGACATAAATCAAGTTAACACTCTGCCAAACAACAAGGTTGTTGTCATCACAACGGGCAGCCAAGGCGAGAGTATGTCCGCACTCTACAGAATGGCATTTTCCGGCCATCGTCAAGTGGAAATCAATTCGGGCGACAGAGTAATCATCTCCGCCTCCGCAATTCCCGGCAACGAAAACACCATCAGCCGCGTAATAAACGAGCTGTTTATGAAGGGCGCAGAGGTCATTTATGACCGCCTCGAGGAGCTTCACGTTTCCGGCCATGCCTGCCGTGAAGAGCTCAAAATGATAATTGCGCTCACACAGCCAAAATTCTTTATGCCAATCCACGGCGAGCAGCGCCACCTTTGCAGCCACGCAGAGCTTGCAAAGCACATGGGCATCCCCCCCAACAACGTCATAATCAGCGACATCGGCAAAATTGTCGAGGTCACAAAAAAGAGCGTTAAGCTCGGCGGAAATGTTCCCTCCGGCAAGGTTCTTGTTGACGGTACGGGAGTTGGCGATGTTGGAAGCGTTGTCCTGCGTGACAGACGCCATCTTGCTCAGGACGGTATGCTGGTCATCGTAATGACCCTTTCCTCGGAGGATGCAAGCCTTGTTTCGGGGCCTGACATCATAACGCGCGGTTTTGTTTACGTCAAGGAGTCCGACGAGCTTATGGTTGAGCTTCGCCGCGTAACACTTGAAACCTTGGATTCCTGTGCGCGCAGCAACATTACCGACTGGGCAACCATAAAATCAAAGGTCAAGGCAAACCTTTCGGGCTACCTCTACAAGCAAACCAAGCGCAGCCCGATGATACTTCCCGTAATAATGGAGGTTTAAGGCAGCCTGCCAAAAAGCCGTGTGTATTTATGATAGCAATGTGCTTTTGGCGTTTTATAAAGCAATATTTTTGGAGCGATAGCTATGAATATACAGATATTCGGAAAATCAAAATGCTTTGACACAAAAAAGGCGGAGCGCTGGTTCAAGGAGCGCAAAATCAAGTACCAAAGCATAGACCTTATCCGCTACGGCATCAGCGTTGGTGAACTCAAAAGCGTCATCGCGTCGGTTGGTCTTGCGGGTGTAATTGATGACAAAGCAAGAGATGTTGAGCTTTTACAATACCTTGCCTACGACGAGGACAAGTTCAACAAGCTCCTTGAAAATCCCGCCCTCATAAAAACCCCCATAGTCCGCAACGGGAAAAAAGCCACAATAGGCTACTGCCCCGAGATTTGGGATAAATGGGAATAAAAATAAGCACAAAGCCGCCGCTTTCATTTGTGAAAGCGGCGGCTTTGTGCTTGGAGCTTTTGCGCCTGAATTGCCAAAAAACCGCCTTCGATTGAAGGCGGTTTTTTAATGGGTTTAGTCCATTACATAAGGCAGGAGGGCAATTTGACGTGCTCTCTTGATTGCTTCTGTAAGCTCACGCTGATGCGCGGCGCAGACACCTGTTGTGCGACGGGGCAGAATTTTGCCACGCTCGGAAAGGAAACGGCGAAGCTTCACCACGTCCTTGTAGTCTATATGCTCGCTTTTATCGGCGCAAAACTGACATACTTTTTTACGCTTGCGATTTTTTGATTTATCTTTATCGAATGCCAAGGTTTTTTCCTCCTATCATTGGTATATTGGTTGTTATTTTAGAACGGCAAATCGCCGTCACCATCGTCCAACTCGGAAAAGGCAGAGCCTTTTGAGGGGTTGTCGTGGGGAGCAGCGGAGTTTCCTCTGCGGGGAGGGGGATCATCGCGGTAGGAGGTGTCGCCGCCTTCGCGACGCTTGCTCTCGCCGAAATAGACGTTTTCTGCGACGACCTCGGCGTTGCGGCGCTTTCCGCCTTCCTTATCCTGCCATTCACGAATTTGAAGACGACCGCTGACTACTGCCATGCTGCCTTTTGTGAAGTATTTGCTGACAAATTCGCCCGTTTGACGCCACGCAACAATGTCGATGAAATCCGTTTGCTTTTCTCCGCTTTCCTTTGACGCAAAATCGCGGTCAACGGCAAGGGAAAAAGATGCAACGGCTGTTCCCGACTGGGTGTAGCGAAGCTCGGGGTCGCGGGTTAGACGTCCCATAAGGTTGATGTGATTAAGCATGATACGCCTCCTTATTCGCAGCGAACGGTGATGAGGGAACGAATCACACTGTCGGTTATACCAAGGATACGGTCAAGCTCTGCGGGGAAATCGGGAGCCGATGTGAACTTGACAAGAACGTAATAACCATCTGCATGATAATTGATTTCATAAGCAAGTCTGCGCTTACCCATAAGCTCCATTTCGTCAATGGTTCCGTTCTGTTCGATAAGTGCTTTGAATTTTTCTACGACTGCTGCTGTATCTTCCTCACTGAGGGTGGGGTTGATGATGTACATCAGTTCGTATTTTTCTGTTGTCTTAGCCATTTTGAACACCTCCTTCTGGACTAATGGCCCCAAATAAAGGGGCAAGGATAGCTCACCCAACTAGGTAAGCTATCCTATTATACACAAATTTTGCGAATTGTCAACAACTTCTACCATATATAGTAGCAATTGCGCGCACTATTCGGTTTTATTTGAGGCCGAGAGTGATAATTGCCATTGTGTAGACCTCATCGGCGTTGCAGCCGCGGGAAAGGTCGTTGATGGGGGCATTTAAACCTTGGAGAATGGGGCCGTAGGCATCAAAGCCGCCAAGACGCTGGGCGATTTTGTAGCCAATGTTGCCGGCGTTGATGTCGGGGAACACAAAGGTGTTGGCGTGACCTGCAACCTTTGAGTCCTTTGCCTTTGTTGCGGCGACCTCGGGTGCAAAGGCGGCGTCGAACTGAAGCTCGCCGTCAACCTCAAAGTCGGGGTTCAGTGCCTTGACTTTTTCGGCGGCATTGCGCATCATGTCAACGGATTCGCCCTTGCCGGAGCCTTTGCTGGAGTAGGAAAGCATGGCAACCTTGGGGTCAATGCCGAAGTAACGTGCTGTGCGGGCAGTTTCGGTTGCGATTTCAACAAGGTCGTCCTCTTGGGGGGCGATGTTTATAGCGCAGTCTGCCATTGCGTATTTTTCGGTACCGGAAGCGGTTTCGCGGGAGAGAATGAAGCATGAAGAAACGATTTTGTTGCCCGGCTTTGTTTTGATGATTTGGAGTGCGGGGCGAACGGTGTCTGCTGTGGAATATGTAGCGCCGCCGAGCAGTCCGTCGGCAAAGCCCATTTTTACATACATGGTGCCGAAGTAGTTGCTCTTTTTGAGTGCGGTGCGGCAATCGTCTGCGGTCATTTTGCCCTTGCGAAGCTCGACCATTTTGTCGACCATTGCGTCAATTCCGGGGTAATTGAGGGGGTTTACGATTTCGATACCGTCGATATTGAAACCGCCGTTTTTAGCTGCTGCGGTAATCTTTTCGGGATCTCCGCAGAGGACGACGTCCATAATGTCATCTTTTTTGAGATGTGCGGCGGCCTCAAGGATGCGGACATCCTCGCCCTCGGTGAAAACGATTTTTCTGCGCTCGGCTTTTAATGTTTTTAGAATTTCTGTAAGCATATTAGCTCCTCCGTTGTTATAAAACTTAAAGTATTATACACCTTTTATCATACTTTACAAATGAAAAATGAGTCTATGTGACAAATTATTGTGTTTTTCGGCTTTTTGCTAAGTGATGCTTGTTTTTTTAGTTAAAAAAGGCTACAATATGCTTCGTATTAAAAAATAAATTTGCATCGCCTAAGCTCGGCATATAAAATAAGCCGTGTGTATGGGACGGGGGTTTTAAAAAATGATAAATAAATGGTACGATGGAGTTCATTACAGCAGGCCGGCAACCATACAATATGGCGACTGCAACCCAAAAAATCTTGCGCATCTGCACATGATGATGGGGCTTTTTTCGGAAAATGCGGGTGACGAATGTGAATTATTGGGTCACGGATACGACTACCTCTTGGCGCACGGACAGGTTTTTCTGGTTTCACGCATGAGCGCCAGATTTCACAGGACTCCTGCTTGCGGAGAAAAAATAATTTCAACCACATGGCTTCGCTCAATTGAGGGCACTCGTTATAACCGTGACTATGAGGCAAGACTTGAAAGCGGCGAGCTTCTCGTTTCTGCCTCCAGCTCATGGGTGCTTTATGACCCGATTGCTCACAAGGTGCTTCGCCCCGAAGCTCTTGCTTATGAAACGCCAACGCTTGACCCACGCAAGGCAGACTGCCCGGAGTGCATGAAAATCAAGCTGCCGGATGATTTTCCGGTTATCGGTCAAAGACCAATCTATTTCTCCGACCTCGACTGTAACAGCCATGTCAATAATGCGATTTACAGTAAGATTGCGGTGGATTTCTTACCCATCGAATATCGAGAAAGAAATATTGTTGATTTTATCATAAATTTCAACAAGGAAACTAAGCTCGGAGAAACACTTGAAATTTGCGGAGCACCGACCGAAAAAGGCTTTGCGATGAAGGGACTTTCAGAGGGCACACCGCATTTTACCTGCGAATTTTCATATTGATGCATATATATTATATGTATAAGCGATAGCTTCGCTTTTCTACCGGCAATATCGTCCGTTTTTTTACGGGTACTGAATTAAACACTATTAAATATTCCACCTCAAAATTGCCTGCGCGTCAAAAGATGCCGGGTCAGCAATTTTGAGGTGGATTTTTTATGGTGTTTGATGTGTATGAGGGGGGCTTAGAGAAAAACATTTTGCAAGTATTCTTGCAAAATGGGTGAACATCCTACAAATTACAACAAAGTTGTTACATAATTGTTCATGATATTACTAAAGATATTATTATTTTGTTTGAAAAACTTGAAATATTCACAGCTTTCTGATATCATAATCAACATGCCTCAAAAAAACAGCCCAATTTTTTGCTAAAGTGGGGAATATAGCTCCAAATATTAGCATTATATTGCTCATTGTGGGAGCTGTGGAGGTTTGAAGTAAAGTGCGGGAAAACTTGCGTTTTCACATACCTAAAACGACAGCATTTTGTAAAGATAAAAAGCTATAATGGCACAAGTCCGTGTGACAAGCTGTTGGGTATTGTTCCCGCCAAATTGTAAGCAACCGAATAAAGGAGGACTGTCTATGAAAAGACTGGTTACCATTCTGCCTGTAATTGTTCTAATGATCTTGCTGAGTGCCGGAGCGCAAGCTGCGTATGACCCCGATGTCAACTATGCGGAGGCCATGGTTAGTGCCGCGACAACAGGTGATTATCAAGCAGGAATTGCCGCAGAGCAGGCAAGAGAAGAAAAAATCATTGGCATGAAAATTAACGCAAAGAGCGTGAAATATGATGAGCTTGTACTTCTCTCGAAAATAATATATGCGGAGGCCGGCTCAGAGTGGCTGAGTGACGAATGGAAAATGTGCGTTGGCGAGGTTGTTATGAACCGCGTTGCAAGCCCCGAATTTCCAAACACAATTGCGGAGGTTTTGGCACAGCCGGGACAATACTACGGCGCCAACAGCCGATATTTTAACAGCCTTATTCCTTCCGAGCGCTGTGCAGCTGCCGCCCTGCGGCTATTGAAGGGCGAGCGCCTTATGACATCATCCGTAGTCTTTCAGGCGAATTTCACCCAAGGTGGCGGCACACATACCGCCTGCTATGACAAATATTTAGGCTGGACTTATTTCTGTTACAGCTCAAATGTTGCATTGTACTAATATTATTCAATCCAATAAAGGGAGCGACTCAATACACTTTGTTTTGAGTCGCTCCCTTTACTACAACTGCCGAAAAAAGTTTTTATAAAAATATTTTTTTATTATGCAATAAAATGCCACGCTGGTGCGTTAATGAGGTGGAAGTCAATTCCAAACTTTAAATTTAAAGGAGTCAAAATCATGGAAAAAACCACAATGAAGAAAATCCTCGGGTCCGCACTTGCGCTAACAGTAATCTGCTCTTGCACCGCAGCCCCTTTTGCTATGGGTTACAAGCCCAATCCATATGAGACAGCCGCTAAGGACTATGCCAACCAAATTGAAGCTCTTGTTGAAGAAACCGGCGCAAAGTATGAGCAGAACGCCAAGGATTATGAAACAAATCCTGTTTCCAGCCAAGAGTATAATGCAGCAGCAGCCGAACTCGGCGGAAAATTCCTTTCCGGAATTGGCAGCAGCACCGGTAGTTATATCGGAAGTCTGTTTGGCAGATAAGCACTCTTTCTCATCTATCCTCTTCGTTCCTTAAAGAAAAAATCCTAGCTTGTCGAAGAACTTTTGTTCTTCGACAAGCTGAAATTAAGGAGGCTCTGATTAAATCACGCTGTGCCGATTGGCGGCAGATTTAATTAGAAACTCCTAAAGAGAGCATCCCAAAACATTTTGTTTTGGGATGCTCTCTTAATTTGAAAGCAAAGCCATCAAAATATGTCCTGTTCAACTTTTTCGGGGGGAACTTCAAGCAGGTGGGGGTTTCGGAGATAATGCTTGATATATTTGAATGAGGAGGCGTGGTAGAAGCCATCGCATATACGCTCATCGAGTGTGGCGGTAAAGTCGATGTATTTGCGCTCGACAGGGTGTGCCGTTTCGTCAAGCTCAACAACGCGGCGCTTTGCGCCAAAGGCAAGAAATAGGGGGAGGTTGCCGAAATTGTAGAGGTGGTGGTAGACGGGAGGAATTCCGACAGAGCCAAGATCGGTTATGATTACCGAGCCGTGGAAAGGGCTGATTTCCAATAGGGAAGCGGGCAGACAGCCAAAATAGTCAAGTATGCGCAAAATGCGGAGAATGAAATTTGAAAACAATCTGGGCATATGCGTTAATGTTTCGGCAAATTTTTCGGTGCCGTCACTATCTGCACTGGCTTTTATTTCGTCTACCTTTTCGTTGATTTTGCGGTAAACATCATAAATTGTGTCTGAAGGTGAGAAGTGGATTTTGACGGAGGTTTCATCCGCCTCGTCGGTCATGGCGCGTTTAACGACCATAATTACTTCGATGTCGTGTCTTGTATAAACGCGCTGTCCCGAAACAAAGCGGTTAAGACCGGGCCGAAAGGCAATTGTGCGTATATATGCGGCAATAAAGACATGGAGCATACCCATGCCTTTGTAGCCCTCTGCACGCTTTTCACGAAGCCAACGGTCAATTTCGGTAACCTCAACGCTGTCTCTGAAAAGGTTGCTTGCATCGTTTCGGGTTTTCATTATAAAAGGCATGAATTTGTTGAAGGCAGGGAAGGAACGAATAAGACGCCCATCCCGGCGGTCACCAAATCTGCGTTTGTAGATTGCATCAGACATATTTTTGTGTCCTCCGATTTGAAGATTACTAAGATACCATATTCGACATTATATATTACATCCGCCCGCATATCAAGAGCGATGTACGCATATTGTGCGTTTGACACACATTTAGCAAAGAAATTAAAATTAACAGAAAAATTCGCCGTTTGTGGGGAAACTAAACAAAATTGGGTAGTTTGTGGTAATGCTTTTCATATATAGCATTGTTTCGCTTGCCTTTTTATGTGAAAAGTATTAGAATACTCTTTATTGAACAAGATATTATAAACGTGTGTTCGTAGCCGATATTTGCAAAAAATATTGGCGGCTTTGAAAACGCAACACATTCAGGGGGTGTTAAGAAAATGTCACTTGAAGCAATCAAATCCATAAGTGAAGCCGAAGAAAAAGCAAAAAAAGAAAAAACAGAAGCTTTGCTTGCCGCGAAGAAAACGCTTGCCGAAGCCCAAGAAAATGGCAAACTGGCGGTGGAAGGCGCAAAGAAAAAAGCGGCAGAGGAGCTTTGCGAGCTTAAAAAGAAAGCGGGGGAAAAAGCAACAGAGGAAGCACTGGAGCTTGCCCGCAGCACAGAAAATCGCAAAGCCGCAATGCTTGTAAAAGCAAGCGGAAGGGCCGATAAGGCGCTGGAGCTTGTGACCGAAAGGATTGTGAATGCCTGATGGCCATTGTGAAAATGAAAAGGCTCAGGCTAGTTGCTGTCAAATCGCAGCGCGAAGCCCTGCTTCGCGAGCTTATGCTGCTAGGCTGTGTCGAAATATCTGCGCCACCCAATACAACGGATGGCGATTCTCCCGGTTTCTTAAAAAAAGAAACAGCGGGTCTTTCCGAATGTACTGCCGCATATGACGAGCTTGTTTTTGGAATAGAGCTACTAAACACATATGCACCCGCAAAATCCGGCTTACTAACGCCCAAGCCCGGAGTTGAAAGACGCGAAATTCTTGACAATTCAAAAATTCGGGAAAATCTTGCTCTAGCCAAAAAGCTCGACGTTACCGACGACAACATCAAACGCATAATCGTCGAAGAAAGCAGAATAAAAGGCCTCATCGAAGCCTTACAGCCTTGGGCGTCACTCGATGTTCCCTTTGAGCTTTCCGAAACCAAAACCTGCTTTGTTACACAAGGCGTTGTTCCCGCCACCGTAAAGCTGGATGAACTTAAATCCGCACTTTATGAGGCCGCACCCGAAAGCCGCATTTCCCCTGTTTCCAAGGATAGCGCAATGCACTATCTTCTCCTTATCGGCATGAAGGAAAATCAGCAGATAGTCATGGAAACAGTTCGAAAATTTGGATTTTCCCCATCCTCCGTCAGCAACATGACGGGCACCGCCGCAAAAAACATTGCAGACTGTAAAAAACGTCTTGCAGAGTTGGATGCCGAGAAAAAAGACCTTTCTGCCCAAATATCGGCCGCCGCCTCCTCAAGGGATGAGCTAAAGCTGTGTGCGGACAGACTTCTAACAATCGTCGGTCAAGCGGATAATGCCGAAAGACTTCTCTGCACAGACTCCACCATCAATTTTGAAGGCTGGATTCCGTCAGATGAAGAGGCAAAGCTTGCCCCCGTCCTTTCAAAATTCGATTGTGCATGGGAAACAGAAGAGCCACGAGAGGAGGACATCCCCGATGTCCCCGTAAAGCTCCGCGGCAACTTCATAACAGAACCCTTCACCATGCTAACGGAAATGTACAGCCTTCCCGCTTACAACGGCATAGACCCCAATCCCCTCATAATGCCATTTTTCTCCATGTTCTTTGGTATAATGTTTGCGGATATGGGCTATGGACTAATAATTCTTCTCGCCGGTCTGCTCTTTAAGCACAAGGCGAAGCCAACAGGCACACGAGGCTACTTCGCCGGACTTATGATAATCTGCGGAATTTCATCCGCGTTTTTCGGTCTGCTTTCCGGCTCGTTTTTTGGCGACTGCATAACGCAAATTGCCAGTATGTACGGAAAAACAGCCGCGCTTCCGGCGCTAATAAATCCGCTAACAGACCCAATGACAGTCCTAATAGCGTCATTGGTGCTTGGATTTATACAGCTAATGTTCGGTACGGGAGTAAACGCATATATGCAAATCCGCGACGGTCATTGGCTGGATGCCCTTTTGGATGCAGGCCCGGTTGTGTTGCTTTTTGTCGGAATTGCATTCGGCGCACTCGGTATCACATGGTATGTCGCGCTTGCGGCGGTTATTGCCATCGTCCTAACGCAAGGTCGTGCAAATCCCTCCATCGGCGGAAAGCTCGGCGGCGGAATTTACGGCCTATACAATGTGGTCAGCGGCTGGTTCGGTGATGTTTTATCCTATTGCCGACTTATGGCTTTGATGCTTTCGGGTGCCGTTATCGCCAGTGTTTTCAATACACTCGGCGCTTTGACAGGCAACCTAATAGGCTTCATACTTCTTTTCCTTGTCGGACACGCGCTGAACTTTGCGCTGAGTATAATCGGCACCTTTGTCCACGCGCTCCGTCTGCAATATCTCGAGTTTTTCGGAAAGTTCTATATAGAAGGCGGCAAGCCCTATCAGCCGCTGGCAATACAGACCAATTATGTAAATATTATTAAGGAGGACTAACACAAATGCAGGAACTATTTAGCCAATACGGAGGAATGCTCATAGGCATTCTGGGCAGCGGACTCGCTGCAGCACTTTGCTGCGTCGGAAGCGCAAAAGGTACAGGAATGGCCGGTGAAGCCGGTGCGGGACTTTTAGCAGAGGATCCCTCAAAGTTTTCAAAGGTTATGATTCTTCAGGTTCTTCCCGGAACACAGGGACTTTACGGCTTCGTTATTTGGTTTATAACCATCCTTTGGATGGGCGTTTTGGACGGCTCTGCCGTTGGTATGGACGTTGCAACAGGACTTCTTTATGCCTGCGCCTGTATCCCCGTTGCTGTCGGCTGCGGAATTTCCGCTCC
This sequence comes from Oscillospiraceae bacterium, assembly GCA_036653035.1. Classification (GTDB taxonomy): domain Bacteria; phylum Bacillota; class Clostridia; order Oscillospirales; family Oscillospiraceae; genus UBA2658. Next base: position 38,085 of record JAVVUU010000006.1, read on the forward strand.
TATCCAGGCTCGCGTTGCCATCGGTGCAATAAATGTTCTTGGCAAGCACCCCGACGACTGGTTCAAGGGCGTTATGCTCTGCGTTAT
>JAVVUU010000007.1:0-11185 GCA_036653035.1 Oscillospiraceae bacterium
CCGCGCCGCCGGGCGTTACAAGCTTTCCCGCAACCGCAATGCGGACGGGCCACATCAGCAGTGCGTTTTTGACCTCCAGCTTTTCGGCAAGGGAAACGAGGGCGTCGTGTATTGCTTCGTCCGTCCATGGGTCAATTGCGCTTATAACGGGAAGTGCCTTTTTCAGCATATCGAGGGCAATTTCGGCGTTTGTTTTGGACTTTTTGTTGGTAAAAAGCTCAATATCGTATTCCGGAAGTGCATCGAAAAAGTCAATCTTTTCGGGGATATCGGTGAGCTTATCGGTGCGCGGCTGCAAAAGCGGCGCGAATGCAGAGATGTCGATTGCGGGATTTTTGACGCTTTGGCGGATGAACGGCTCTGCAAGCTCCGTAAATTTTTCGGGCGTGAGCGCCTTAATATATTCGCTGTTGAAATATGTGAGCTTTTCCATGTCGAAAATCGCGGGGGATTTTGAAATTCCTGCGATATCAAAGGCCTCCACAAGCTCCTCCAGCGTATAGATTTCGCGCTCTCCTCCGGGACTCCAGCCAAGGAGGGCGACATAGTTTAGGATGGCATCCGAAAGGTAGCCCTGAACAAGCAGGTCGTTGTAGCTCGGGTCGCCGTGGCGCTTGCTCATCTTGTTTTGGTGGTCGCGCATAACGGGGGAGCAGTGGACATATTTTGGAACTTCCCAGCCAAAGGCTTCGTAAAGCAGGTTATACTTGGGAGAGGATGCCAAATATTCGCTTCCTCTTATAACGTGGGTAATGCCCATCAGGTGGTCGTCGATTACGTTCGCGAAGTTATAGGTGGGCAGCCCGTCGGATTTTATGAGCACATTGTCGTCCAGTGTGTCGTTTGGAACTGTGATGTCGCCAAAAATCTCGTCCGTAAAAGTAGTGGTGCCGTCCTTGGGGACTCTTTGACGAATGACAAAGGCTTCGCCCGCCGCTGCCTTCGCGTCGGACTCCTGCCTTGTTAAACGTGCGCAAGGCTCGTCACGCTTTGCAAATGCGTCACCCTCCGGCTCCTCGTTTTCGGCTTTTTTGCAGAAGCAGCGGTATGCGCCATTTTTTTCAAGCAGCAGCTCGGCATATTTTGCATAGATTTCGCGGCGCTCTGTTTGGATGTAGGGACCAACGGGGCCGCCAATGTCGGGGCCTTCGTCGTGGTGCAGTCCGCAATCCTCAAGAGTTTTGTAGATAATCGCCGCCGCATCCTCAACCAAACGGCCTTGGTCGGTGTCCTCAATGCGGAGGATGAAGGTACCCTTATTTTTTCTGGCGATAAGATAGGTGTACAGCGCGGTGCGCAAATTGCCAACGTGCATATACCCCGTTGGACTTGGGGCAAAGCGTGTTCGCACCTTCCCTTTTGGGATTTGCGCTTCCATATCCTCGAACCATTTCATGTCCATTTTACGAAATTCTCCTTTGTGTGGCAAATATGATGCACTTACCCTATAATATTTTATGTGTCGGGGATTGTCAAGTCACATAACAACGTGGTAGAATAGTTAAGGAACCTCTGATTAAATCCGCCGCACGTCCATGCGGCGACTTTTCCGTCCGGACATCGACAAAAACCCTTGAAATACGTCAGTATTCCTGCGTGTTTTTGGCTTGCCGGGCAGAAAATTCGCTCGCCAATCCATGTGACGGATTTAATCAGATGTTCCTTAATTAGAAAAATAAACTGCGAGGTGTTTCTTTTGACACACAATATATCCGAAAAAATGTTTGGACTTACACAGCGCAACTCCGCTGTTCGGGAAATGTTTGAGGAGGGCAATCGCCTTGCGGCACTTTACGGCCGCGAAAACGTCTATGACTTTAGCCTTGGCAATCCCTTTTTCCCCGCTCCCGAAAAAGTCAAATCCGCAATAATCGAGGTTCTTGAAACCGAAACCTCCTCCGCCGTTCACGGCTATATGTCAAACGCGGGCTACCCGGAGGTGCGGGAAGCCGTGGCAAGCTCCCTTAACCGCCGTTTCCAAACCACCTTCAACGCCGGCAACATAATCATGACAGTCGGTGCCGCAGGCGGGCTTAACATTGCCCTCAAAACCCTGCTGAACCCCGGTGACGAGGTGCTTTGCCTTGCCCCGTTTTTCCTTGAATACGGAAACTACATCGCAAACTACGACGGCGTTATGGTCGTTGTCCCCCCCAACATCCCAAGCTTTGAGCCGGATGCCGAAGCCATCTCCCATGCCATCACAAGCAAAACCAAGGCGCTCATCATAAATTCCCCCAACAACCCCACAGGCGTTGTCTACTCCGCCGAAGCACTCAAAAAAATTGCGGAGGTTTTGGAGAAAAAGCAGTCGGAATATGGTCACCCCATCTACATCATTTCCGACGAGCCATATCGCGAGCTTGCCTATGACGGCGTTGAGGTTCCCTGGCTCACAAAAATTTACCGCAACACCATCGTTGGCTATTCATGGTCAAAATCCCTCTCCCTTCCCGGAGAGCGCATCGGCTATTTAGTCATCCCCTCAGAGGCGGACAGCGCCGCCCTCATCTTCGAAGCCGCCTCAATCGCAAACCGGATTTTGGGCTTTGTAAACGCCCCCTCCCTCCTGCAAAAGGCAGTTGCAAAATGCCTTGACGAGTGCACGGACATTGCCGCCTATGACGCAAACCGTGAGCTGCTCTACAAGGGCGTTACAGCCGCCGGCTTCACCTGCGCCTATCCTCAGGGTGCCTTTTACCTCTGGCTAAAAACCCCCTGCGACGACAAGGAATTTTCCAACATGGCAAAAAAGCACAACATCCTCGTGGTGCCCGGCAGCTCCTTTGCCTGCGGCGGCTTTGTCCGCATCGCCTATTGCGTCAGCAGCAGCACAATTCTTGGCGCACTTCCCGGCTTCAAAAAACTTGCTTTGGAGCTTGGTCTTTAAATTTCGATTTTTTAACGGCACAAATTGCCGTTATATCAATTTTGATAAAGCATAAAGCGATTTATCAACAACAAAAAAGGAAACACTTAATAATGAACGAAAACAACATCGTAACCGACAACAAGCAATCCGAAAAGAAAACCATTTTCAGCGGCATTCAGCCCTCGGGTGACCTCACCCTCGGCTCCTACCTCGGAGCCATCAAAAACTGGGTAGAGCTTGCCGATGACTATAACTGCTTTTACTGCATAGTAGATATGCACGCCATCACCGTGCGCCAAAATCCCGCGGATTTGCGCCGCCGCACCCTTTCTCAGCTTGCCCAATACATTGCCTGCGGGCTCGACCCCCAAAAGAACACCATCTTCATCCAAAGCCACGTTTCCGCACACGCGGAGCTTTCTTGGGTGCTCTCCTGCTACACCATGTTCGGCGAGCTGTCCCGCATGACCCAATTTAAAGACAAAAGCGCGAAAAACACGGACAATATCAACGCCGGACTTTTCACCTATCCCGCCCTAATGGCGTCGGACATTCTCCTCTACCAAACCGATTTAGTTCCCGTTGGCAGCGACCAAAAGCAGCACGTTGAGCTAACGCGTGACATCGCCACCCGCTTCAACGGCGTTTACGGCGATGTTTTCAAAATCCCCGAGCCATACATCCCCAAGGTCGGTGCCCGCATCATGAGCCTAACCTCCCCCGAAAACAAAATGTCAAAATCCGACAAGGACCCCGGCGGCTGCATCTATATTATGCAAAAGCCGGACGAAATAATGCGCTGCTTCAAGCGCGCCGTAACGGACAGTGAAACCCTTGTAAAATTTGACCCCGCAAACAAACCCGGCGTTTCAAACCTTATGACCATCTACTCCGTTGCAAGCGGCTTGAGCCTTCCCGAAATCGAAGCAAAATTCGAAGGTCTGGGCTATGGCGACTTCAAACCCCAAGTGGGCGAAGCCGTTGTTGAGCTTTTGCGCCCCATCCGCGAGGAAGCGGAGCGGCTGATGGCGGACAAAGCCTACCTTGAAGCAATCTACAAGGAGGGCGCGGAAAAGGCCGCCTACGCCGCCTCAAAAACCCTGCGCAAGGTATACAAAAAGGTCGGCTTTGTAGCAAAATAATTTTCCCGTATGGGCGCGTGTTCTCATTCCGCTCCCCTGCGGTCTGCAAAATGCCGTCCCTGCCACAGCTGAAAGGATTACTATAAATGATGCCTTTAAACACAGAGCTTTTAATAAAAATACTGGCAACAATTGCCGTTGCCTTCATAATCAGCTTTGGTGCCACCCCAATCGTCAAAACCTTTGCTCAAAAGGTCGGTGCTATGGACGTTCCCGGCGAAGCACGCCGCGTCCACGACCACCCCATTCCCCGCATGGGCGGACTTGCAATATTTTTGGGCTTTCTGCTCAGCGTCCTGCTTTTTGCAGACATAAACCGCCAAATTCAAGGAATGCTGCTCGGCTGTGTCATAATCGTTGCAACCGGTGCTGTGGACGACATAATCTCGCTCAAGGCTTGGGTAAAGCTTCTGCTGCAAATTCTTGCCGCCGTTGTTGCCGTTCTGCATGGCGTTGTAATTGAGGTCATTATGAACCCCGCCGTTTGGAGTGCCTCCGAATATCTTGTCCTCGGCGGAATGGCAATCCCCGTCACCATTCTTTGGATAGTCGGCATCACAAATTCCGTCAACCTAATCGACGGTCTTGACGGACTTGCCGTCGGCGTTTCCGGCATAAGCAGCCTAACAATGCTTGTCATAGCGCTTGTTGTTTCCGATGGCAATGTTGCCATTGTTTTGGCGGGACTGATGGGTGCCTGCATTGGCTTTATGCCCTACAACCTAAACCCCGCAAAAATCTTTATGGGCGACACAGGCTCCCTGCTTCTCGGCTATGTGCTTGCAACCATGTCCGTTTTGGGACTTTTCAAGTTCTACGCCTTGGTTTCCTTTGCCGTTCCCCTCCTTGCAATAGCCGTGCCGCTGTTCGACACAATTTTTGCTTTCTGCCGCCGCCTCTTAAAGGGTCAAAACCCCATGAGTCCCGACCGCGGTCACTTTCACCACCGCCTGCTCGATATGGGGCTTAGTCAAAAGCAGGCAGTTGCTGTGCTCTATTGCATCAGCGCCATTCTCGGCCTTGCCGCCGTTGTAATCACAACCAAGGGCGAAATCAAGGCTCTAATCCTCATTATCGGCTTTTGCCTGTGCGCCGTGCTCTGGGTCTTTGCCTACAAGGGTCTGCACAAAACCATTGATGCCGCAAAAGCAAAGCAGCACGAAGAAGATATCGCCGCCATGGAGCACTCCGAAGCTTCCAACATCTCCAACCCGCAATCGGAAACCATTTCCGAAATTACGGACGCTGCTCCCGAAAATAATGACACATCCGTCACCCCAAACGACAAGGAGGACAGCAATGACTCCCATTAAAGTAATGTCCGTTTTCGGCACAAGGCCGGAGGCCATAAAAATGGCTCCCCTCGTTTTGGAGCTTAACAGCCGCCCCGAATTTGAAAGTCTTGTCTGCGTCACGGCACAGCACCGCCAAATGCTGGACGGCGTTTTGAGCTGCTTTGACGTAAAGCCCGACTACGACCTCGACATCATGCAGTCCGGCCAAACACTGGCGGACATCACCAGCCGCGTCCTCTGCGGCATGGGCAAGGTTTTGCAAACCGCAAAGCCCGACCTCGTGCTTGTCCATGGCGACACAACAACGACCTTTGCGGGCGCTTTGAGCGCCTTTTACGAAAAAATCCCCGTCGGTCACGTTGAAGCCGGACTTCGCACCTTTGACCGCTACTCCCCTTTCCCCGAAGAAATGAACCGCTGCATGGTTGGCAGGCTTGCCGAATACCACTTTGCCCCCACCGCGCAAAACGCTCAAAATCTCCGCAACGAGCGCATAAATGACAACATTTTCATCACAGGCAACACCGTAATTGACGCCATGCGCTACACGGTTGGCGATGGCTCCTTCACAAGCCCCGAGCTTCAAACACTGGATTTTTCCGCAGGCCGCGTAATCACTCTCACCTGCCACCGCCGCGAAAATTACGGCAAGCCCATGGAAAGCATTTTCCGTGCCGTGGCGCGAATTGCCGCCGCCTTCCCCCATGTCACAATAGTCTACCCCGTTCACCTCAGCCCCTATGTCCGCGAAACCGCCGACAATATTTTGGGCAGCATCCGCAACGTCCTCCTTATAGAGCCTTTGGACGCAATGGAAATGCACCGCTTGATGTCCAAGAGCTTTTTTGTCATGACAGATTCCGGTGGAATTCAAGAGGAAGCTCCCGCCCTTGGCAAGCCCGTTTTGGTGCTTCGCCGCGAAACCGAGCGCCCCGAAGCTGTTGAAGCCGGCACAGTAGTCCTTGCCGGAGTTGACGAAAACAGAATTTTCGGACTTGCAAGCGAGCTGCTAACAAGCGGCACAGTCTACGACCGCATGGCAAGGGCAACCAACCCCTACGGCGACGGCCACGCCTGCTCACGCATTGCAAACGCCATAATCTACGGCTTTGGTCACTCAAACACGCGGCCGGAGGACTTTAAGCCATGAAAAAGCGTGTAATATACGGCATTATCATCGCCGCTTTCATAGTTGCCGCTGCAATTTTGCTAAAGGTTTTCGGCCCTCCAAGCACACAGCACAAAATCACTCTGCCCTCTCCTGCCTCTGAATCCGGCAATGGATTTCATATCAACAGCGACAGTCTTGCGGAGGTAACTCCCGAAACCGTTCAGGCGGTTCTCAAAACCATTTCCCGCGCGGAGAGCTATCACCACACCTACTCCATAAAATCCTTTTGGGCGGGCGGCAGCTCCGAAGCCACCTATGCGCTCTGGCAAAAGGGCGCAAATACCCGTCTGAGCATTTCACGAAATGACATGATAAAAAACCTTCTAATTGTCGATGGCTTGGTTTCCGTCTGGTATAACGACTCGTCATCCGTCTTTACCTCCTCACTCTCCGATTATGATTTTAGAGATGCCGACAAATTCTCAAGTCTTATTTCCTACGAGGAAATTCTTTCTTGTCCCATTGAGGACATTCTTTCCGCCGACTACGTTGATAAGCTTGAGGAGCCTTGTATTTATGCCAAATACAAAAGCGGAGGCCCGAATTATGTAAACCACATTTACGTTTCTGTTGACACAGGTCTGCTCATGGCCGCGGAAATCTACGACGGCGAAACGCTTATTTATTCAATGTCAGCGCTCTCAACGGAGCTTTCCACCCCGGCAGACGATATTTTTGTTGCGCCGTCTACAAAAAAAGCATAGCCCCCGCAATCAGCAAAAATTCAATATCTCCGCTCTCGCGATACATCAGGTAGAGCACCCCTATAAGTATAAAATCCTCGGTTTCGGGGACGGCTTTCTTTATTTTTGAGAATATGCCGCTAATTCCGCCGAGTCCGCCGAGAATTCCCGGCTGACCCGGCGGCTTTCTATATTCAGCGCGGTTCTCAAAAGGCTCCTCCGACCGCGTTTCCTCAATCGGCTCCACGACAAATGCTTCCGGCTCCGGTATGTTTTCCGTCCAACCGCTTGCTCCCACATACCTGTTCATCGTATCACCCTCCTTTTTTCAGAAACGCCGCTCCCGCAAGGTGCATCACCTTTGCAAGCTTCATCGCCCTATCCAGCTTTGCTTTTCGTTTTTCGGAAAGCCAAGGCTTCATGGCCTCCAATAGCGCTGTTTTGTCACCGGACGTGTTCATTACACCGCCCATCAGCTTTTGCGCCATTGAAGCCACTCCGTCGGGAAGGTTTGAAAGTCCGGACATTATGCTCTCCATGGATGGCATCTCGCTTGTTTGTGCAGCCGTCGGTGTTTCGGGAGCGGATTTATCCCCGCCGAACATCGCCCCTGCCATTTCCATTATTTTTTTCATCTCGTCGGGGTTTGAGAGTAAGCCGCTTATCATTCCTTCAAGCTCATTCATGGCGATAAACCTCCCAACGCGGAAGATGCCGCCTTTTGGCAAGCCCTTTAAGCCGCGCTCTAAACTTTATTTTTTGCCAAAGCTTTCGCTAATGCGCTTTACAAGCGCCTGCCCGTCACGCGTTGACATCACTTGGTTTAAAATTCGGCTCATAGTTTCCTTGTCGCCCTCGGCCATCGCTCTTTTAAGCGCTTCGCCGTCAACAATCTTGCCTATGCGTTTTCCTTCCGTTGAGTTAACCGCGCTATTAAATGCACTCTTTTTCCCGCCTGAGGAAATTTCCCTGCTCATTTTCTCAAAATCGTTCATCTCGTCACCTCCTTCTTTTCTCCCTCAATTCAGTATATTCGGTTTTGCCGACTTGGTTACAATATTTAAGAAATAATACTAATTCCAATTAGTATAAGGAGCGTAAAAATTTTGAAGCTTGCTGTTTTTTCCGACTCACACGGCCGCCCTGCGGGTATGCTTCGCGCAATTTCCGCCTGCTCGCCCGACATGATAATTCACCTTGGTGACGGCGGGAGCGATATTGGCAAAATAAAAAAGCAGTTCCCCCAAATTCCGCTCAAGGCGGTTCGGGGAAACTGCGATTATTCATCAAATTTGCCGGAAACAGAGCTGCTTTCGGTGAATGGGGTTAAGCTGTTTTTAACTCACGGGCATTTGTTTGGCGTAAAGCATGACATCCGCCCGCTTGCCGCCGCGGCTCACAATGCCGAGGCCGATATTGTGATGTATGGACACACGCACAAGGCCGATAAGCACATGGATGCCGATATGCTTGTTTTAAATCCCGGAAGCTGCGGAGCTGCCCTGTCACTCACCTTTGCCGTGCTTGTCATCGGTGATGGGGGGGACATTCTTTGGGACATTCGGGAGGTCTGATTTGTAGTGGTATCGCCTTTTCCATCTTCGCTTGCGATCCTCCTCGGCTTCCTCCGCTTCCTCGTCCGTTAATAAACGGGGAATGAATTTTTCCGCAACCTGCCCGCCGCCCTTGCCGCGTCCTTTGATATATATGCCACCTATAATTGAGAACACCACCGCACCGATGAGGTTAACGAACATATCCTCCATCGTGTCGTGCAGGCCGATGTCCATATATCCCGGCAAAATAATTTCTTTCTCCTCGCCATTTATCTTTCCGTATATGACGCTTTGCGTAATGTCATCAACTTGAATAGCTTTATTTACCTTGTCGGGGTTCAAGTCCACGGACGCGATGTGTTCTACAATTGTGTCCTTTTGCATATCCGCGCCAAGGAAGGTATCCGCGCTGTATTCTGTAAATTCCCAGAGCACACCAATGGTCATGGAAAAGCAAAATGCAACAAATGCCACGAAAAACGGCGACATACTCATGTTGATTTTCGGGCTTCGGTTCAAAACGTCAATTAGTGCAAAGCCGATTGCGGCCATGAGGAAACCGTTTGTTGTGTGGAGTATGAGATCCCAGCTTTGAACCTTTAAATAAAACGCGCCGATTTCTCCCAAAATTTCCGCCGCAAATATGAACAGCAGAACTATAATTTCAAGAGCGGAGGGCAATTCAAGCTTCAGCTTTCTTTCAACAATGGATGGTATCATAAACAAAATCAGCGTGAGTACACAATAGAACACCTCATGCCAGCGGGTATTTATGATGCCGAGTATCATAATGACAATTACACATAGGCGCAAAATGAAATAAGTCAGTGCTGTTCCCGCACCGCCGGAGTTTTCTCTCTCTATTTTCATTGTTGTGAATTCCCCTCATCCGCGCTCCCCATGTAGGTGGGGAGCGCGTTAAATTTTAGTTTCAAACTGCCGGTGCTGTTGGTGCAGTTGCAGGGGTTGCCGAAGGTGTTGGGGTTGGAGTTGGTGCGGGAGTTGGAGTCGGTGTGGGTGCGGGAGTTGGTGTTGGTGTCGGTGCGGGCTTTTGACGGAACACCGCATATACGGTGTGCGTTCCCGTGACCTTTGTGAAGGTGTAGCTTGAAACAGCGCCAACATCCTTGCCGTCTATTTTGACCTCTTTAATTTCATAGCCGTCGTTCGGGGTGATTGTAAAGGTTTGGTCGCGTCCATCCTCAACGCTAACACGACCCGCCGGGCTGACACTTCCGCCCTTGCCCGCCGTAACGGATATTTCATGGCCTGTGGGTGACGGGGAAGGCTCATCGCCCTTTGAAATTGTAACGGTTATGAGGTCGCCTTTTTTGACCTTTGCGCCCGAAAGTGGGCTTTGGGAAACAATTTTTCCAACCTCGGCGGAGCTGTAAATGTCCTCTGCGGAGGTGATTATAAGACCCAATTCTTTGAGCGTTTCACGCGCTTGGTCATAGGTTTTTCCGCTGAGGGAGGGAACATCTATATATTCGTCCTTTTTTTCTTCCTCGTCCTTTTCGTCCTTACCGTCGGAAATTTTAAGCGTTACTTCGTCGCCTTTTTTGATTATTTTGCCCTCTTTTAGGCTTTGTTCTATGACTGTGTCCTTAATTTCATCACTTTTTTCGCGCATAGTGATAACTTTTAAATCCATGCCCTCGAGAAGCCCCGTTGCCGCTTCAACCGTTTGGCCTAAAACATTTGGCATTTTTGGTTTTTCTTTGTCCTTGTCGCCAAACTTGAAAGCTCCGCTCATAAGCGATATCGCAAGCGTTAAAACAGCCAAAAGTGCAACTGCCGCAACGATGAGCTGTTTTTTTCTAACATCCATTGGCTTTTTGGGCGGCTTGCCGCCTCTCCCCCCTTCATTTTCCGCAACATAGCGCGGCGCGGCGCTTTGCTGAACCGGACGCCTAACAGGCGGCGGAGCAACGGGTCTTGCCGCCATTGTGGGGTCGGTTTTAAAGACGCGTGTGGAATCGGGGTCGTCCTCTGTTTTCCATGAATGTGTGTTGAAAATTTCATCGGACTCCGCACTGACCAGCTCGTCAATGCTGTGGATATTTCCCTTGCGATGATTTTCAAATGCCTGTGTATCATCGGAAACGGGTGTGTGCATACTTCCTTGGGGTGCTGTGTCGTCCTCCGGCAGTATGTAGTAAACGGCTCCGCAATTGGGGCACTCGCCCAAGGACGCATCAATGCGCTCGCCGCATTTTTTGCATATTATAGTTCGCATTTTGTTTACCTCCAAACGCAAATTTATTTTAGCATATTTTTATCTGTTTTTCAAATATTTCCATTGATTTTTGCAACTTTTTGTTCACCGTTAAGAAATTTGTGTTACACTGTGTTGATAAAACCTTTGCTCGCCGTCATCCCGAGGAGTGGGATTTAAGATTTTTCGCTTCGCTCGGAATGACATTGCTAATGCGCTTATGGCATGGCTTTTTTGGTTTTAAATCT
>JAVVUU010000007.1:11285-30675 GCA_036653035.1 Oscillospiraceae bacterium
GCTCGGAATGACATTGCTAATGCGCTTATGGCATGGCTTTTTTGGTTTTAAATCTGCAAAGTGCAATCTTACCAACATTTTCAAAATCGGAGGTGCGCTATGAAAACAGCACTTGTCACCGGCGCGTCAAGAGGAATTGGCGCGGCCATCGCCCGTGCTCTCGCAAGAGATGGCTACGGCGTTTTCATCAACTACTCAAAAAGCGAAGCTGCCGCTCTCGCGCTTGCCGAGGAAATCGGCGGTCAAAGCATTCATGCCGACGTTTCGGATATGGAGCAGGTTCAAAAAATGTTTGAAGCCACGGGCGGGCTTGACGTTTTGGTTTGCAATGCGGGTATTTCCGAATACGGCCTTTTTTCCGAAACGGACAGCGACACATGGCGGCGCATTTTTGCCGTTAATGTGGACGGCGTATATAATTGTATTCAGTGTGCCCTCCCACATATGATAACCAAAAAGAGCGGCGTTATCATCACTATGTCCTCCGTTTGGGGAGTTCACGGTGCTTCCTGCGAGGCTGCATATTCCGCTTCAAAGGCGGCAGTTATAGGACTTTCAAAGGCGCTTTCGAAGGAGCTTGGTCCCTCCGGAATTAGGGTAAACTGCATCGCTCCCGGTGTTATTGAAACCGACATGATGTCCGATTTTTCGGAAAACGACAGGGCGGTTCTGTGCGACGAAACCCCGCTTTGCAGGCTTGGCTCCCCGGCGGAGGTTGCAGAGCTTGCCGCGTTTCTCGCGTCCGACAAGGCAAGCTTCATAACGGGTCAGGTAATAGGTGCGGACGGCGGCTTTGCGCTATAATACTAATTTTTGATTAAAAACATCAGCTTTTTGTTGCTGATTAGTCGAGCATATTCTACAAGCCTTGCGTTGGAAAAAGTCTTGCAATTTCTGCAATATAGCTTGGCAGTGCGCTTTCAAAATCGACTCCGAAGCGGCGGGGAGTTCCGCGTGCAGCTGTGTATTCTATACTCCTTGAAACCAGTGTGAGCGCCGACTCGGTTGCGTCATGAAGCTTTGCGCCGCGGAGTAAAAGCGCCGCGAATGCGGAGGCGAAAATATCGCCTGTTCCATAAAACACACCCGCCTTCGCGGGGCGCGATGCAAAGCATTTTTTGCCCGTCTGCGTGTCCAGTGTAACAACTCCAACGGTATTTTCCGTTGGGCGAACGCCTGTTATGGCAATTATGCCGCGGCAAAGCTTTGATAAGCCCGAGAGCAGTGCGTCTATATATTCCTCCGTGTGCGGCTCCTGTTTGTAGGGAAGCGCCGTTAGCAATGCCGCCTCGGTGATGTTTGGTGTGATGATGTCCGCACCGGTGCAAAGCCTGCGAAAGGCATCACACATCTCCTTGCCATGGTTGCTGTAATATTCGCCGTTGTCCGCCATTACGGGGTCAACGATTATTTTTGTCGTTTCCCCCGCCAAAAGCTTGATGATTTCTTCAACGGTTTTTTCCTGCGCGGCGGAGGCAAGGTAGCCGGAATAAATCCCGTCAAACTCCGCGCCCACGCTTTTCCAGTGACTTGCGATTGGGAGCATTTCATCCGACAAATCCTTAAAGGTGTAGCCCACAAATTCGCCCGTGTGTGTTGAAAGCAAAGCCGTTGGCAGGCAGGCGCACTCAACTCCGCTTGCGGAAATTATTGGCAGTGCAACTGTGAGCGAGCATTTTCCAAGCCCCGAAATGTCGTGTATTGCCGCAATTCGTTTAATTCTTTCCAAGGTGTTATTGAGTCCTTTCGCCGTGCGGCTTTTTAGTCCTGCATCTTTTTTGCAAACGAGGAAACGAGCCGCATGAGAACATCCACGACCTTTTCCATGGCGTTTACGGAGCAATATTCAAGCGGGCCGTGAAAATTGTGTCCGCCCGTGCAGAGGTTTGGGCAGGGCAAGCCCATATAGGACAGACGTGCGCCGTCCGTTCCGCCGCGAATGGGGACTACGAGAGGTTTAATTCCCTCGCCCTCCATTGCAGATTTTGCAAGCTCTATAAGCTCCATATGCGGCAGAATTTTTTCGCGCATATTGTAGTAGCGATCCTGCAAAACGACCTCAACAAGCTTCTCGCCGTATTTTTTGTTGATGAAGTCCCCCGCCCATAGCATAAATTGCTTGCGGTTCTCGAACTTTTCCCTGTTGTGGTCGCGGATTATATATTGAAGCTCCGCTTCCTCAACCGTGCCCGTCATGCGGTGGAGGTGATAAAAGCCCTCATAGCCCTCCGTGTGCTCCGGTGTTTCAAAGCGCGGGAGGAGGGCTGCAAATTCGTTTGCAATGAGTGCGGCATTCAGCATTTTGTTCTTTGCGCTGCCGGGGTGTATGCTGCGGCCACGCACGAAAACGCCCGCATTTGCGCCGTTAAAGTTTTCATATTCGATTTCGCCCAAATCGCCGCCATCCACCGTGTAGGCAAAGTCCGCGCCAAAGGCGGCAACATCAAATTTTTCCGCGCCGTTGCCGATTTCCTCGTCCGGCGTGAAGCCTATGCGAAGCTTGCCGTGCGGAATTTCCGGGTGCTCCATCAAAACCTCAACGAGCGTCATAATTTCCGCAATGCCCGCCTTGTCGTCCGCGCCGAGCAGGGTTGTGCCGTCCGTTACAATAAGTGTTTCACCGATATGCGTTTTAAGGCTCTCAAATTCTGCGGGGTCAAGGCGCATATTTTTTTGCTCATTGAGAACAATAACGCCGCCGTCATAGGCTTCTATTATGCGCGGGTGAATGTTTTCGCCGGACGCATCGGGCGAGGTGTCCATGTGTGCGATTAGGCCGAGCACCGGCACCTTTTTGCTGCCCATATTGGATGGCACAGTCGCCATAACATAGCAATTTTCATCAACAGAAACATCAATTGCGCCAAGCGCCAAAAGCTCTTTTTCCAAGCGCCTAGCTAGCTCCCACTGCGTTTCCGTGCTGGGTGTTTCGGCAGAATTTTCGCATGACTGCGTATTATAGACGATATAATTTAAAAAGCGTTCCCTAACTGTCATAGCTTTCGTCCTTTCGGTTGCTTATACTAATAATAAAAAGCTTTGTTTGTTATTTCCACCGCAAATTGCGGCGATTATCAATTCAAATTTAAAACTTCCCGTATATTGTAACATTATGTCGCTAATTTTGGAAGTAAAATTACTCAAGCTCTCTTTTCCTGCGCTTCGTGCCGATTTTACATCAATCCGCATATACTGTAATGATACTGAACAAACAAAAATTCCGCAAATTCGGTTAGTGAGGTTAGTCTGCATGACAAAATGGGATTATATCCGTCTGATATCTGCTTATGGTGACCGCTGCGGCTACAACGGCGGTATTTACGATTTATTGGTATGCTGCAAAAAGCTGAGCACAAGAGAGGTTACGGAGGAGGAAGCCCGAGCCTTTTGGGAAGAGCTTACAAAAGCGCAAAGCTGCGGCGAAAAAAAATGAGCCTCCCAAGGGAAGCTCATTTTTTTCGTTTTATCTGGGCGGCAGATAGTCCGCCGGGTTTACGCTTTGACCGTCCAAGGTCATCATGAAGCACAGATGCGGGTTTTCTGCTGTTTCTCCGGGTGCGCTTGTGCCGACGGCGCCTATAACCTCGCCCGTCATTACATTATCGCCCTCATACACCGTTGGAATCTCCGCAAGGTTTGAATATACGCTGCGAAGCCCTCCTGCGTGTTGAATTGCCACAGTCATACTGCCCATCTTGTCGCATTTTACGCTTTCGACCAAGCCTGAGCTAACGGCAAGCACCTGCGTTCCCAAGGGAGCGGCAATGTCAACTCCGGCGTTGGTACGCCAATCGCCCATCTTGCTGTTGTAAATCAGTGCGGTGACGGAATATGGAAGGTCAATCTCCCCGTCCAGCGGCCAGATAAACTGCGCCGTTGCCGCGTCCTGCGCTTGCTGCCCCGTCCACACGCCTGTTTCCTTGGTGTCGGTTGCAGTATCCGAATTTACCTGCGGATTTTCCGGGTCGTCACGGTTTTCAATCACCGGCTCCTCGGAAACCTCGGGTGGCTGAGCCAGCTCGGGAATTTCCTCAAGCGGAGAAACGACAGTGCTTGTGCCTTGGTTTACCTCGGAAGCTTCATCTACATCAGTCCCGCCTGTAAGCAGAATAAACGCCGAAACGCCTATAACCACTACACAAAGGGAAAGGACTATGTAGAAGCCCTTTCCGGCAAAAAATGCTTCAAGCCTATCACCAAAGCTTTTCTTGTTATTGCCCATTAAAATTACCTCCTGAATAGAAAAAATGGTGTCTTCAAGGTTATCATTACCTTTGAAGACACCATTTATACCGCTATGCTAACATTTTTTGCACATAAACCAAAAAATTAGCAAAAGCATAAAGCTATTTGAGAGCGATTATTTCTTTGTGCGTGAAATGCTTGAAAACGCGTCCATTCCGGGGTATTGTGCAACGTCAAAAAGCTCGTCCTCAATGCGGAGAAGCTGGTTGTATTTTGCAACGCGGTCGATGCGGCTGGGTGCGCCGGTTTTGATTTGTCCCGCATTAACGGCAACGGAAACGTCGGCTATTGTGGTGTCCTCTGTTTCGCCGCTGCGGTGGGAAACAACTGCCGTATATCCCGCTCTGTGCGCCATTTGGATGGTGTCCAGAGTTTCGGTTAGGGTGCCGATTTGGTTTAGCTTGATAAGGATGGAGTTTGCAACGCCCATTTCTATGCCCTTTTTGAGGCGCTCGGAATTTGTTACAAACAGGTCATCGCCAACGATTTGAATTCTTGAGCCGAGAGCGTCCGTTAAGAGCTTCCAGCCCTCCCAATCCTCCTCTGCCATGCCGTCCTCAAGGGAGATTATTGGATATTTGTTTACAAAATCTACCCACATATCAACCATTTGCTGACGCGTCATAACCGTGCCGCGCTTGGGGAGATGGTAGCAGCCGTCCTTTTCATCGAACCACTCCGAAACGGCGGGGTCCATGGCAATTTTAAAGTCCTCACCGGGCTTGTAGCCGGCAAGCTCAATTGCTTTAACCAGTGCTATGAGGGCATCCTCATCGCTCTTTAGGTCGGGGGCATATCCGCCCTCGTCACCGACTCCGGCAGAGGTAACGACCTTTTTGAGCGTATGGAAAACCTCGGAGCACATACGGAGCGCTTCGCGGAAGCTGGGTGCGGAAACCGGCATAATCATAAATTCCTGAATGTCAACGCTGTTTGAAGCGTGTGCTCCGCCGTTTAGAACATTCATCATGGGAACGGGGAGGGTTTTTGCGTTTACACCGCCGAGGTAGGTGTATAGGCTCATGCCGAGAGCTTCGGCGGATGCGCGTGCGCAGGCAAGAGAAACGCCCAAAATGGCGTTTGCGCCCAAGCGGGATTTGTTTGGTGTGCCGTCAATTTCGATTAGCATTTTGTCAATAGAGGCTTGATCCGTGGCGCTTAAACCAAGCATTGCCTCTGCAATTTCGCCGTTTACATTTGCAACGGCCTTCAAAACGCCCTTGCCAAGATAGCGGGATTTATCGCCATCGCGAAGCTCGCAGGCTTCAAAGATGCCTGTTGATGCGCCGGAGGGAACGGCGGCACGGCCGACTGTACCATCCTCTAGGGTAACCTCAACCTCAAGGGTGGGGTTTCCGCGGGAGTCCAAAATTTCGCGGGCGAGAACGTCAACAATTTCCAAATAAGTGTTCATGTTAATCTCCTTTGTGTGAATATCAGTTGATGATAAGGCTTTTGCCTGTCATTTTTTCGGGTTTCTCAATGCCCATAAGCGCAAGCATTGTTGGGGCAATATCCGCAAGACAGCCGCTTTGCAGCTTTACATCCGCACCGCTTATTATTAGGGGCACGGGGTTTGTTGTGTGCGCCGTGTGGGGCTGATTGTTTTCGGCAAACATTTGGTCGGCATTGCCGTGGTCGGCGGTTATGAGGATTGTGCCGCCCATTTCGGAAACAGCGTCCACCATGCGGCCAACGCAGGTGTCAACGGTTTCAACAGCCTTGATGGTTGCCGACATAACGCCCGTGTGGCCGACCATATCACAATTTGCGAGGTTGCAGATTACAAGGTCGTATTTGCCGTCGAGGATTGCCCTTGTGCACTTGTCGGTGACTTCCTCGGCGCTCATTTCGGGGATTAGGTCGTAGGTTGGAACCTGCTTTGGGGAGGGAACAAGAATTCTGTCCTCACCCTCATAGATTTTTTCGACACCGCCGTTGAAGAAAAATGTTACATGGGCATATTTTTCCGTTTCGGCTATGCGAAGCTGAGTTAGGCCAAGCTTGCTCATATATTCGCCAAGTGTATCCTCTAGGTGAACGGGAGGAAAGGCAACGGGGAGCTTTTTTAGCTTTTCGTCGTATTGCGCCGTGCAGACATAGTGGAGCGGAAAAAGTCCGTTCGGGCGCTTAAAGCCGGAAAAGTCCGCGCTTGTTAGGGCATAGGTCAGTTCTCTTGCTCTGTCGGGGCGGAAATTGAAGAAAATAACGCTGTCCCCCGACTTAATTTTTCCCTCGGGAGCACAGACAATAGGCTCGACAAATTCATCGCTTATGCCGTTTGCATAGCTTTTTTCAACCGCCGCGACGGGGTCGGGGTTGTCAATTCCCTCCGCAAGGACGAGGGCTTTATAGGCTTTTTCAAGTCTGTCCCAACGGTTATCTCTGTCCATTGCATAAAATCTGCCGGAAACCGTTGCAATTTTTCCAATGCCAAGCTCTGCGCATTTTTGGACACAGTCGCGCACAAAGCCAAGGCCGGTTGAGGGGTCAACGTCGCGTCCGTCAAGAAAGGCATGGATGTAGACCTTTGAAATTCCTCTGCGCTTTGCCATTTTTAAAAGTGCAAAGAGATGCGAGATGTGGCTGTGGACTCCGCCGTCAGACAGAAGTCCCATGAGGTGGAGGGCGCTGTTTTCTTTTCTGCAATTGTCCATTGCGTCAACAAAGGCCACGTTTTCAAAAAACGAACCGTCTTCAATTGCGTTGTTGATGCGTGGGAGAACTTGGTAGACAACGCGGCCTGCGCCGATGTTGGTGTGGCCGACCTCGCTGTTGCCGATTTGACCTACCGGTAGGCCGACATCCGGCCCCGATGCGGACAGACGTGTGTTTGGACATTCCGCAAAAAGCCTGTCTAAAACGGGCGTATATGCCTTATAGACGGCGTTAGCTTCGCTCGGCTCCGCCAAACCGCAGCCATCCATAATAAGGAGGACTGTGGGAATTTTTTTCATTATTTTTGACCTTTCCTTTCGCAAACGACAAGTTCGTGTCCAGCATTGGACACGGGGGTTAGAGTTTAGTGTGCCTTATTTTTCCTCTGTTGCCAGAGCGACAGCACTGACAATTTTTGAAAATTCCTCGGGCTTTAATGAGGCTCCGCCTATAAGGCCGCCGTCGATATCGGGCATGGAGAGAAGCTCCTCGGCGTTTTTGGCGTTCATGGAGCCACCGTAGAGGATGCTGAGGCTGCGGGCAATTCTTGCACCGCGGCTCTCGCGGATAACGCGGCGGATGCCCTCGCAGACCGCCTGTGCTTCCTCGGAGCTTGCGGTTTTTCCGGTGCCTATTGCCCAAATTGGTTCATAGGCTATAACGCAGTGACGAAGCTGTTCGTCCGAAATGCTGCCGATTGCGGCGAGAACCTGATAGCTGATGTGCGCCATTGTTAAGCCGCGCTCACGCTGCTCCAAGGTTTCACCAACGCAGATGATGGGGGTCATTCCCCTGTCAATCACGGCAAGGGCCTTTTCTCCAACGAGAAAATCGGACTCGCCGTGGTATTGACGGCGCTCACTGTGGCCAACGATAACGTAGCGCACGGAGAGATCCTCAAGCATTTCTGCCGAAATTTCGCCTGTGTAGGCACCCTTTTCGTGGACGCTGACATCCTGTGCGCCAATGCTTATGCGGTTGTCCTTTAGCGCACGGCGCAGGGCGGAGATGTGGGTGAAAGGAACACAAAGAACGGTTTCACAGGTTTTTGCTTTTGGAAGGAGGGCACGAAGCTCCTCCGCGAAGGGTTTTACGGCTGTGGGCATGAGGTTCATTTTCCAGTTGCCCGCGATGATTACTTTACGATATTTTTTATTCATAATATTAACGCTCCTATTTGTCCAACAGGCAGGCAACGCCCGGCAATTCCCGTCCCTCAAGAAATTCGAGGGATGCGCCGCCGCCTGTGGAAATATGTGTCATTCTTCCGCTAAGTCCGTATTTATCGACTGCCGCTGCGGATTCGCCGCCGCCGACAACCGTTGTGCCCTCACAATGTGCAACCGCCTTGGCAACTGATTTTGTGCCCTCCTCAAAGCCATTGAATTCAAAAACTCCCATGGGGCCGTTCCAAACAACTGTTCCCGCGCTTTCGATGGCATCGCAAAACAGCTCTATGGTTTTGGGGCCGATGTCCATTCCAATTTGACCTGTTGGGATATTTTCATCATCTATTTCAAGACGCTTGCAGGTTGCGCTAAAAACGTCGCCCGAAACATGGTCGATTGGAAGAAGAAATTTTACGCCCTTGGACGAAGCTTTTTCGTACATTTCCCTTGCATCGTCGAGCTTGTTTTCTTCGCATAGGGAGTTGCCGATGTCGTGTCCCAGTGCTTTAAGGAAGGTATATGCCATTCCGCCGCCGACAATGATTGTATCTGCCTTATCAATGAGATTTTTTATGAGTCCGATTTTGTCGGAAACCTTTGCGCCGCCAAGAATTGCCACAAAGGGGTGCTTGGGTTCTGTTAAAGCCTTGCCCATTATTGTAATTTCTTTTTCCACCAAAAAGCCCGCATAGGCCGGCAGGAATGCTGCCACACCCGCTGTTGAGGCGTGTGCTCTGTGAACTGTGCCAAAGGCATCCGAAACGTAGATATCGGCAAGAGAAGCAAGCTTTTTTGCAAATTCGGGGTCGTTCTTTTCCTCGCCCTTATTGAAACGGACGTTTTCTATGAGGAGGATTTCGCCCTCGTGAAGCTCCGCCGCTTTTTTTACGGAGTCTGCCCCTGCAACGTCATTTGCAAAGACAACCGGCTTTTGCAAAAGCTCCGACAGACGCTTTGCAACGGGAGCGAGTGATAAAAGGGGCACAGCTTCGCCCTTGGGCTTGCCAAGATGGGAGCAGGCAATTATTTTTGCACCCTTTTCCATGAGGTATTTTATTGTTGGAAGTGAGGCGGCTATGCGCTTGTCGCTGAGAATTTCGCCCGTTTGCTTGTCGCGCGGAACATTGAAATCGCAGCGCAAAAGGACTCTTTTTCCGCCAACTTCCACATCTCGAACCGTTTGCTTGTTATAATTCATCGTTACCCTCCGTACAAATTGTGTTTTTTGTATTTAAAGTGCCATGGAGCCTTTTCCCGTCAGTCCCGGAAAGCCCTGCTGCCTAAGCGCTTCATAGCAAAGAATTGCCACGCTGTTTGAAAGATTAAGGCTTCGCGTTTCGTCCCGCATGGGGATGCGGATGCAATGTGAGCGGTATTGCTCGCGGAGATATTGGGGAAGCCCCGCTGTTTCCTTGCCAAACATTAGCTTGACGTCACCTGTGAAATTTGCTTTGTCGTAGCTCATTGGAGCCTTTGTTGTTGCAAGCCAAAGATTTTCGTCGCCATTTTTCTCGAAAAATTCGTCCACATTCTTGTAGACATAGAGGTCTAAAAGGTTCCAGTAGTCGAGTCCTGCGCGGCGAACCGCTTTTTCGGAAATATCGAAGCCAAGCGGCTCGATTAGGTGGAGTCTTGCGCCCGTAACGGCACAGGTGCGGGAGATGTTTCCGGTGTTTGAGGGGATTTCCGGCTCTACTAAAATTATATCTATCATTATTGTTCCTCGCTGTATTTTGCGGGCAGGATGCGCCAAAAACGGCTATCATTCCAAAGTAATCCTACCATCTGACATTGTAGTCCTCAATGTTAAAAAATTCAATATAAAAAAGCTTAATAATTCAAATTATAGTGCTATATTGCCTCTTGTCATACACTATTAGCGATATTTGTTAAAATTTACTTTGACTTGACACTCCAATTTTACAAAAATGTTCAAAGGCTCGGTTGCAAATTTTTCCGCGGCGCACTATAATAGAAACAGTCTGCGGGCACAAATAAAATTGCCCTCAGTTTTTTGCTCTTTTCGTTTCTCAATTACATCGTTCAAAAATACACCCGACATCGTGCGGCGGCAATAGCTTTTGGCGCGGTTTATGTGCAATGTCGGCTTTAAAGGAGAAAATTTTGGAACAGCTTGACACCAACAGACGCGGGGACACACTATATATAGTAGTACCCTGCTACAACGAGGAGGAGGCCCTCCCCGAAACCGCCCGCCGCCTGCGCGAAAAAATGCACAAGCTCATTGCGGACGGCCTAATATCCGAAAACAGCCGCGTTCTTCTCGTAAACGATGGCTCTACCGACAAAACATGGCAGCTCATCACCGCCCTGCACAATGCAGACAAGCTCTTTTCCGGCGTTTGTCTTTCCCGCAACAGAGGTCACCAAAACGCCCTCCTTGCAGGACTTATGACCGCGAAGGACAAAGCAGATGTAACCGTTTCCATGGATGCCGACCTTCAGGACGACATCAACGCCGTTGACGAAATGCTCGAAAAGTATTTTGACGGCTGTGAAATTGTCTATGGTGTGCGCAATTCGCGTGAAACGGACACCGGCTTTAAGCGCTTCACGGCAGAGGGCTTCTACAAGCTTTTAGCCGCACTCGGCGGCGAAATTGTTTTCAACCACGCGGACTACCGCCTAATGAGTAAAACTTCACTCGAAGCTCTTGCTCAATACGGCGAGGTCAATCTTTTTCTCCGCGGCATAGTTCCCATGCTGGGCTACAAAACCGACACCGTCGAATACAGCCGCGGCGAGCGCATTGCGGGTGAAAGCAAATATCCC
This sequence comes from Oscillospiraceae bacterium, assembly GCA_036653035.1. Lineage (GTDB taxonomy): Bacteria > Bacillota > Clostridia > Oscillospirales > Oscillospiraceae > UBA2658. The sequence continues at coordinate 22,151 of JAVVUU010000007.1, forward strand.
CTCAAAAAAATGCTGGCTCTTGCAATTGAGGGCATAACCTCCCTCAGCACAAAGCCGCTCCGCGCAATTTTGGGCTGCGGTGCTCTAACAATGTTTGCGGATTTTATCCTGCTTGTGGTTTTCATAGTTCAAGCCTGCCTCGGCGGCGGCTTTGACGGCTTTAAAGTTCTTCTGCTCGTCATGCTCCTTATGAGCGGCCTTATTTTGCTTGGCATAGGCGTAGTCGGTGAATACGTCGGCAAAATTTATCTCGAAACCAAGCACCGCCCGCTCTATTTTATACAGAGCGTTCTCGATTAAATTCACGGCGAACGCCTCAAGCGCGGTATTGCCTTAAAATTTCAACTAAAAATTGGACTGCCGCGTCATTGCAGCAGTCCGATTTTTTTATTTAAGGTGTCGTTATTTAACTTCAAGTATCGCCCCGCCGTTTTCAACACGCATTGTTCCAAGTGTTTTTCCCTCTGCATCGCAAAGCGACCAATTACTGCCCGTTTGCTTTGGCGTTACAGGCACAAGCTTTTCGCCCGTGTAAAAAAACATTTTTGCGTCATCCGAAATGTCGTCATCCGCAACCGGCAGGGTTCTGTAAACCGAAACGGGGGTCAGCATGGGGATATCTCCCCTGTTGCTAATTGCGCGCACAGCTCCCGTCAGTGACCAATCTGTGCCCGCCGCGCCATAATTGTGGTCGTGATAATAGAAATTTCCATTTTTAACATAGGAAGCATCCACATTCAAAATCCAAATTTTGCCCTTGCCGTGAAAGTCCTCATTTTCAAACGCCTGCGCCGCCGCGCTTGCAATTGCCGTGTCCGCCAAGGTGGTTTCTCGGTAATCGTGAATTTCGCTAACAGAAGCAATGCAGAACAAAAGCGCAATTACACCCGCAATCCATGCTTCGATTTTTGTTCTGTTTGCCAATCTTTTCGTTATAATCCCCAAAATCGCATCCAACATCAGCGCAATGCCGCAAAAGGACGTTACCGTATTGCGTAGTCCGAACCACGGGTCTTTAAGCACAAAAAAGAGCAGCAGCGGAGCCATCGTGAGGAACGCTCCTGCCAAAAGTGCCGGCAGGAAGTGCATATCCTCCCGTTTTGTTTTTCGTGCTATCAGCAAAAATGCTGTGCAGAGGATGAGTATTGCGAGGATAAACAAGAAATTCGGCTCGGAAAGAATAATTTCAAAGCCGCGAACAAGACCTTTTACGAATGTTGCATAACCACCATTAAAGAAGGCTTGCACCATCTGCCGCCCTGCAGGCAGGGCACAAAACTCGGAATATCCCTCCTGCCACGGGAAAAACAGAGCCATTCGCTCCACGGTAATGTCTGTCGGTGCAAGCAAGGTGACGGCAAAATATATTCCCGCACCGACGAACATTAAAAGTCCCCAGAGTGCGCGGCGGTTTCGGCTTTTGAAATTCAACAGCATTATAATGAATGTTGTGGCTCCCGAAAACAGCACAATTTGCTCGTAGAAGCAAAATGCAATAAGCTGAAAAGCCGCGAAAAGAACAAGCGCGTGCGTTTTCCCCTTTTCACACCAATCGTCAAAAAAATAAAGCGACAACGCCGCAAAAAACAATCCGACAACAATTCGTGACGATGCGGAAACCCAATAGGTGCCCTCAAAGCCAAGAGGAAGCAGTGCATAAATTACAAAAAACAAAAATCCCGTTCCGAAGTGTTTTGAAAAAACCTTGTGAAGCAAAATGGCGGAGCCTGCGTACATGGCGGAAATTATCCCCACCGCCACTATCATAAAGCTGTAAAAATTTGACCACACAAAAAGGTCGCACAGCCCTGCAAGAGGTCTTGAGGAGAGCAGTCCCATGCCGCGAAATAGCTCCGACGTTTTCAGGTTGGCCGCCTTGATGTTGTGGTACTGGATGTAGTCGTCAAGCTGATAGAAATATTCAAAGCCGTAATAGCAATATCGGGCAAAAACAAGCCCAAACAGCACAGCAAACAGCGCAATATATGTGCGATTGTCAAGATGCTTTTCATTTTCAAGACTCATTTAGTGCCCTCATCCTTCACACGTTTTGAAACCGAACGGCGGATTTTTATGATGTCCGCAAACATTTTGATGCTATCTCTCAACATCCGAACCTTGGATTCCCTGTGATTAACAATTGTAACAGGAAGCTGTGCAACGGAAATTCCAAATTTTTCCGCAAGCATCATAACCTCAAAATCAAAGGCAAAGCCATCCGTTTCGCAGCTTGAGAAAATTTTATGCGCGGCGGTTGCCTTAAATGCCTTTAGTCCGCATTGTGTATCGTAATGAAAGCCCGCCAAAATGCCTGTTAGGAAACTGAAAACGCGGCTTGCCAAAAGACGGATTGGCGGATAATCTTTGTATCCGTCCGGATGGAGCTTGCGTGAGCCTATTGCGGCATCCGTTCCTGCGGTAACAAGCTTTTCGGCAAGCTTTCCCACGGCTTCAAGGCCATAGGCAAGGTCGGCGTCGGTATAGATTATAATGTTTCCGCGCGCCGACATCACACCCGCTCGAACGGCGGCACCCTTGCCCTTATTTGGGGTATAGGAAACACTATGCAGGTGTTGATTTTCTGTTTCTATGGTTTTAACAAGCGCTCTCGTTTTATCCGTGCTGCCATCATCGGCAATTATCAGCTCATAATCACTGAAATTGCGGTCAAGATATGAGAGTGTTGTATATATTGTGCTTTCAATAATCGACGCCTCATTATATGCGGGGAGTATAAGTGAAATTTTTTCATTTTGCATAGTTTTCTCCGTCCGACATTTCTACACTGTAATCCTATTACTAAATGACAAGTTTGTCAAGAAATCGAAGGACTGCTGCCAAAATGTTCAAAAACATTTTTTAATTTTTCTCCCAACTCAATTGATGTAAAGCGGAATTTGTGGTATGATAATTATACATGGGCATTATTCCGTTTTCACAACATATAGTATTATTCGCTCATGTGATTACACCTTAAACAGCTAAAGGCTGTTTAAGGTCAAGTTTTGCGGCGCTCTAAAAAAAGCAAAAAGAAAACGCCCCTCAAGGAGGCACCTATGCTAATCTGCGGACTTCAAAAGCTCTCCCTTCTCGACTATCCCGAAAAGCTTGCGGCAACAATATTCACCGGCGGCTGCAACTACCGCTGTCCCTTTTGCCACAACGCCTCACTTGTTAATCGCGTTTCCGAATGTGCCCCCATCCCCGAAGCCGAGGTTTTGGAGTTTCTCGGTAAACGCATAGGCAAGCTGGACGGTGTTTGCATAACCGGCGGCGAGCCGCTCCTTTGGGACGACCTTGCCGATTTTATAACAGAGGTTCGCCGTTTGGGTTTCCTCATAAAGCTTGACACAAACGGCAGTCTTCCCGATAAGCTTGCGTCGCTCATTGAGCGCGGTCTGCTTGACTATGTCGCGATGGATATAAAAAACACTCCAAAAAAATATCCGCTAACCGTTGGCGTCGAAGGCTTTGACCCCGCGCCCGTCTTTGAAAGCGCCCGCCTTCTCATGCAGGGAGCTGTGGACTACGAATTTCGCACAACTCTCGTCCGTCAATTCCACACAGCGGAGGACATCAAGGAAATCGGTCAACTGCTAAGTGGCGCAAAAAACTATTTTTTGCAGAACTTTGTTGATTCCGGTGATCTTGTCGGCTTTGCTAATGCAAGCCCCGAGCTTCCGTTAAGCGGCTTTGAAAAGTCGGAAATAGAAGATTTCCACAAAATTCTATCCTCCTACGTTCAAAACGCCGCAATGCGCATTTAACGCGTCAACCACAATATTTAGTGCCCAATTAGCTGTTTTACACCTTGACAAGCACAATATATGTGCTACAATTACACTCAGATGATACTCCACACCACAATTTACATAAAAAAATTAAATGAACACACAGAAAAGATGGGGGCAGACAGACCATGTATAAAGTACTCAAGCGGGACGGAAAAATTTGCGACTTCAATTTATCTAAAATAACCGTTGCCATAACAAAGGCTTTTGAAGCCAAGGACAAGCAGTCCACGCCGGACATTATTGACCTTTTGGCCCTCAAGGTAACTGCCGACTATGAAGCAAAAATAGTTGACGGTCTTATTGGTGTTGAAGAAATTCAAGACAGTGTCGAATCCGTGCTGGTTCAAGCCGGCTATTCCGATGTTGCCAAGGCATACATCCTCTACCGCAAGCAGCGCGAAAAAATCCGCAACATGAAATCCACTATTCTCGATTATAAAGAGCTTGTCAACAGCTATGTCCACATAACCGATTGGCGCGTCAAGGAAAACTCCACCGTCACCTACTCTGTCGGCGGTCTTATCCTCTCGAACTCCGGCGCAATCACAGCCAACTACTGGCTCTCCGAAATATACGATGAGGATGTCGCAAACGCACACCGCAATGCGGACATTCACCTCCACGATCTCTCCATGCTAACAGGCTATTGTGCCGGTTGGTCACTAAAGCAGCTCATCAAGGACGGTCTTGGCGGCATCCCCGGCAAAATCACCTCCTCACCTCCCGGTCACCTCTCCACGCTCTGCAACCAAATGGTAAACTTCCTTGGCATCATGCAAAACGAATGGGCGGGCGCACAGGCCTTCTCCTCCTTCGACACCTATTTAGCCCCCTTTGTAAAAATTGACAATCTCTCCTATAAAGAAGTAAAGCAGTGCATCCAATCCTTCGTCTATGGTGTCAACACCCCCAGCCGTTGGGGCACACAGGCTCCGTTTTCAAACATCACCCTCGACTGGACAGTCCCGAACGACTTGGCAGAGCTTCCCTGCATAGTCGGCGGAAAAGAAATGGACTTCTGCTATAAGGATTGCAAGGAAGAAATGGACATTGTAAACCGCGCCTTTATCAACATTATGATAGAGGGCGATGCAAACGGACGCGGCTTCCAATACCCCATTCCAACCTATTCCATCACCAAGGACTTCGATTGGTCGGAAACCGAAAACAACAAGCTTCTCTTTGAAATGACCGCAAAATACGGCACCCCCTATTTCTCAAACTACATCAACAGCGATATGGAGCCTTCCGATGTCCGCAGTATGTGCTGCCGACTGCGTCTTGACCTCCGCGAGCTGCGTAAAAAATCCGGCGGCTTCTTCGGAAGCGGCGAGAGCACGGGCAGCATAGGTGTTGTCACAATAAACCTCCCCCGCATTGCCTATCTATCCGTCGATGAGCAGGATTTCTACCGCCGTCTTGACCACATGATGGATGTTTCCGCACGTTCCTTAGACACCAAGCGCACAGTCATCACACGCCTCCTAAACGAGGGGCTTTATCCCTACACAAGGCGTTATCTCGGCAGCTTTGAAAATCACTTCTCCACCATTGGCATAATAGGCATGAACGAAGCCTCCCTCAATGCAAACTGGCTCCGCTGTAACCTCACAGACCCCAAGGCACAAAAGTTTGCCAAGGACGTTCTAAACCATATGCGCAACAAGCTCAGTGACTACCAAGAACAATACAACAGCCTGTTCAACCTTGAAGCAACCCCCGCAGAGTCCACCACCTATCGTCTTGCCAAGCACGATGTTGAGCAATTCCCGGACATCATTACGGCCTCCGAAAAGGGCGGAACTCCTTATTATACAAACAGCTCTCACCTCCCCGTTGGCTACACGGACGATGTTTTCGAAGCGCTCTCCATCCAAGACGAGCTTCAAACGCTCTACACCTCCGGCACAGTTTTCCACGCTTTTTTGGGTGAAAAGCTCCCCGATTGGAAAGCGGCGGCAAATCTTGTCCGTAAAATTGCCGAGAACCATCACCTCCCCTACTACACCATCTCCCCAACCTATTCCGTCTGCAAAAATCACGGTTATCTTGCCGGCGAGCAGTTTGTCTGCCCCGAATGTGGCGAACCTGCGGAGGTATACAGCCGCATCACGGGCTACTACCGCCCCGTCCAAAACTGGAACGAGGGCAAAGCGCAGGAATTTGAGGATCGCAAGCTCTACAACCCCGAAACCTCCGTTGTCCGCCCCATAAAATCCGCAGGCAGCTGTGTCCGCGAAGTGCCCCTCCCCAAGGAAGCCGCAGACAGTCTTTCCCTCTTCGTCACAAAAACCTGCCCCAACTGCAAAATCGCAAAAAATGAGCTTGCCAAGGCAGGACTGAATTATTCAATTTTCGATGTTGACGAGCATCCCGAGCTTGCCAAAAAATACGGCATCAGCCAAGCGCCAACTCTTGTTTCAATAAAAGGCGGCAACACACAAAAGCTCGTTAACGCCTCCAACATAAAGCGCTTTGCAACAACCTCTGCCGCACAATAACACATAGTCGTTCAAAGAGCCCTCGTTCTTTGACAGCTCAAGTACATTCGGCGTGTCGCTGCAAATTAAGGAACCTCTGATTAAATCCGTCACATGGATTGGCGAGCAAATTTATTCAGAGGTTCCTTAAGCGACACGCCGTAAATCTCCTTTTTTATGAGGTATATTTTATGCAAGAACAGACTTATGACATCATCGTAATCGGTGCCGGCTGTGCCGGAATGACGGCCGCACTGTATGCAAGGCGCGCCGGCAAAACCGTTCTTCTCCTTGAGGGTCAAACCTTTGGCGGACAAATCGCATTCTCCCCCAAGGTTGAAAACTACCCCGCCGTTCCCACCATAAGCGGAGAGGCGCTTTCAAATGCACTTTTTGAACAGGCAACAGGTCAAGGCGCACAGGCGGAGCTTGAAACCGTTACGGAAATCATTATCAACGGCGATGAAAAAACTATTGTCACGGACTATGGCCGCCACACCTGCCGCGCACTTATTATAGCAACAGGCATGAAGCACCGCCACTTGGGTCTTGCGCGTGAAGATGAGCTTATCGGCAGCGGCATTTCATATTGCGCCGTTTGTGACGGTGTGTTTTTCAGGGACAAGGACGTTGCCGTTTTCGGCGGCGGCGATACCGCTCTTCAAGACGCGCTGTTCCTCGCGGAATACTGCAAAAGCGTCACAATCATCCACCGCAGAAATGAATTTCGCGGTGAAAAATGGCTGGTGGACTCACTTAAAAAACGTGCCAAGGTTCGCTTCATGCTTGAAAACATTGTAACTGAGCTTAGTGGTGAAGCGAAGCTCTCCTCACTCACCCTCACAAATACTGTTAACGGCGAGAAAACTCTCCTGCCGGTGGACGGTCTTTTCGTTGCCATAGGTCAGCTTCCGCAAACGGAGCTTGTCAAAAATATCGTTAAAATTGACGATGCCGGCTTTGTTATCGCAGACGAGAGCTGCCACACCTCCACAGCGGGCGTTTTCGTCGCCGGAGACTGCCGCACAAAGCACATTCGTCAGCTTACCACCGCCGCATCGGACGGAGCCGTAGCAGCCCTTGCCGCCTGTGAATTTATAGACAGGTCGCTATAAATTTGTCTTCAATTTTATGGATGTATTTCATATATTTCTTCCATATTTTTGTTAATATATCTCATTTTTAGTTGATTGAGCTTTTCTGCGCAACTATATCTTGCGTTTTAGGTAATTTTATTCTATACTGCTCGTAGAGAGGATCCCAGCACAAAAATCATATTTTTTTTGGAGGGTTTAGTAATGAAAGGTCAAAAAATGCTCAAGGTTTGCGGTATCCTTATGGTTATCTTCGGAGCACTCGCACTCCTAATCTCAATTCTCGGTGTCCTTGGTGTCGGACTACTCGCAGCAGCTTCCGAAGAAAGTCTTGGAATGGCCGCCACTCTAATGCTCATCGTCGGCATTCTTGGCTGCGCCTTGGAGCTTGTAACCGGCATTGTCGGCATCAAAGCTTCTTCCAGCCCCAGCGTTCCAAAAATCAAAGCAAGCCTTATTTTGGGACTCCTCGTGTTTCTTCTTTCCCTTGCAAGCACCATCTACAACCTTGTATCTGTTGAAATTACCGGCGTTGCCATTATCAGCGCAATAATTGGGCTTATCATTCCCGTCCTCTATCTCGTCGCAATCTTCAAGTTCAAAAATGCTCTTGTTGCACTTATGACAGCCGAATAAAATTTAAGTACATAAGGGAGCTATTGCATTTTTGCAATAGCTCCCTTTTAGCTTGTGTTTGACAAAATGAAAGCTCCCCGCCACTTTCGTGGCGGGGAGCTTTCAGAGCTAGCGAGCAAGTAGTGCCTTATGCAGGCATTACGTTGACAGCGCGAAGCTTGCCGGAGCTTTTGGGATCGGGCTCTACGTCATAAGACACGGCCTGTCCTTCGTTAAGGGTCTTGAAGCCCTCACCTGCGATTGCGGAAAAATGTACGAATACATCATCGCCACCGGCTGCGTTAGAAATAAAGCCGAAGCCCTTTTCTGAATTAAACCATTTAACTGTTCCCTGTTGCATATTGTAGTACCTCCAAAAAATTTTATATCCGATATAACAAAAAAACCCATACCCCTCCAGCAAACCATCAAAGTGACTTGCCTAAGAGCATGAGTCGAACTGATCAATCTGAATATAATTGAAGTATAACAGACTATCTCCATCTTGTCAACACTATTTATTTCTTTTTCAAAAATAAGTT
>JAVVUU010000008.1:0-29965 GCA_036653035.1 Oscillospiraceae bacterium
TTAAATATTTACAAAATTAAGGGTCTGCCAATGAGCATTATTCCTTGGCAGACCCTTGTTTAGTTCTATTGTTTCGGCTTGATAATAAGGTTTATGAGCTTGTTTTTTATAACGATTGTCTTAACAATTTCCATGCCCTCAAGCATACGCGCGATTTTTTCGTCCTTGCAGGCGATATCGGCAACGACCTCATTCTCGGCATCCATTGGAACTATAACCGTTGTTTTGAGCTTTCCGCCGACCTGAACGGCAATTTCTTTTTCGGCGTCAATAGTTTTGGACTCGTCATATTCCGGCCAAGGCTGGCAGCAGGCAAAGCCCTTGAAGCCCTGTATTTCCCAAAGCTCGTCCGCAACGTGCGGTGCAAAGGGTGATAGCATGAGCAGAAGCGCGCCGATATCCGCTCTGTTGGGCTTGTTCTCATAGAAGTTGTTGACAAGCGCCATGAGGGTTGCAATGGCGGTGTTAAACTTCATGTTTTCGATGTCCTCACCGACCTTTTTGATGGCGCGGTGAATTTCCGCTTCGTTTGCCGCGGAATATTCCTTGCCTGTCAGTGGTGCTTCCGCAAGGTTCCAAATTCTGTCAAGGAAACGCTTGCAGCCCTTAACGGCTGTGCTCGACCACGGAACGGCTTTTTCAAAGTCGCCTATAAACATGATGTATAGGCGCAGAGTGTCGGCACCGAACTCGTCCACAATGTCGTTCGGGTTGACGACATTTCCGCGGGACTTGCTCATTTTTTCGCCGCCCTCGCCCAAAATCATACCATGGCTTGTGCGTTTCATATAGGGTTCTTTTGTTGGAACAATGCCGATATCGTAGAGGAATTTGTGCCAAAAGCGTGAATAGAGGAGGTGGAGGGTTGTGTGCTCCATGCCGCCGTTGTACCAATCGACTTGATGCCAATATTTGATGGCATCCTCGCCGACAAGGCGCTCGTTGTTGTGGGGGTCCATGTAGCGCAAATAATACCAAGAGGAGCCTGCCCACTGGGGCATGGTGTCCGTTTCACGCTTTGCAGGGCCGCCGCAATGGGGGCAGGTGGTGTTTACCCACTCGTCCATATGCGCAAGCGGTGACTCGCCGTCATTCGTGGTTTCGTAGCATTCGACCTCCGGCAGGGTTAGCGGAAGCTCGCTTTCGGGCAGGGGCACCCAGCCGCACTTTTCGCAATAGACAAGCGGAATAGGCTCGCCCCAATAGCGCTGACGGGAGAAAACCCAATCGCGCAGCTTGTAGTTGACCTTTTCGCAGCCGAGCTTTTTGTCGATGAGCCACTCGGTAATTTTCTTTTTTGCTTCATCGACTGTAAGCCCATCGAGGAAGCCGGAATTTGTCATAATTCCCGTTGCGCAGTCCGTAAAGGCTTCCTTCGTGACATCGCCGCCTTTTACGACCTCTATAATTGGCAGGTTGAAAGCCTTTGCAAATTCCCAGTCACGCGTGTCGTGTCCGGGAACGGCCATAATTGCGCCGGTGCCGTAGGTTGAAAGGACGTAGTCGGAGATGAAAATTGGGATTTCCGTGCCTGTTACGGGGTTAATTGCGGAAACGCCCTCAAGCCGCACACCGGTTTTGTCCTTTTGAAGCTCTGTGCGTTCAAAATCGGATTTTTTCGCGGCGGTGGCTTGATATTCGCGGACAGCCGCAAGGTTTGTTAGCTTATCTGACCAGCTTTCAACAAGCGCGTGCTCCGGTGCTATAACCATATAGGTTGCACCGAAAAGCGTATCGGGACGCGTTGTGAAAACTGTTACGGTGTCGCCCGCGGTGGTGCTGAAATTGACCTCGGAGCCTGTTGAGCGGCCAATCCAGTTGCGCTGCTGAATTTTAACGCGCTCGATGTAATCGACATCGTCCAAGTCGTCAATAAGGCGCTGGGCATATTCGGTTATTTTAAGCATCCATTGGCTTTTTTCACGGCGCACAACCTCGGAGCCGCAGCGCTCGCAAACGCCGTTTACGACTTCCTCGTTGGCGAGAACGCACTTGCAGGAGGTGCACCAGTTTACGGGCATTTTATTTTTGTAGGCAAGCCCGTGATTAAACATTTGAATGAAAATCCACTGTGTCCATTTGTAATATTGGGGGTCGGTTGTGTCAACGCACCTGTCCCAATCGAAGCTGAAGCCAAGCATTTGAAGCTGCTCCGTAAAGCGCTTTATGTTTGTTTCGGTTACTGCCTTGGGGTGCATATGGTTCTTTATTGCATAGTTTTCGGTTGGCAGACCGAAAGCATCGTAGCCGATTGGGAAAAGGACGTTGTAGCCCTGCATACGGCGTTTTCTCGCGACTATATCGAGTGCTGTGTAGGGGCGCGGATGGCCGACGTGCAGCCCTTGGCCGGAGGGATATGGGAACTCGATAAGTGCGAAATACTTTGGCTTTTCACTGCCGTTAACGGCGGCATAAACCTTTTCGTCGCTCCATTTTTTCTGCCACTTTTTTTCGATAGCTGTAAAATCGTACTTCATGTTTTTGTTCAATCCTCTATTCTCAAGGTCAGGCGCAAATTTTGCTCTCTCACCCAAAATTTATCTCACAGAGCGGTTATTTCCTGCGGAGCTATCTTTCTCCGACAAGCGTGGAAATGTCGATATCCTCGGCATCCGCCCAAAGGCGCTCAAGTCCGTAAAATTCGCGAGCCTCCTCCATGAAAACATGGACGATTACGCAGCCAAAATCGAGCAGCACCCATCCGCCGGCACGATAGCCCTCGCGGTGAATGACAGGCTCTCCCAAATCCTCCATGACCTTTTCGACCTCGTCGCAAAGGGATTTTATTTGTGTTGAGGAGTTTGCTGTGCATATCACGAAATAGTCCGCCAAAACGGAGATATTGGCAATTTTCAGAAGCTTTAGGTCGCGGCCGATTTTCTTGGATAGAACCTCGACGATTTTTTCAGCCATCTGCTGTGGTGTCATCATAAGTTTGTAGTCCTTTCAATTTGATTGAGTTTATTTTCCTTTTATGAAATTCGTGTTTATCTCGGAGCCGTCGGTGATGTCAAGGTCATCGGAGTTAATGTAGAGCTGGCCATTTACAAGCTCTTTGGGCTTTGCAAGATAGAGAATGGAGCAATTTTCCTTTTTGATTTCTGTTTCATAGGGGTTGAAATTGGCATTGACCATATCCATCCACTCATCCGTGTTTATTGTCACATAGGCAACCTTGTTAATCCATGCGCCGGTGGTTGGCATTGTGAAAAACTCAATGTTTTCCATGGACATTTGCAGGAACTGCTCAATATACCATTGGATGTTGCCAATAGTTAGGTCTGTTACACACTTATCCAAAACTGCACTTGCTATATTTGTAAGAGTTACCACATTTTTTGTGCTCATAGCTTTTCCGGCAATTGCCATAAGCAGGTTGTGCTGTGTGTTAATTCTTTCAATATCGGGGTTTGAATATACATGACCCGAGCCATTATTGTTTTGCCTCCAACGGAACACGCCCAAGGCATCGTAGCCGGAGAGCTTCTGCTGTCCCTCTTTTAGGTGGATTGTAAACACATATTCGCAAATGCCGTCCTCGTCCTTGTCTGCGTAGTCATCGTAGTCCATGTCGAAGGGCACGTCAAATTCCACTCCGCCCATGGCATCTACAACCTTAACAAAAACATTTGTATCCACAACCACATAGTTGTTTGGTCTAAAGCCCGCAATGTCCTCCACGGCGTCCATAAGGGACGTTATTCCGTCCAGATTGTGGTATACCGCATTGATTTTTTTGTTGCCAAGGCTTGAATTGACAAGTGTATCTCTTGGGATTGAAAGCACATTAACCTTCATATTCACCGTATCAAAGCGCACCAGCATGATAGTATCGGTGTTGCCGCCCTCTTGGTCGTCGCCCACTACGAGAAGCGAGTAATATTGCTGAGTTGCCTTAATTGGTGCGGCGCTTTCGGTTGAGGGGGGTGTTTCCGGCGGCCTTGTGGAAATTTTCCAGTATGCAAAAACGCCGCCCGCGATTAGGACAAGAACCGCAAGAATTATAAGGATTACCTTTACGGCCTTGCCTTTTTTCTTTGGCTCCTCGTTATTTATATTGGTTCTCTCGACTTCACCTCTATTTTTTGGGGGTGTGCCGCGATTTTTTTTATTTTGGGAATTGTGTCCGCTTCCGCCGAAAAGTTTCATAAAAATTTGGTCCTTTCAAAGTTTGAGTCTGTTTTATCTTGGTGCTTTGCGGCTTTAGCACTTTGAGCGCTTTAGCCACTCCATTGCCTTAATGGAATTTTTGTGTGGTATGTTTCCACGGCTTGCAAGGTCATCAAGGCTCATTTGCAGGCCAAGAATTACAGCGTCGTCAAGGCTTTCATAGGCAAGCCTGCGAAGCTCAAGAACCCCGTCAAAGTCGCGGTGCGGCTCCATGTAGTCCGCCATGTAGATGATTTTTTCCAGCAGGGTCATGTTTTCACGCCCTGTGGTGTGCCAATATATGGCTCCATAAACCGCGTCGGAAATTCCGAACAGCTCACGCGATAATGCCGCTCCCGTTTTTGCGTGGAGAAGCTTGTAGTTGTTTTTTTCGTCGCCGTCCGCGATAATATCATATTTTTCGCATAAATTCAACTGTTCCTCGGCCTTGAGCTTTTTTGTTATGTCGTGTAAAATTCCCGCTTCCGCCGCAAGTCCCTTATCTGCGCCCCATCTTTCGGCAAGTGAAACCGCTGTCTGTTCACAGCCGCGAACGTGCGGTATTCGCTTTTCATTGAGGTAAGCATAGGATTTTTCCCTCAGCCATGAAAAGGCAGGTGCGGCATTATAGTAGCGGTGCTTTATGATTTCCGCATAGGCAGGTGCGGGGATTAGGTCGTTTCCGCACCGTTCGCGAAGCATTGTGCGAAGCTCCGTTGACGAAATGTCCGTCGGCGTAAAATTAACCTCATAAATTTTGGCTCCGTTTTGATGCTCCAGGTGCTCGCGCATTTTGCAAATGTCATTTGCTTCACCGTTTTTTCGCGGGAAAACGGCAAGGGATGCAAGCTCCAAAATGTGTGCATAATTTTTCCATTCCTCAAAGCACATCAGCATATCCGTGCCCATGAGCAAGGAAAGCTCCGCATCGGGGTATTGCGCTTGCAGTGTTTCCAGTGTATCAACCGTGTAGCTGATACCGCCGCGCAAAAGCTCAATATCGGACACCTCCGTGTTTGGAAGCTCTGCAAAGGCCGCGCGGGTTAGGGCAAGCCGTTCCTCCGCCGAGGGCGTATCCGCAGGCTGCTCCTTGTGGGAAGGTGTGGCGGCGGGGACAACAATGAGCTTTGCCGCTCCCAAGGTGTCAAGAGCCGCTCTCGCCGCTTCAACATGGCCTATGTGAGGTGGATTAAAGCTTCCTCCAAATACTGCAATGCGCATGGTTTTTCCCCTTTCGGTAAATTTTGCTTGTGTTTTTTGAAACGTCGGCTACTTTTTATCCTTGGGAAGCTCTATAATCGGTTTTTGCTCGTTGCGCTTGTAAATGACAAATTTACTTCCGATTACCTGAACGCCGTCCGCCCCGCAAATTTCGCAAAGGCTGTCGCAGGCCTCTCTTGCGGAGAGGGTGGAGTTTTCCAGCGCCTTGCCCTTAACAAGCTCGCGGGCGCGCAGAGCGTCCTTTGTTTGGGTTACGATGTTGTCGGTAATGTCGCCCTTGCCGATGTGAATTATTGTGTCCTCCTTCGCGGCAAGACCGCGAAGATATGCGCGCTGTTTACTTGTCAGCATAATATGTCCTCAACTTTATTTCAAAATTTTTCAGTGCCGCACCTCTGTGGGAGATGGCGTTTTTTTCTTCGTCCAAAAGCTCCGCCATGGTTTTTCCTGTGCCCGAAACCTCAAACACGGGGTCGTAGCCAAAGCCGTGTGTTCCTTGTGGCGCGGCTGTAATGCTGCCCTCACATTCGCCCCGCGCTGTGATGCTGTCGCCGTTCGGGAAATGGCAGGCGATGCAGGAAACAAAGCGTGCGCTTCTTTCCGTTTTGCCCGCCATGTTTTTCAAAAGGAGGGCCGTTCTTTCGGCGTCATTTGTGCAGCTGTCGCCGCCGTAGCGTGCGGAAAATATGCCCGGCTCGCCGTTTAATGCGTCCACAACAAGCCCCGAATCGTCCGCAATGGCGGGTTCGCGGAGCGCTTCGCAGGCGGCTCTCGCTTTAATAGACGCGTTTTCCTCAAAGCTTGTTCCCGTTTCCTCGGCTTCAAATTGAAGTCCCGCTTCGCTTTGTGAAACAAGCTCGACATTCATGTCGGATAAAATTGCTTTAAGCTCACGAAGCTTGCCTTGGTTGTTGCTTGCAAGAATAAATCTCATATTTGCAGCAGTGCCTCCACAAATACCTGCGGCTCAAAGGGCATGAGGTCGTCAACGCCCTCGCCAACTCCGACATATTTTACGGGAAGCTGTAATTCATCGGCTATTGCAAAAACAATGCCGCCCTTTGCCGTGCCGTCAAGCTTTGTTAAAACAATGCCGGTAATGTCCGCGGTTTCTTTAAATTGCTTTGCTTGGATTAGTCCGTTTTGACCTGTGGTCGCGTCCAAAATGAGGAGGGTTTCGCGGTCGGCATCCGGTAGCTCACGCGTGATTATGCGGGTCATTTTGTTCAGCTCATTCATGAGGTTTTGCTTGTTGTGAAGCCTGCCTGCCGTGTCGATTATGATGACATCCGCGTGTCTTGCTTTTGCGGCGGCAATGCCGTCAAAAACCACGGCGGCGGGGTCGGAGCCTTCCTCGTGGCGGACAATGTCAACCTTTGCGCGCTCCGCCCAGATTTCAAGCTGCTCTGCGGCGGCGGCACGGAAGGTATCCCCCGCAACGAGAACAATTTTTTTGCCCTCTGCGGACATTTTTGCCGCAAGCTTGCCTATGGTTGTTGTTTTGCCAACGCCGTTAACGCCAACCATTAGGATTACGGAGGGCTTGGTATTCAGCGCAAGCTCCCTGTTGCCAACCATAACGATGTCTGTCAGCACCTCGGAAAAGGCGGCGCGAACCTCCTCGCCGCCGCGAATTCCGCGCGCGTGCACAAGTCCGCGAAGCTTTTCAACCGCCGCAACGGAGGTTTCAACACCCGCGTCCGCCATGATGAGGGCTTCCTCAAGCTCGTCGTAAAACTCCTCGTTTTCTCCTGTGAAGCCGGAGAACATATTGTTCATTTGGATGGACATATTTTTTTTGGTTCTTGCCAAGCCTTGCTTGATTTTATCGAAAAAGCCCATATTATTTGCATCACACCCCGCTCAAAAGCGGAGCTTTCTCCTTTTTTCCTGTTTATTTTTGAATTACTTTTTCCGCCTCGTCCAAATCGACGGATATAACCTCGGAAACGCCCTTTTCCTGCATGGTCACGCCATACAGCATATCGGCCTCCTCCATCGTTCCGCGGCGGTGCGTGATAACGATGAACTGCGTGTTGTTTGTCATACAGCGCATATAGGCGGCGTAGCGGTCAACATTTGCTTCGTCGAGTGCCGCTTCAATTTCGTCCATAACGCAGAAGGGGGTTGGACGAACCTTTATGATTGCAAAATAAAGTGCGATTGCAACAAAGGCCATTTCGCCGCCGGATAAGAGGCTGAGTGTTGAAAGCGCTTTTCCCGGTGGCTGAATTTTGATTTCAATGCCGCAGTTTAGGATGTCGTCCTCGTCCTCAAGAATGAGCGCCGCGCGGCCGCCGCCGAAAAGCTCCAAAAATGTCTGTCGGAAGCTCTCGTCAATGACTTTAAATTCGCGAAGGAAGATTTCCTTCATTTCCTTTGTGATTTCTGTAATGATTTTTTCAAGCTCGTTCTTTGCCTTTTCAACATCGTCGCGCTGCTCGGTTAGGAAGTTGTAGCGCGTTGAAACGCGTTCGTATTCCTCGATTGCGCCGATGTTCGGCGTTCCCATGGAGTTGATTTCGCGGCGAAGCGAGGAAATGCGTTTTGCCGCCGCAGGAACGCTTTCAACAGGCTCGCGGGCGCTCTGTGCCGCCGTTCGGCTAAGCTCATAGCTGTCCCATAGCTTGTCGATAATCTGCTTTTCCTCCATTTCGGAGGCCAGCTTTTTTTGCTCGATGCTCCCCGAAAGGCGCTCTATATCCAAAAGCTCGCGGTTTTTTTCCTGAGCTTTTTTCTCGCTCTGTGTGCGTTTTCCCTCAAGCTCCAGCTTTTGGTTGTTGATGGCTGTAAGCTCTGCTCGAATGCTTTCCGCTTTTTCGCGCCCGGCAGAAAGCTTTTCGTTTGCAATTCGCATTGCTTCGGAATTTGCTTCCTTTTCCGCCGCAAGCTCCGAAAGTGCCTGCCTGCGGGACTCGCCATCGCCGACAAGGTCGTCAAAAAGTTCTTCCAGCTGTGCAATGGCAAGAAGCGTTGTGTCGCTCTCCGAGGTTAATGAGGAGCGCTTTTCGGCAATTGCCGAGAGCTTTTCCGAAAGCTCCCTGCCCTGCTTTTCGTGCTGCTCACTGCTTGCGGAAAGCTCCGTTAGCTTTGCATCAAGCCCTGCAACCTCCGCTGTAAGGCGCTCTATGTCCGTTTTTGCGGAGCTTGCGCGTTTTGCGGCATCCTCCATGCGGCGGGTTGCGCTTGCCGCGTCATTTGAGAAAGCTTCAATGGCTTTTTGGGCTTCGCCAAGCAAAAATTCGGTGTTGCGCAAGGTGCCCTCGCACTCGCGGAAGGCATCCGCCGCTTCCTTCAATTCAAATTCGGCGGTTTGCAATTCGTATCTCGCGGAGCTAAGCTCACGGCTCGCTTCAGAGAGCCTGCCGCTGCAAGCTGTAAGCTCGGACGAGAGCGTGTCTTTTTTTGCTTGCAGAGCTTTAAGCTCGTTTGCGCGGGAGAGTATGCCCGCATTTTTTGCGGTGCTGCCGCCGGTCATGGAGCCGCCGGAGTTTATCAGCTGACCATCCAAGGTGACTATGCGGAGCTTGTTGTCGAAGCGCTTTGACATTTTGACGGCATCGCCCAGCGTTTCCGCAACAACGGTTCTGCCAAGCAGGTTTGAAAAAACTTCTTTGAATTTCTCGTCAAAACGCGCAAGCTCAAGTGCTGTGCCAAGGTAGCCCTCTTCGCCCTCGGGACGGCGGTTTAGTTCACTGCCTTTTATTGTGGATATGGGCAAAAAGGTTGCTCTGCCGGCATCGCGGCGCTTTAGAAGCTCAATTGCCGCCTTGCCCTGCTCCTGTGTGTCCACAACAATGCTTTGCATAGCGCCGCCAAGAGCGGTTTCTATGGCAAGCGTGAAGCGGTCGTCGGTTTTTACAAGGTTTGCAACGGGGCCGGAAACGCCCTTTAAGGTGCCGTGCTCGTGTTCACGCATGACGGTTTTGACGGACTTTGAGTAGCCCTCAAATTCCTTTTCCATTTCGCTCAGCATGGAAATGCGGGAGAGTGCGGAATTTAAATCTATTGTCAGCCTTGTTTTGTTTTCTTCAAGGCCTTTAACCTTATTTGCTCTGCCGTCTATGCGCATATTGTAGCCGGAAATGATATTTTTCAGCTCGTCAATTTTTTCTTCGGCTTTGGAAAGCGCGCTTTTTTCATCGACCATTTGAGCAGCTAGTGCTTCGCGGCGCTCGTTTGCTTCGTGCGTTTCGCGGCGGCGGCGCTCGTCTGCTTCGCCCTGCTCGGCGGCGGCATCGGACAGCATGGAAAGTACGGTGTTTAGATGCGAAAGCTCGGACTGCTTTTCGCTTTTTTCAGCAAAAAGCTTTGAGGTTTCACGCTTTGCTCCGTCCTCACCCTCAAGACTTTGTGAAAGGCTTTGCGTAATTGCTTCAACCTGCTTGTCAAGCGTGGAAAGCTCTGCGCGAATTTCATCGACACGCGCGTGTCTTTGGGCAATTTGGTTTTCAAGAGCCGCGGCTCTTGTGCCCTGCTCGTCAAGCTCTGTTAAAAGCTGGGCTTCGCGCTCGGCGCTGTGCTTTGCGCTGTTTTCCAAAACCGCAAGCTCGCTTTCGCACTCCGCGCAGGAGCCATCGGCTACGCCAAGACTCGCTCTTGCGCTCTCGGCAAGCAAATCCTTTTCGCGCATTTTTTCGGAAAAATTTTCGGAGGCGGCATATAGTGCCGCAAGGTCATTTTGAGCCTGCAAAAGCTCGTTTTTGGCTCTTTCCCAATCGTCGTTAACTGTTTTTGCCTGTTCGTGGAGCTTGTCCAAGGTTTCCATCCAGACGGAAACCTCCAAAAGTCTAAGCTCGTCGCGCAGGATGAGGTATTTTTTTGCGGCCTCGGCCTGCTCTTTTAGGGGGTCAACCTGAATTTTAAGCTCGTCTATTTTGTCGTTTATGCGAACCAAATTTTCGTCGGTGTGCATAAGCTTGCGTTCGCTCTCGTCCTTGCGGTAGCGGAAGCGCGAAATTCCCGCCGCTTCCTCAAAAAGGTCGCGCCTGTCGCCGCTTTTTGCGGAAACAACATCGGCAATTTTCCCCTGACCTATGATGGAGTAGCCATCGCGTCCAAGACCCGTGTCCATCAGCAGCTCGTTGATGTCGCGCAGGCGCACGGATTCGCGGTTTATATAGTATTCGCTGTCGCCGCTGCGGTAATAGCGGCGGGTAATCATAACCTCTGTGCTGTCGGTATCGAAAATACGCCCTGTATTGTCGATGATAAGCGACACCTGCGCAAAGCCCATTTTGGGGCGTTTTTCGGTGCCGCCGAAGATAACATCCTCCATTTTGCCGCCACGGAGCGCCTTTGAACGCTGTTCGCCCATGACCCACAAAATGGCATCGGATATATTTGATTTTCCGCTTCCGTTCGGGCCGACAATGGCTGTGATGTCTTTTTCAAAGGTTAGCCGCGTTTTATCGGGAAAGGACTTGAAGCCCTGCATTTCGAGAGCTTTAAGATACATATTGCACCTCTACTGTTGGCTGTCAAACGCCTTGCGGTCTTTGAGAGCCACGATGGATTGTGGGTTTTTGAATTTCTTTGCCGCGGTTGGGCAATTAGTGTATATTTTATTAGTATATAACACACAAAACCGTTTTGCAACAAAACGCTGATAATTACAGCAAAATAATCTCGCCGCGGGCAATGTCGGCGGCGGTGATTTTGATGGTTTTGTGTGCAAATTCATGGCGGAGGGTTGAAATGTTTATTCTGTGCTGTCCCGTCATTGCCGAAATGTCGGAGCGGTTCACGCCGATTGTCACGGCTTCACAGCACCCGCCCTGCGAAATAAGTGCGCGCGCCCTGTCCAAAAAAATGCGTGAGCGGACAAGCTCGCCAAAGGCGGGGTGATACGCTCCTCCAAGAGCGCCGCCGCCGGAAAGCTCATCCGTTGGGTTAAGGCCAAGCCGAATAATGGGAATATTCGCCGCCGCAAAAAGCGGCAAAATCGTGGCGCACCAATCAACAGCCTGCTCAACCGTGTGCTCTAAATACTCCCCCGCCCGCCACATTTCGCAAAGCGCGGTGTTTTCAACAATTACCGTTGGGTAAATGCGGACGCCATCGGGGCAAAGCGCAATTATCTCCCGCGCCGTTGCCATGCTTTTCTCCTTTGTGTCGGCGGGAAGCCCCGTCATCATTTGGAGGATAAGCTCAAAGCCGTATTCCTTTATGAGCCTTGACGCGCTCGAAACCTGCTCTGCCGTGTGCCCGCGTCCGGAGGCTTGCAAAACCTCGTTGCACATGGACTGCGCACCAAGCTCGATTGTTGCAACGCCAAAGGCTTTTAAACGCTCGAGAGTTTCTGCATCAATCGCGTCCGGCCGTGTGGAAAGGCGCACCGAGGAGATTGCCCCGGCACGCAAAAACGGCAAGGCCGCGCCTAAAAGCTCAAGCTGCTTTTCTGCGGGTATTGCCGTAAAACTGCCGCCGTAAAACGCCAGTTGGATATTACCGTCGGGCGGGATTTTTTTAAGGGCTTCGGTGATGGTTTTTGAAACCGTTTCGGAGCTTGCCGGAACAAGGCTTCCCGATATTTTGCGCTGATTGCAAAAAACGCAGTCGTTCGGGCAGCCGAGATGCGGAACGAAAACGGGAATGATGTTCCGTTTTGCAATCATCTCGATATCTCCTCAAGTCCGCTTTTTGCGGCGGCTTGCTCTGCTTCTTTTTTTGTGTGGCCGCTGCCTTTTCCGATGGGCTTGTCGTTTAGACAGACCTCAACAGTGAAGGTTTTTTGGTGATCCGGCCCGCTTTCGGACAAAAGCTCATATGTGAGAACCTGCCCCGCCTTGCGCTGAATAAGCTCCTGAAGCGCTGTTTTGTAGTCACTTACGGGGTGGGAGTCTGCTGTGTCGAAGCTTGCAAGGATGTAGGTGTCTATGAGGCTCTTTGCAACGGGAAGGCCGCCGTCCAAAAACATTGCGGCAATTATGGCTTCAACGGCATCCGCAAGAATGGACTCGCGTAATCTGCCGCCCGTGTGCTCCTCGCCGCGTCCAAGACGGATGTGGTGACCCAAATCAAGCGCCTTTGCAACGCTGTAAAGGCTGTGCTCGCAGACAAGCTCTGCGCGAAGCCTTGTCATTTGACCCTCCGGCATTTTTGGAAAGTTTTGGTAAAGGTGGTTTGCAACCACTTGGCCAAGAACGGAGTCGCCCAAAAATTCCAAACGCTCGTTGCTTTGAAGTCCCGCGCTTTTGTTTTCGTTTGCGTAGGAGCTGTGGCTGAGGGCTGTGAGGAGGAGTGCCTTATCCTTAAAGTGATAGTTTAGTCTATTTTCCAATTCGTCCATAGGGCGCTCCTTCCACATTTTGCGGCTGTGCCGCGCCGTTAGTCTTGAACAAAACGGCTGACATATTCGACAAGGTCGCCCACTGTGACTATGGCCTTCAGTTCCTCATCCGAAACCTCCGCAAGGGAAAATTCTTCCTCAAGCGCCATTGTCAATTCAACGACATCCAGGGAATCTGCCCCCAAATCATCGACGAACGCGGTGTCCATGGTGACAGCCTCGGGGTCAACCACAAACTGGCTGCAAATAAGCTCCTGTATTTTTTCGAAAATCATAAGTATTCCTCCTAAAATGTATCGCTAAAATTGATAATATTCACATTACGCGCTCTTGTCAAGTCTATTCTTTGGGAATTGTCATTAACTCAACATTTTTAACAATTTCTTCCGTGACTCCCGCCTTGACAAAGTTGATTGCCTGCAAGGCGGCATTTTTGATTGCACGCGCGTCTGAGGAGCCGTGCGCCTTGATAACCGGCTTTGTAATGCCCAAAAGCGCCGTTCCGCCGACCTCGGAGGGGTCAATTTTTTTCTTTAGCTCACCAAAGCCTTTTTTGAGGGTAAGAGCTGCAAGCTTTGTGCGCAAATTTGCCATCATAATTTTTTTGAGGTTGCCCACAATGAACATCCCCGCGCCCTCAATTGATTTCAGCATGATGTTGCCGGAAAAGCCGTCCGTTACCACAACGTCCACACTCCCGAAAAGAACCTCGCGCGCTTCAACATTGCCGATGAAGTTGATGTTTCCGGTGTCATTTGCCGCCTTTAAAAGGGCAAAACTCGCCCTTTGCAAATCGCCGCCCTTTGTGTCCTCCGTGCCGACATTCAGCAGACCGACACGCGGATTTTCACAGCCCATGATGCTGCGCGCGTAAAATGAACCCATATAGGCGAATTGCAGCAGATATTCCGGCGTACATTCAACATTTGCTCCGCAGTCGATTAGCATAACGCCCTTGCCGGTGTTTGGAAGCACGGGAGCGAGAGCCGCGCGGCGAATTCCGTGAACACGCTTTACAAGGAGTGTTGCTCCCGCAAGCAAAGCGCCCGTGCTGCCCGCCGAAATGCAGGCGTCGCCATTGCCATCCTTTAAAAGGCGCAGGGCGACGGACATTGATGAATCCTTTTTGCTGCGCAGAACCGTTGTCGGGTCGTCCTCCATCGAAACGACCTCGCTTGCGTTCACTACGTTTATTTTTTTGTCCAGTGTGCCAAGCTTTTCATTTGCAAGGCAGGCGCGAATTTCGTTTTCCTTGCCTACAAGCGTTATTTCAACGCCAAAATCCCGCGCGGCTTCTACCGCACCTTTGACAATTTCGCCGGGGGCATTGTCCCCGCCCATGGCGTCTATAATTATTTTCATGCAGCTACCTCCGCTGATTAAAGCGCCGAATGGCGCAGATTTTCATTGTTTTCGCCAATAAATCAGCTCTTTAAGCTACTGATTATATCGAGCGAACGCGCGGAAATTTCCGCGTTTTTGTTTCGCTTTCCCTTAACCTTTTTTCCAAGCGGTTCGATTATTCCAAAATTAACATTCATCGGCTGAAACGCCGCGACGGATGCGTCCGAAATATAAAGTGCAAGCGCACCTATTGCTGTTTCCCTTGGGAAATTGAGCGGATTTTTGTCCATAAAACGCGCCGCCATTTCAAGCCCCGCAAGCATACCCGAAGCGCAGGACTCAACATAGCCCTCAACGCCTGTCATTTGCCCCGCAAAGCTGATGCGCGGGTTTGATTTAAGGCGATAATATCTGTCCAGCAGCTTTGGGGAATTGAGGTAGGTGTTGCGGTGCATAACGCCATAGCGCACAAATTCCGCATTTTTCAATGCGGGAATTATTGAAAACACACGCTTTTGCTCTGGGAACGCAAGATGCGTTTGGAAGCCGACCATATTGAAAATTGTTCCGGCGGCATTGTCGCGCCGAAGCTGAACAACGGCATAGCTTTCCTCGCCCGTGCGCGGGTCAACAAGACCAACAGGCTTCAAGGGGCCAAAACGGAGAGTGTCCTCTCCCCTGCGTGCCATGACTTCAACGGGCATACAGCCCTCGAATACCGCGCCGTCATCAAAGCCGTGGACAGGTGCTTCACGCGCCGCGCAAAGCTCCTTCCAAAAGGCGAGATATTCATCGCGCGTCATGGGGCAATTGATGTAGTCCGGCGTACCCTTGTCGTAGCGGGAGGCAAAAAACGCGCTGTCCATGTCAATGCTCTCTGCCGTAACAATCGGTGCGGCGGCATCGTAAAAGTTGAGAAATTCACTTTCCCCGCAAAGCTCCGCAATTTTTTTTGCCATACCGTCGCTCGTAAGCGGGCCTGTGGCAATTATAACTTCGCCCTCGGGAATTTCCAAGGCCTCCTCGGAAATGATTTCTATGTTCGGGTGGTTTTTAATTTTGTCCGTAACCGCCTGTGAAAATTTCTCGCGGTCAACTGCCAAGGCTCCGCCCGCCGCAACACGGTTTGCATCCGCACATTCCATGATTAGCGAACCAAGCCGGCGCAGCTCCTCTTTTAAAAGACCAACGGCGTTTGAAAGCTCATCGCTTCGGAGAGAGTTTGAGCAAACAAGCTCTGCGAAGGTTGGGGCGCTGTGGGCGGGAGTCATTTTTTCGGGCTTCATTTCAATAAGGCGAACAAGTGTTCCCCGCTCTGCAAGCTGCCATGCAGCCTCGCTGCCCGCAAGTCCCGCGCCTATAACCGTTACAGTGTTCAATCGCTCTCTCCTCTATGCTACTCCGCTTTTTTGGTTTTTGCGGGTGCTTTTTTTGCTGCCGTTTTCGGCTTATTTTCGGTGTCTGTACCCTCCGCCGGCTTTTTTGCGGCGGCTTTTGCAGGGGATTTCGCGGCGGTTTTGGTTGCAGCTGTTGGCTTTTTCGCCGTTGTTTTTTCCGTTGTGGTTTTTGCGGTGGCTTTGGCTTCGGTGGTCTTTGCGGCGGCGGTTTTTGTTGTTGCTTTTGCCGTTGCGGTTTTTGCCGTTGCTGCCTTTGTTGTCTTTTTTGCGGCGGGCTTCTTTGCTGCGGCGGTTTTGGCTGCCGGCTTCTTGGCCGTTTTGGTTTCGTCACCCTCGGCTGTGGTTTCACCCTCGGTTTTTTCTTCGCCACCCTCGGCAGCGGCTTTTTTCCTATATCCGCGCTTATCCTCGGGGAGGAAAGCGGAGCATTCTTCATTGACGCAGAACGGTGTCTTTTTACCTCTGCCGGAGAGCTTGAACAGGGTTTTTCCGCATTCGGGGCAATTTTCCTTAACCGGAACATCCCAAGTCATAAAGCCGCACTCCGCACCGCGCTCGCAGGCGTAGTAGGTGTAGCCCTTTTTGGAGGTGCGCTTTAAAATGCGGCTGCCGCACTTTGGGCACTTTCCGGGCATTTCGATGACTATGGGCTTTGTGAAGTCACAGTCCGGATAGCCGGGGCAGGCAAGAAAACGACCGAAGCGGCCGGATTTTACAACCATTTGAAGTCCGCACTTGTCGCAAATTTCGTCCGAAAATTCGTCCGGAATTTTTATGTGCTGTCCCTCAAGTGCCTTTTCCGCCTCCTGCATTTCGTTGTCGAAGGTGGTGTAAAACTCGGAAAGTACGTCCTTCCAAACGCGCTTTCCCTCTTCAACGCCGTCGAGCGTGTCCTCCATACGAGCTGTGAATTTGAGGTCAACAATGTCGGGGAAGCGCTCCTTCATGAGGTCTGTTACTACCCCGCCCAAAACAGTCGGTCTTAAATACTTGCCCTCCTTGACAACATATTCACGGCTTGTGATTGTGCTGATTGTCGGGGCATATGTGCTTGGGCGGCCTATTCCTTTTTCCTCCATCGCGCGGATGAGGGTTGCCTCCGTGTAGCGCGTTGGGGGTTGGGTGAATTGCTGCTCCTGATTTAATTTTGCAAGCTTTACACGTTCGCCCTCACTCAAATCGGGGAGAGGCTTTTGGCGTTCGCTTGATTCTTCGTCCTTGGCTTCCTCATAAACGGCTGTGTAGCCCGCGAATTTAATTTCGGAATTGTTGGCTCTGAAAACGTATCCCGCGGAAACAGCGTCAATAGTTACGCTGTCATAGAGGGCATTTGCCATTTGGCAGGCTGTAAAGCGCCCCCAAATCAGGCGATATAGCCTGTATTGCTCGGGCGTTAGGTCTTTTTTTATAAGCTCGGGCGTAAGCTCAACATTACTCGGACGGATGGCTTCATGCGCGTCCTGAGCGCCGCTCTTGGTTTTAAAAACGCGCGTTTTTTCGGGGTAATATTCGGCACCGTAGCGGCCTATGATAAACTTTTTTGCGGCGGAGGTTGCGTCCTCCGAAAGGCGCAGGGAGTCTGTTCTCATGTAGGTGATAAGACCTATTGTGCCCTCGCCTGTGATGTCAACGCCCTCATAGAGCTGCTGTGCAATTGACATTGTTCGGCGCGGAGTCATTCCCAAACGGCGTGAAGCCTCCTGCTGGAGAGTGGAGGTTATGAACGGTGGCGAGGGACTGCGCTGCTTTTCGCCGCGCTTGACGCTCTTGATGTAAAATTCGTCCTTTGAAATGGCCTCAACAACCTTTTGAACATCGGCCTCGGTGTGAAGCTCCTGCTTTTTTTCTTCCGTACCGTGGAAGCGGGCGACAAAGCTGCCCTTTTTTTCGATGCGGTCGAGCGTTACATCCAAAAGCCAGTATTCCTCGGGTGTAAAGGCTGTGATTTCGTTTTCTCTATCGACTACCATGCGTGTGGCAACGGACTGAACACGGCCTGCCGAAAGGCCGCGGCGCACCTTGCGCCACAGCAAAGGACTGAGCTTATAGCCGACAATGCGATCCAAAATTCGTCTTGCCTGCTGTGCGTTGACTAAATCAATGTCGATGTCACGCGGGGCGGCAATGCTTTCATTGACAACTTTTTTTGTGATTTCGTTGAAGGTGACGCGCCTTGCTCTGTCATCGGACAGCGAGAGCATCTCTTTCAGGTGCCACGAAATTGCTTCTCCCTCGCGGTCGGGGTCGGTCGCGAGATAAACGATGCCGGCATTATCGGCTCGTTTTTGCAAATCGGCAATTACTTCCTCGCGCCCCTTGACGGGCTGGTAGTCGGGTTCAAAGCCATTTTCTATATCAACACCCATGGTGCTCTTGGGAAGATCCCGCAAATGACCCATGGATGCAACAACGCTGTAATTTGGGCCTAAATATTTTTCTATGGTTTTTGCCTTGGCAGGCGACTCAACAATGACCAGATTGGTTTTTGATTTTGCCATGTCTGACCTCAATTCTTAAATGTATTCATCGCTTTCCGATGTTAAGGGTAAAGCGCTTTCCGTTCTCCTGCGTTACGAAGCCTTTTATTTGAAGAATAGTCATTTCCGAAAGCACCGTTGGCATATTAAGCCCCGCAAGCTCTGTTATATCGTCTATGTGCTTTGAGGTTTCATCCATGACGGATACTATCTTCAATTGTGTTTCCGTTAGCTGGGAGAGCTGTTCTTTCAAATCAATATATTCCCGCTTTATTGGCTTGTCAATCTTTTTTCTTTCGTTTTTCACGCGAAGCTTCGCAAAACCCCTGCCTGTTTCGGGCGGATATTTGGGCAAATCCGCCTTTGCGCGGACTGCTTGGACGCCCTCATAATCTGCTTCCTTTTCATGCGATACGTCCAATTTTGCGGGGCTTGGCTTGGCGATTTTGTCGGGAAACTGCTGTTCAAAATCCTCAAGGATATCCCACCCGCAGGTGACAAGCGCCGCCCCGTCGCGGATTAGCGCGTTTGAGCCAAAGCAGTTTGGAGCATCCGCATTTCCGGGAACGGCAAAGACCTCCCGTCCCTGCTCCAGGGCACTTGCGGCGGTTATTAGTGCGCCGCTTCGAAAGGGTGCTTCTATGATTGTTACGCCGACGGAAAGTCCGCTTATTATGCGGTTTCTCTCGGGAAAATTCTTTGGTGCCGTCGGTGTTCCCGGCGGATACTCGCTGACAAGCGCGCCGGCGGCTGTAACGTCGTCGTAAAGCGTTGTATTGAAGGCGGGGTACACAACATCAATCGCACAGCCCAGGACGCCTACACAGCCGTGCCCCGCACGAAGCGCACCCTCCGCAGAGGCGCTGTCAACTCCGGCGGCAAGCCCCGTTACGACAAGTCCGCCGCACTTGGTGATTTCGAAGCCCATTTTGCGCGACATTTTTAAGCCATAGGGCGTTGCCTTGCGGGTGCCGACAATGGCAATTGCCGCCTGCTCGTCCATTGTGGGAAGTCTTCCCTTTATATAAAGGACGACAGGTGGGTCAAAAATGTTCCTAAGCCTTTTGGGATAGGCGATATCTTGAAGTGTCAAAATTGTGATGTTGTCCTGCTGACAGCTTTCGAGAATTTCGTTTGTTCTGTTAAGGTTTTTGTTTGTAAGGAATGCTCGCTCAGTATCTGTCAGGTGACATCGCTCCATGAGCTGTCTGTCGTCGGCAAAATATATGGACTCGGGGTCTCCGAAAATATCCAGCAAGCCGAAACGTGTTTTTGGCTTTAGCTCGCTGAGTGATGAGAGCCAAACCCAGTATTTTAGAGTTGACAATCGCTGCACCTCCCCTTATTGAGTGCGCCGCATTTCCCACATTATTATGGAGGCGGCAACCGCCGCGTTGAGCGATTCGCTCCCCGGCTGCATGGGAATTATTAGCTGTCCGTCACAGAGTGAAAGCAGAGCTTCCGACAAGCCGCGCCCCTCGCTTCCAACGGCGACCGCAATTTTTTTCATGTCTGTATTGCGTATATCCTCCGCCGTTTCGGAGAGCGCCGCGCCGTAAAGCCGCAGACCGTTTTCTGAAATAAATGCGGAAAGCGCGTCCAATTTAACTTCAAGCACACGCTGGCGAAAAATTGCGCCCATGCTTGCGCGGACGGTTTTGGGGTTGTATAAATCCGCACAATCGCCGACAAGAACCACGGCGCAAATTCCCAAGGCATTTGCCGTGCGAATAACCGTACCGACATTTCCGGGGTCCTGAACATTTTCAAGAACCAAAACGGAGCCTTGCACATTTTTGCTCTGTTCCCCACCATCCGAAATTTTAACGGAAAACACGGGGCCTTGCGAGCTTTTCAGAGGTGAAACGTGCTGCATAAGCTCCGCAGGACAGGAATATTGCTCAATTTCCGATGGAATTTCAAAAGCTTCTCCGCCCCAAAGGACGCAGCTTACTTTTGCTCCGCAGGAGATGGCCTCACGCAAAAGCTTTTCGCCGTCACAGATAAATTCGCCCGCTTCACGGCGATATGCGCCGTCCGTTGAAAGGGACTTCAAATGCGTTATTATTCGGTTTTTGCGAGAGGTGATGTGTTCCATTTTATCCTCCGTTAATCGGCTTCGACTTTATTCGACTGTTGAAAAGCGACGCAAGGCTGTGACTGGGCAAAGCGCCCTGCCACAGCCTTTCGCTTTACGCGTCAGTTGGTTTCATTGTGGGAAATAGAATTATTTCTCTGATGGAGTCAACACCCGTTAGCAGCATTACACAGCGGTCGATGCCGATGCCAAGGCCACCCGTTGGGGGCATACCATATTCGAGAGCGGTTATAAAGTCTTCATCCATCATGCCGGCCTCATTATCGCCGCGGCTGCGCATTTCCGCCTGCTTTTGGAAGCGCTGCTTTTGGTCGATTGGGTCGTTCAGCTCGGAAAAGGCATTTCCCATTTCGCTGTGGCAAATGAACAGCTCAAAGCGCTCCGTAAGGCGCGGGTCTGTTGGGCTACGCTTTGCAAGAGGCGAAACGTCCACAGGGTGCATTGTTATAAATGTTGGCTGAACAAGCTTTTCCTCAACCTTTTGGTCAAAGCATTCATAGAGGAGGTTGCCCCAGGTGGGGTCTTTTCCGGCGGGCAGACCAACGCCAACGGATTTTGCAAGCGCCATTGCTTCCTCGTCGGTGGAGATGGACATAAAGTCCGCGCCAAGATATTTTTTAACGGCTTCCGCCATTGTAAGACGCTCCCAGCCGGGTGCAAGGTTTATGTTTTCGCCCTGCCATGTAACTTCATAGGTGCCAAGAATATCCTGAGCGGCGGAGGAGAGCAGTGCCTCGAAAAGATCCATCATGTCGTTAAAGTCGGCATAGGCCTCGTAAAGCTCGACGGTTGTAAATTCGGGGTTGTGCTTGGTGTCCATGCCCTCGTTGCGGAAGATGCGGCCAATTTCGTAAACGCGCTCAATACCGCCGACGACAAGGCGCTTTAGGTGAAGCTCCGTTGCGATGCGCATATACATATCAATGTCGAGCGTGTTGTGGTGGGTGATAAAGGGGCGCGCTGTTGCGCCGCCGGAAATGGTATTTAGAACAGGGGTTTCAACCTCCATATAGCCGCGATTGTCCAAAAATGTGCGGACGTGGCGGATAAAACGGCTGCGGATTTCGAAGTTGCGGCGAACCTCGGGGTTCATAATGAGGTCAACATAGCGCTGACGATAGCGGGTTTCAAGGTCGGTCAGGCCGTGGAATTTTTCCGGCAGTGGCAAAAGCGACTTGGAAAGCAGCTTGATTGTTTTGCAGTGGACGGAAATTTCGCCCTTGCGTGTGCGGAAAACAAAGCCGGTAACGCCGATGATGTCGCCGATATCCCACTTTTTAAATTCTGCAAAGGCCTCGTCGCCAAGGTCGTTTATGCGGACATATAGCTGCATTCTGCCCTTGTCGTCCATGATATCGGCAAAAAAAGCTTTGCCCATGTCACGTTTTGACATGAGCCGACCGGCAAGTGAAACGTCCTTTTCATCCCAGCTTTCAAAATCATCTTTGATTTCGGCACTGTATGCGGTTCTGGTGTATTTTGTTTCGACGAAGGGATCGCGATTGTCCTCGCGGAGCTTTGAAAGCTTATCGTGGCGGATTTGGCGAATTTCCGATATGTCAACAACTTCTTCGGGATTGACTTCTTGACTCATATGAATAAACCCTTTCTTCTTAGGAATGTTTATTTTGGATTGTGATAATTTTGTAGTTTATTGTGCCTACGGGTGCTTCAACCGCAACCGTGTCGCCGATGGCGTGCCCAAGCAGGGCGCGTCCAAAGGGTGAATCGTCCGAAATTCTGCCGGTCATTGGGTTGGCTTCTTGGGAGCCGACGATTTGATATTCCTCGTGCTCGCCGTCCTCCAAGCATTCAACCTTTATGCGGCTGCCCAAAACGACACCGTTTGTGTTTTCGGATTTTTCGATTACCTCGGAGTTTTCAAGAACATTTTTCAGCTCCGCGATTTTTGAATACAGCTTGCCCTGCTCGGTTTTGGCTTCGTCGTATTCGCTGTTTTCGGAGAGGTCGCCAAAGGAGCGAGCCTCTTTAATTTGCTCGGAAACTTCCTTTTCACGAACGGTTTCCAGGTAAAGCAGCTCCTCGCGAATTTCGTCAAGGCGCTCTCGACTCATTTTAAATTTAACATCTGCCATCATATTTGCCCCTTTGTTATATAAAAATATAATAATTACATGAGTTTACACATTAAAATACAGATTGACACCATATTAACGTATTATAGATAGAAAGTAACGCCGTGTCAAGCCGAACAAACCGTAATCATTTGTCGATATCGGCGTTTAGCCCTGAAATTGCAGACAAAAGCTGCTCATCCTTGTCATGAGCCAGTTGCCCCGCTGCAAGATATGCGGCGTTTTCCTCGTTTATGTCGGTTTTGATGTTTGGAACAAGTCCGCCGGTTTCGGAGAGGTCAACTCTTTTCGGCGTTAGGTAGCTGTTTGTGGAAATGTGTACAGCACTGCCGTCTGTCAGCTCAATGCTAATCTGCGAACGCGCTTTTCCCGTTGTGCTGCTGCCAACCGTTGTTGCCCAGTCAAATTCCGAAAGCGCCGCCGCAAAAAATTCCGCCGCGCTGTAGGTGTTCTCGTTAATAAGCACCGCCATGGGGATATCCACACAGTCCGCATTCGAGGTTTCAACCTTTTCATTGCCCAGCTTATCGCGTGAAACGAAAATTTCGCCCTCCGGCAGGATGTGGTCGAGCGCTTTCAAAAGCTCCTCAAGCAAGCCGCCGGGATTGTTGCGCACATCAAAAACGATGCTTTTTGCGCCATCCGCAACAAGCTTGTCAAGGGCTGTGTTTATTCCCTCGCCGCAGCCGGTTTCAAAATTTTTGATTTTGATATAGCCGACATTGTTTTCAAGCATTTCGCCCTTAACAGGCTCGGTGTAAATCGCTTCGGATGCAACTGTAACGGTTTTTTCGGTTCCGTCCTTTGTCTTGACGGAAATTTGAAATTCCTTGCCCTCTTTTTCGACAATAAGCGCCCTTATCTCGGAGCTGCTCATGCCCTCCAGATTTTTGCCGCCAAGCGTTAGCAAGGTGTCGCCCACGAGAAGCCCCGCTCTCTGCGCGGGTGAATTTTCTGCAATAATTTCAATAGTGTGCAGGGGATTTTCTCCATCGGAGGATACTGTAATTCCTATGCCGCTGTAAGTGTTGTCTTGGAAATGCTTGTATTCTTCGTATTCCTCCGGCGACATATAGTAGCTCCATTCATCCTCCGTTGCGTAAACCATGGCTCTGTATGCAAAGTCCGCAATTTGCTCCATGTCCGCGTCACCGACATAGTAATTCTCAATCACATTGTAGATGGCGGCAAATTTTCCTGCGGCGGGAACGGAGGTTACCTCGCCATATTTTGAAACGAACACAAAAAACATACATCCAATCGCAATGCACGCACTGAGTATGCAGGCCAAAGCTACATTTAAAGCAGAAAAGCGTTTTTTCATAAAAACTCCATTACAATACATTTTGCATCCAAGGTGGAAGCATTCCCCCCTTGGATGCTATCTATTCCCCAAAATCCATAATTAGCCGGACAGCCCGCGAGGACTGCCCGGCTAAACTGATTGCTGCTTCTAAAATCAGAACTGGCTCATAGGATCGACAAGAGTGCCGCCGATTTTGATTTCGAAGTGTAGGTGGGCGCCTGTTGACCAGCCGGTGGAGCCGACATAGCCTATTGTGTCGCCCTTTGAAACGGTTTGACCGGCAGAAACCGCCATGGAGCTCATGTGCGCATAGAGGGTGGAGTTTCCGTTGCCGTGGCTGATTACGACATAGTTGCCGTAGGATGAGCTGTAAACTGCGGAAACAACTGTTCCCGAGTCTGCGGCAACAATTGTTGCACCGTGGGATGCACCGATATCAACGCCGGAATGGAAACGCTTATCGCCAAAAATCGGGTGCGTTCTGTATCCAAAGCCGGAGCCGACAGATGTGCAGGAGGGTGTTGGCCATGTGAAGTTGCCGGAGCCTGTGGTAACGGAACCGCCGGCATTGATTTGCTCCTGCTGCTGACGCTCAAGCTCAGCTACCTTTTGGTCGATTTGGCTGCGAACTGCCGCTTCACGGGCAGCGTTTGCGCTGTCCTCGGCCTTTGCTTTTTCGATGTCGCTTTCAAGTCCCGCTATAAGCTCAACCGCCGTGGCAATTTGACCTTCAAGCTCGGCTTTCTTTTGCTGAAGCTCGGCTCTTGTGCTCTCCTGCTCCGCCTGTGTTGCTTCGTATTCGGCTTTTACCTTTTCAACACGTTCTCTTGCGGCTATGTAAGCATCCTCAAGTGCATTGTCGTGCTTCATAATTTCGGATACGTCGTCGAGTCTTGAGAGGAGATCGGAGAAGCCTTTTGATTCAAAAAGAATGGCAAAATAGGAGATGTCGCCATTTTCTTCCATTGCCCTCATGCGAACGCGCAGGGCTTTCTTTTGAGCTTCCTCATCCTCTTTTGCCTTTTCAAGCTCCACCGCTTTTTTCTGGATAAGCTCGTCGTAGAGGGCGATTTGCTCGTCTATGATTTCAATTTCCTGACGGGCGACCTCGTTTTGTTCATCAAGTGCGGTTTTCTTTTCAACTACAGTTGCCTTTTGAGTTTCAAGACCGCCTATTTTTGTTTTAAGGTCTTTTTTCTGTTGCTCCAAGGTTGCCTGCTGGCTTTTCAGGGCATCAATTTCGGACTGCGTTACAGCCATTGCCGACCCGAGAGCCGAGAACAGCAGCGAGCCTATTAGGACTGCAACCAAAACGATACATACTATTGAAACAAATTTTTTCCTACTTTTTTGCATAGAAACCTCCTATACACTTTTGCTGACGCTTGGTTTCGAGAAGCTCCCGCACGGGTGCTTTTCCTTACTATAATTACCCTGTGGCTTATTGGCCCGAACGAGGCGCTTAAACCTTTAGGTAGTTGCGTATTGCAATTGTTCCGCCAAAGGTTCCGACAACGACGCCAACGGCAAGGAACACCAGTGCAACAGGCCCCATAAGGGTTGTGAACGGAATGACGTTTACATAGCTGCCCGCAATACTTGTCATGACCTTATCGCAGATGAGGGTGTAAATGCCCCATTCCAGTGCGAAAGCAAGCCCTGCACCGATTACACCGAGAGTTAAGCCTTCAACAACAAAGGGGGTACGGATGAAGCTGTTTGTTGCGCCGACCATTTTCATAATGGAAATTTCCTCGCGGCGGCCGAAGGTTGTTAGCTTTATTGTGTTTGACATTATGAACACCGATACGATGAACAAAATGACGATTAGGACAAGTGAAACTGCGCTGACGATGTTGCGAACTGTTACAAAGCCCTTTGAAATGTCGAGCTGGGCGCTGACATCTGCTATGCCGTCAACATTTTCGAGGTGTCCCTGTGTGGTTTCCATGAGGCTGATATCATCGAGATAGATGATGTATCTATGGCGGAAGGTTGTGGAATCGATGCCATCAAACATGGATTTGTTTTCGTATTGACCTCTGAAGTTGTCCATAGCTTCGTCGCGGGAAACGAATTTGACTTCGCTGACGTTTTCTACGGCTTTAAGGTCTTTTTCTATTGCCCGCGCGTCGGTTTCGGAACGGCTTTCATCGACGAAAGCGAGCACCTCGTTTTGATCCTCAAGATTGCTTATCAGCGCGTCTATGTTGACTGCGAGAAGTGAGAAGCTTCCCATAATTGTTAGGCAGGCCAAAATTATTGTAACGGAGGCGAAGGACATAAAGCCATGCGTAAAAATGCTTTTGAAGCCTTCGCTGATAAGATAGCCGACTTTATTCATGAATCTCATAGCTGTAATACCCATCCATTCCGTCGCTTACTATGGAGCCTTGGTCTATCGCGACAACTCGTTTTGAGAAGGAGTTTACAAGCTCCTTTTCATGCGTTACGACAAGAACCGTGGTTCCAAGTTCGTTTATCTTCTCAAGTAAAAGCATAAGCTCAAGACTTTTAACGGGGTCGAGGTTGCCCGTAGGTTCGTCGGCAATTATGAGCCGCGGACTGTTAACAAGTGCGCGGGCAATTGCAACACGCTGCTGCTCGCCGCCGGATAGCTCCTGCGGCAGACGTTTTTCGCGTCCCTCAAGACCTACAAGCTCGAGCACATATGGCACGCGCTTTTGTATTTCTTTTTTGCTTGCTCCAACAACGCGCATTGCGAATGCG
Organism: Oscillospiraceae bacterium; assembly: GCA_036653035.1. Classification (GTDB taxonomy): domain Bacteria; phylum Bacillota; class Clostridia; order Oscillospirales; family Oscillospiraceae; genus UBA2658. Next base: position 26,110 of record JAVVUU010000008.1, read on the forward strand.
ACGTTTTCGTAGATGTTTTTGTCGTCTATGAGTCTGAAATCTTGGAAAATTACGCCGACCGTGCGTCTGAGCATTGGAAGCCTGCGTGGCTTGATGTTGCACATATCGAAGTCGTTGACGATTATTTCACCGGATGTGGCTTTGACTTCCCCTGTAAGGAGCTTGATGATAGTTGTTTTTCCCGAGCCGGACGGGCCGACAAGGAAAACAAACTCCCCTTCGGTTATTTCAAGACCTATGCCGTTGGCGGCAACCGTGCCGCTGTTTTCATAGACCATGGAAACATCGTTCATAAGGACCATAAATTTACCTCCCATGCCGCGCTTAACACAGGGCAGAACCTAAATACGCCGTGTGCGCCCGCGGCAAATGCCTAGGATTTTGAGTTTTGCGAGTTTAGATATTTCTTTACCATCAATGCGACCTTAAAGACAATTGCATGGTCAAACTCGCGCAAATCAAGACCCGTTAGTTTTTTGATTTTTTCTAAACGATAGACAAGAGTGTTGCGGTGGACAAATAGTTTTCTTGAGGTTTCGGACACGTTTAGGTTGTTTTCAAAAAACTTGTTTATTGTGTAGAGCGTTTCTTGATCCAGCGCCTCTATCGGGTTTTTCTTGAAAACCTCGCTGAGGAACATTTCACAGAGAGTTGTTGGAAGCTGATAGATGATGCGGCCTATGCCGAGATTTTCGTAGTGGATAACAGATTTTTCCGTTTCAAAAACCTTGCCGACCTCAATTGCAACCTGGGCTTCCTTGTAGCGATCCGCAAGCTCACGCAGATGCTTTGCGACAGTTCCGATACCTATGACGGTTTTTACGAACAGCTCGGCATTGATGGTGTCACGGATGCCCTCCGCCATGTGGGAAACGTCCTTCGCTTCCGCACCAAGCTCAAGCTCCTTAATTACAACAATGTCGGTTTCGCTCATGCTGAGGACAAAGTCCTTTTGCTTATCGGGGAACATTCCCTGAATAAGCTCAAACGCCGCAATGTCGGACTTATCCGTTTGGCGGATAAGGATGACAGCGCGCGGAACATCCGCAACAAAATTAAGCTCCTTTGCGCGGACATAAACATCACCCGGCAAAATGTTGTCGGAAATGATGTTTTTGACAAAGGTTGCCTTGTTGTACTTTTCGTCGTAATTGGTTTTTGCTTCGTTGAACGCAACGGCGGCCATAATGCAGACGCACCTTGCGGTTGAATCCCTGCCTTCGACAAAAACAGCATAATCGAACCTTGAATTTAGACTTCCAAGAACTTTAAAGGTGCGTGTTCCCGCGACAAAAAACTGATCTAATAATTCAGTTGAAATGCCTTGGAGATTTTCGAGCTTTGTGCCTATTGAGGACAGCTCGCTACACGCAACTACAAAACCATCGGAATCAATTACGCCTATACATCTGTCGGTGGCCTCTTTCATTTGGACAATAACGCTTTGAAAAATCCTGCTTGACATAGTTTCTCCTCCCAAAAAAAGCAATGAAAACTATCGCTTTACATAATAACGTATTTTGTTGCTTTTTTCAATAGATTTTTGAGGATTATTTGTAAATATTTTTAATTTTTTGTAATGTTATTATTCATTTTAGGCATTTATGGCACATCCGACTAGTTGTTTTTGACATAATGCTCAGTTTTTGGACATTATCCCCACGCTTGTTGTATGCATTTCTTTGTACAAACCGACGAATACGGGTGCTTTCCGATGGTAAATAATTTTTTGTTGGATGCCATGTTCGACTTTTTTCTTGCAAAAACTAATTTGTAATTGTCTTTTCCGTTTCGGCATCAAAAATGTGAAGCGCGGCTGTGTCGAACGCAACCTGCACGCTGCTGTTGGCGGCAATGTGAACCTTGGAGTCGATTACGGAGGCAAATTCCACTCCCGACACCTTTAAAAAGACGTTGCTTTCCGCTCCCAAAAGCTCGACAAATTCGACCTCGGCTTCAACTGTCTGTTCGGCGTGCTGCGCGATAAATTCCGGCTCGCCGTGGATGTCATTCGGACGAATTCCAAAGAGAATTTTTTTGCCGACATATGCAAGCACCTCCGGATTTCTGCCCTTTTCGGGAGGAAGCGCAACGCGCTTTTTGTTGTCATTTTCGCCGAACTCGATATAGCTTGTGCCGTTTTCGTCTATCAATTCACCCTCGGAAATGTTCATTTGCGGGGTGCCCATGAAGGTTGCGACAAAGAGGTTGCAGGGCTTATCGAAAAGCTCCTGTGGGGGCGCAATTTGCTGGACGTAGCCGTCCTTCATAACGACAATTCGGGTGCCCATTGTCATGGCCTCGGTTTGGTCGTGCGTTACATAGATGAAGGTGGTTTGGAGCTTTGCGTGGAGCTTTGCAAGCTCGGCGCGCATGGTTGTGCGAAGCTTTGCGTCAAGGTTTGAAAGCGGCTCATCCAGCAGAAAAACCTTTGGGTTGCGGACAATTGCCCGTCCCAGAGCTACACGCTGACGTTGGCCGCCGGAAAGTGCCGCCGGCTTACGCTTTAGCAGACTTTCGATTTCCAAAATTTTCGCCGCCTCATTGACACGACGACGAATTTCGTCGCGCGGGGTTTTGCGAATTTTTAGGCCGAAGGACATATTTTCAAAGACCGTCATGTGCGGGTAGAGGGCATAGTTTTGGAAAACCATTGCAATGTCCCTATCCTTTGGCGGAACGTCGTTCACAAGCTTGTCGTCTATGTATAGCTCTCCCGCCGTAATTTCCTCAAGCCCCGCAATCATGCGCAGAGTTGTTGATTTTCCACAGCCGGAGGGCCCGACCAAAATTACAAATTCCTTGTCTGCAATTTCCATGTTGAAGTCCGAAACAGCTACGACGTCCCCCGGATAGGTCTTGCAAATACCTTTTAATGTTACGCTCGACATAATTCGTCCTCCTGTATCAGATGGGCGTGTGCCCTTATTTTCGTTGTTAAATAAATTTAAATATATACTTTAATATATATTTTGCTATTGTATCACAGATATACAGCCCTTGTATATCTGTGTAATTTACAAAGGTGTACCGCGTTGTTTGTAAACATCATTACAAATTGCATCTAATCTGTAACATTTTCTTGGAAAATCAGCTCTATTTCGGTTCTGTTAAGCTCGCGGTATTCGCCGAAATCAAGCGCTTCGTCCAGTTTCAAGCCGCCTATTGAAATGCGCTTCAGCTTTAAAACCGGTTTTCCGACGGCGGCAAACATACGCTTTATTTGGTGGTATTTGCCCTCATATATTTTGACGAAGGCATGGCGTGTATTGTTCCCATCAATTTTAAGCTCGGCTGCAAGACAATGCGTTCCATCGCGCAATATGATGCCGCCGCCAAATTTTTTTGCATCCTCGGCAAGCAGTCGTTCACCGGTAAAGACCTCGTAAACCTTGCTTATCATTTGCCTTGGCGAGGTTACACGGTGGCAAAAATCGCCGTCGTTTGTTAGGAGTAAAAGTCCTGTTGTGTCCTTGTCAAGCCTGCCGACCGGAAAAAGGCCGCAGCGCCCAAGCTCCGGAGAGAGTAGGTCGATAACCGTCTTTTGCTCCCTGTCCTCTGTTGCGGACAAGGCTCCGTCCGGTTTGTTGAGCATGATATAGCGGTGACTGCCGGAGCTTATCGCCCTGCCGTCAAACAATATCTCCGACAAATCGGAGTTTATTCTTGCATCACTGTCCGTGACGGGTACGCCGTCAACCTGCACACGCCCCGCGCGAATAATTTTTTTTGCCTCACTACGCGTAGCAAGTCCGTTGTCGGATATTATTTTGTCCAGACGAACGATAGCCATGAGCACCTCCGATGAGAAATTATAATGTCTGCTTGCAGACTTATAGCGTTTACGCTATATATT
>JAVVUU010000009.1:0-6755 GCA_036653035.1 Oscillospiraceae bacterium
TTAAAAACAGCGGTAAAATAAAAATTCTGCCAAAAAGCTTAAAAACTTCTTGGCAGAATTTTTTTATGCGTAAGCCCTGATTGGGGGCATTAAGTCCGGTAGGAAAAAGATGTTGTTGCGGCGGTTTCGGAAAAAGAACATACGGTAGATTAGGCAATCGCCGGTGGCATAGCCTTTAAGTGAAGTGAATATGTCCTCCACGCTGATGGTGGTGGCGGGCACAGGAACCTTTTGGGAGAGGGCAACCAGTGTTGAAATTGATGTAACACAGGCATCGAAAGAAAACATGAGGTCATTTTCCAGCGTGTAGCCGAGAGAGAGGTATTCTTCCTTGCGGGCTTCTATGCAATTCCAGAGGAGTCTGCTGCTCAGTTGGGCGGAAACATGATTTTTTGCTCCTACATCGAGAAGCTTGAGGCATTCGCGGCGCATAAATGCGTCCAGTTCATCCTCATATTTGCGGTGCTGCTTGATGCTGCCGGCAAAATCGTCGTTATGGGCGAAGCAGAAATAGTCGCAGAGGAAGTGGCACATAATGCCGAGCTGCTTTGAATATTCGGCACCGACACGCCCGTTTGCGCCCAAGGGGAGCTGGGGGAGCGTGCTTATAAGCTCTGTTAGGGAGCGGGTGCATACTTTGTTGAAATGAGGTGAAACAAGCATTGCGGGGGTGTAGTCGGGTGCTATGTTTCCGTAGACAAAGGCTATGCGGTTTAAGTAAATGCCGCGCTTTTGGAGCGAAGCATATAGTAGGTGACCCATTGCGAAATGTGAGGTAGATTTCATTTTCTCTCCTATGCAGGTTTGCTTGAAAGGGAAGGGCGCCTGCCGGTTTCCGAACAGCGGAAATCCCAAAAATGCTGAATTGTTGTGATGGTAAATGTGCGCGGGGATTACACGCGCAAGAGAGCTGTAAAAATACAACTCCCTTATTTGTAACAGCATTACGGCATTATGTCAAGTTACATTTTATCCCGAATGCCCAAATAGGGAATGACGCAAGCCCGAAATTTGCGATTATTGTCGGATACAAGAGCATATTTTTAATAGCGTGAACGAGCTTTCTCGATTTTTATCAAAGAGCGCATTTTGTTACAAGGAAGATGCAAATTATTGTATACTAAAAAGTGGAACATTTCAAAACCGCTAACGTCATACATTCCGACATACGAAATATGGAATATGACCGCCATTCGACAAAGATTGAACAAACTGTTGACAAGCACAAAATGCGGTGATATTATTATACGCGTACTAATACGAGCAATACACTTAAAATGTGACAACAATAAGGAGAGTTAATATGAAGAAGAACGGTCTGACAAAAGCGCTGTCCGTAGTGCTTGCTTTCACGTTTCTTGCCATGCCGCTGACAGCCTGTGGCGACAAGAAGGGCGAGGGAACAAACGGGGAGGCGCTTTCGGAATTTGTGTATATACCAAAATACACAAGCCTGCCCAAGGAAATCACGGAAATGAGCAGCCCCTATGGCGCAAACGGCACAATATATTTCACAGCGAATGTTCCGACAGATGCCGAGGGTAAGGCATTAACCGAAGAAGAAATGAAAAAGATGGAAGAAACCATGATGGCCGCAAGGGAAAAGGCAGTGGTTAATGTCAGCCCGGACGGCATGGCCTCCTCCTCCACTGCGGTAATGCCCGATATGCCCGAAATTACATATGTCCCAACAATCTACAGCGTTAAAACCGATGGCTCCGATTACCACAAGCTTGCCGATTATGCCGCGCCCAAAGCGCCGGAGGGTCAAGAGGGCGGCGCAAACCTTAACAAAGTTATTGCGGATGCCGAGGGAAATGTTTGGGTGGCTGAAAATATCCGCACAACCTATTTCAATCTCCCCCCGGATTTTGACGCCACAAAGCAGGATAAATGGGAATTTTATGACCACGATGACAGCAAGGTTCTTATCCGCAAGCTTTCAAACACCGGCGCGGAAATCAGCAGCCTTGATATCAGCCAATTTGTTGAAAAGCCCGCTGCCGGCAGTGAAGAAGAAAACATGGGTATGCAGTTCTATGTCGGTGACATGAGCACAGACAAAACAGGCAACCTCTACCTAACCGATGGCAACAGCACAGTTTATGTTGTTGACAAGGCAGGTGCTTTCCAATTTAAGGTTTCTGTTGATGGCTGGCTGGACCGCATCATAATGCTCAAGGACGGTACAGTTGGTGTTTCCACACGCTCAAAGGAAGGCAAAAACGTACTCAAAACCGTTGACCTTGCAAAAAAGGACTGGGGCAAGGAGGTTGCACTTCCCGCAAACGCCTACCAAACCAGCTCCGGCGGCAACGAATATGATTTTTGCTACACCGACGGCGGCTCACTTTTTGGCTATGATGCCGCAACGGAAAAATCCACAAAAATTCTTTCTTGGCTGAACTCCGATGTGGACGGAAACAATGTTTCGTTCAGCACTATTCTTGACGACGGCAACGTATTCGCAATTACCAATGATTGGAACAACGAGGGCGGCGCAAGCTATGAAGTAATAACCCTTACAAAAACTCCGAGAAGTGAAGCGAAACAGAAAAAAATCATTACCATGGCAACCATGTATCTCGACTACAACATTCGAAAAGAGCTTCTCAAGTTCAACAAAACCAACCCCGATTACCGCGTTGAGGTTTTGGACTATTCCGAGTTTAACACCGAGGACAATTACACAGCAGGACAAACCAAGCTGAACACCGAGATAATCTCCGGCAAGGTGCCCGATATTATCGACGTTTCCAATATGCCCTATCGTCAGTACGCCTCCAAGGGACTCCTTGAGGACCTTAACCCGTACATCGACAAGGACACCGGAATTAAGCGTGATGATTTCTTCCCCAGCATTATGAAGGCTGTTGAAACCGATGGCAAGCTCTATCAGCTCGTTTCAAGCTTTGGCGTAAGCTCCATTATCGGCGCATCCTCCGTTGTCGGCGATGAAATGGGCTGGACAATAGAAGAAATGCAAAAAATAATCGACGAGCATCCCAATGCCGATGTGCCCTTTGGCGCATATGTCACAAGAGATACTATCCTCACAAACCTCTGTATGCTTAATATGGAAAGCTATGTGGATTGGCAGACAGGCGAATGCAAATTCAACACCGATGAATTTAAACAGCTTCTCACCTTTGCAAAGAGCTTCCCCGAAAAGATTGACGAACCCCAAGAGGGAGATGGCTATTTAGACCCAAGCGTACTTGCAAAGGACGGCCGTCAGCTCTTTGAAAACTTCTATGCGAGCGACTTCCAAAACTATCAATACTACAAAGCAGTGTTTGGCGGCAAAATAACCTTTAAGGGTCTGCCGACAGCCGACAAAAACGGAAACATCGCCATGCTCAGCGGCGGCCTTGCAATGACCAGCTCCTGCAAGGATAAGGACGGCGCTTGGGCGTTTATGCGCACACTTGTCACTCCCGAATACCAAGAGAGCCTTGAGTGGAACTACCCCATCAGCCAGTCTGCATACAACAAGCTGCTTGCAAAGGCTATGGAGCAGGAATACAGAACCGACGAGAACGGCAACAAGGTTCCCGTTTCCCACGGCGGCATGAGCATGGGCGATGGAATGACAGTTGATTTCTTTGCAATCACTCAGGAGGAAGCCGACCAAATCAGAGCACTTATAGACTCCGTTGAAAAGACCGGAATTTATGATGAAAGCATTATGGGCATCATAAAAGAAGAAGCCGCACTGTTCTTCAAGGGTGAAAAAACCGTTGAGCAAACGGCCGAAATGGTTCAGAGCCGCATGAGCATCTACGTCAACGAACAAAAGTAAAACACACACAAATATATCACACAAGGCGGGGGAGCCGAATTAAAATCGGCTCCCTGCGGATGAGGGCGGTACGATGAGAAACAGATGGGGAAATTTAAATGAACGCACAAAGGATCGCCTGCGCGATATGGCGTTCATTATGCCTAGCATTTTAGGCGTTGCCATATTTTTCATCGTACCCTTTTTAGTTGTAGTATACTATTCCTTCATCAACAACCCTATCCAAAAGGAATTTGTATTTCTGGACAATTTCATAGCGCTCCTGCACAACTCCGCCTTCATAACCGCGGCAAAGAACACCGCTAAGTTTTCGGCAATTGCGGTGCCACTTGCCGTGATTTTGTCATTTTTACTCGCGCAAATGCTTGAAAGTCACATCCCGTTCAAGAGCCAATTTCGAACATTTTTCCTTAGCCCCATGATGGTTCCTGTCGCCTCCGTCGTTCTGATTTGGCAGGTTATATTCAGCAACAACGGCTCTCTCAACGATTTTATAGCACTGTTTGGTGCGGATAAAATCGACTGGCTTAAATCCGAATATGCACTGCTCGTTGTAACGGTGCTGTTCCTGTGGAAAAACCTTGGCTACAACATGATTTTATTCATGGCGGCGCTGAACAATATTCCAAAGGAGCTTTTGGAGGTTGCGGACATGGAGGGTGCAACCCCTCTTTTCAAATTTAAAAATATCACCCTGCGCTACCTTTCCCCGACAATACTTTTCGTAACCATACTTTCACTTATAAACTCCTTTAAAGTATTCCGCGAGGTTTTCCTGCTAACGGGTGAATATCCCTATGAGGGACTATATATGCTCCAACATTTTATGAACAACACGTTCAAAGCTCTGGACTACCAAAAGCTCTCGGCGGCCGCCGTTTTAATGGCGCTCGTCATGGTTGTTATCATCGCTTTGCTGTTTGTCTTTGAGGACAAGCTTGGAAAGGATGTGGAGGGATGAACAAAAAACGCTATTTCAGCCGCGCCGCTTTAACAGTCCTTGCCGCAGTTTTTGCGCTTGCCTTTCTTTTGCCAACGGTGCTCACAATCTCAAACTCCTTTATGGCGCAGTCCGAAATCGCGGCGAACTACGGCGCGGTTTTCCAAGACTCCGAAAAAACGCACAAAACCTATGTTTCCGATAAGGTAAACCTCAAATTCATTCCCGACAAGGTCACCTTTAGCCAATATACAACGGCGCTGATAAAAAGTCCGGACTACCTCTTAAAATTCTGGAACTCCGTAATTTTGGTTGTGCCGATTGTAATTTTGCAGGTTGCAATAGCCGCGCTTGCGGCATACAGCTTCATGCGATACCGAGGAAAAGCAAAGTCGTTTTTGTTCTTCTTTTATGTTATACTGATGCTAATGCCCTACCAAGTAACTCTTGTTCCAAACTACTTGGTTTCCGATTGGCTGGGCATACTAAATACACGGTGGGCAATTATTTTGCCGGGTGCATTTGCGCCGTTCTCCGTGTTTTTGCTAACAAAATTCATGCGCCGCATCCCCGGCTCGCTCATTGAAGCGGCAAAGCTGGACGGAGCGGGTGAGTGGCAAATTTTTACAAGAATTTGCCTGCCGCAGTGCCGAAGCGCACTCTATTCAATCGCAATCTTGGTCTTTATCGACTATTGGAACATGGTTGAACAGCCGATAATCCTCTTGCCGGATGGCGCAAAGCAACCCCTCTCCGTTTTCCTCTCAACCATAAACGCGGGCGAAATCGGACTTGCCTTTGCGGTTGCAACCATCTACATGATACCGTCGCTTCTGCTCTTCCTCCACGGCGAGGAGGCATTGGTAGAGGGCATCACAAACTCCGGCTCCGTCAAAGGATAGCACTCTTTACCGCTTGAAATTTTTGCTTGCCTACATTATAATTACAACATATTCAGAGAAACATTTTGAAAGGACGGACAATGTATGACAGAACAAAAGGTTAAAAAGAGAGGTTGGGTAAAAAATGCCGCAATCATCTTTCTTACGGTCATGCTTGTGTTGACCTTTTTTTCCAATACAATTATGAACAGATCCCTGCCCGAGGTGGCGGTTCAATACGCGCAGTCCGGCTCGATAACGGCAAAAATTCGCGGCACGGGCGCTGTTACGGCAAACGAGAGCTACGAGGTCAAAAGCGAGCAGGCACGCAAGGTGCTCTCCGTTCCCGTCAAGGTCGGCGATGCCGTAAAGGTGGACGACACGCTTGTGCTTTTTGATGATGCGGAAAGCACACAGCTAAAGGAAGCGCAGGACGCTTTGGATGCCGCCGTTCTCGCCTACAAAAAGGCACTCGTTGCCGCAACGGGCGCGGACTACGCAAAGGAAAACCGCGATATTCAGGTTGCACAGAAAGCCTTGGACAAGGCAAAGGCCGACAGGCTTGCAAACAATGTTTCACAGCAGGATTTGGCAACCGCCGAGCAGAATGTAAACACCGCAACAACCGAATCGGAAATCCAAAAAGCAAAGGTGGATGCGCTGACAAAAAAATTGGCGAACTTGAAGCCCGCAGGGGACAACACAAGTATATATAATCAGATTTCAGCAAGGCAAACAGAAAAAGCAAATGCGGAGAAGGGAAAAAAGACAGTAGAGTATGCATACAAAGCTGAATACGATGAGTTGGTAAGACATGCAACGCTATGGGAAAAAGCCGATGGTGACAAAATGGATGTTGCAGGATACACCAGCGCTTTAGCAACGAACTTTGCAACGCAGTTGAAAGCGGCAGCCGTAACAATTACACTTCCATACACAGGAGGCATAGCGCCTTCAGCGGTAGACGCGCAGAAAATGGTGGATGCTTACAATGCTGTCGCAGCGGCAACTGCAAAGGTCGATGAAATTCAAAGTGCGATAAACACCCTATATGCATCGCTTGACTATGGAGATAGTAACTACGGTGCCGTCAAAAAAGAGCTTGAGGATGCCAAGGAAAAGCAAGTTGTTG
>JAVVUU010000009.1:6855-8470 GCA_036653035.1 Oscillospiraceae bacterium
AACTACGGTGCCGTCAAAAAAGAGCTTGAGGATGCCAAGGAAAAGCAAGTTGTTGTTGAGGGCGTTTTGAAAAAATATCAAACCGCACTCCAAACGATTAAGGACAAATACACAAAGTGGGAAGCTGCCGAAACACTTGTTAACACAAACCAAAAGGCACTGGAGGACACCATGTTTGCCCTTGCCGAAAAGCGCAAGGCGGATGGAAAAGCACAGGCAACGGAGTCCCTCGACCTTGCCGATATGCAGTCAAAAATTACAAAGCAAACCGCGGTGCTTGAAAAGCTCAAGGCGGGCGGCACGGGTGCCGTTGTAAAAAGCAAGGTTAACGGTATAGTCAAAGCGATAAACGTCACGGCAGGAAACACGACAGACCCCACACAGGCGCTTATAACTGTTGAGGTTCCCGACAGGGGCTATGTTGTCAACATTCCCGTAACAACGGAGCAGAGCAAGCGCGTTAAAATCGGCGATGAGGCCGAGGTTACAACCGGCGCATGGGGCGAGAAAAAAACAACGGCAACCCTAATAGGAATTAAATCCGACCCGCAAAAGCCGGGCACAAATAAAATTCTTGTGTTCAAGCTCTCCGGCGATGTCGAAAGCGGCGCACAGCTTGGCATAGCCATTGGTGAGCGCGGCGCAAACTACGAAACCATTGTTCCAACCAGCGCAATCCGCTCCGACAGCAACGGAAGCTTTGTGCTTGCCGTCACTGCAAAAAGCAGCCCGCTTGGCAACCGCTATGTTGCACAGCGCATAGACGTAAAATCCGTTGCGAGTGACGATACAAACACTGCGGTTTCCGGCGCACTTACAACGAGCGATATGGTCGTTACAACCTCCACAAAGCCCATAGAGCCGGGTATGCAGGTGCGTCTGCCGGACGCGGCTTAGGAAAAGCGCGCCGACAAAAATTTTAAGCAGCGCTGCTTATGCACAAAAAATTGAAAGGCGGGGCGTTCTTGAGTAAAAAGAAAATCATAGTAATTTCGCTTGTTAACGCCCTCCTGCTAATTCTAATCGGAGTGTGCCTGTGGTTTGTTCACAGCTACAGCCGCGTTTTGCTAAGCCAGCAGGCGGCAGAATTTTGGGCGGGGCAGAGCAAGGAACGCTTTGCGCAGATCAGCATATTTATGCCGGCGGACATCTCGGCGGATGAAGCCTCGGTTTTATCCTTTCGCACAACTATTGACAAAAAGCTTGCCGAAGCGGGCGTTGAAAAGCCCGAAACGGGCAGCCTTTGGACAGATGCCTATTCCACAACCGCCAAGGTTGAAATGAAGGGCGAGCGCGGCGCTTCCACAGCAACGGCAATTGGTGTTGCGGGAAATTTCTTCATGTTCCATCCATATACATTGCTCTCCGGCAGCTATATTTCGGACGACAGCGTAATGAAGGACAGAGTGGTTCTTGATTACGAGCTTGCATGGAAGCTTTTCGGTGCAACAGACCTTGAGGGAATGACAGTTACAATCGGCGGAAAGCCATATTATGTCGCGGGCGTTGTCCGCCGTGAAACGGACAAGTTTTCGCAAAGGGCATTTTCAACCGGTGACCCCGTTGTTTTCATGTCCTATTCGGCACTAACGGCGGATTCGGCGGGCACACAGGG
>JAVVUU010000009.1:8570-29032 GCA_036653035.1 Oscillospiraceae bacterium
CCGTTGTTTTCATGTCCTATTCGGCACTAACGGCGGATTCGGCGGGCACACAGGGTGCTCCAAGTGCGCAGGGAATGACGGACACCCCCACCCCGGGAAAAACAACAAAGCTCTCCTCCTATGAGCTTGCCATGCGTGACCCCATCACGGGCTTTGCAAAAGCAATTGCCCAAGAGGGCTTTGCGGGCGGCAAGACCGTAGTTGTTGAAAACAGCGCACGTTATGATTTTGCCGGCATTATCGGCATCTTCAAAAACTTTGGTGCTCGCTCCATAGCGTCCAACGGCGTAATCTACCCCTATTGGGAGAACGCCGCGAGAATTACGGAGGTCTATGTTGCGCGGCTGTATGTAATAATTGCGTTGCTTGCGCTTTTCCCCGCGCTTTGCCTTGGCGTAATAGCCGTGCTGCTAATTAAGCTGCTCATTAAAAAGCTGAAACAATTGGTTTTCCTAATTTGGGACGCTTGGGACGACCGCTATGCCCGCCGTGCGGCGCGTCAAGCGCGCAAAGCAGAAAAACGCGGCGAAGCGATAGGCGAAAGCGAGCAGGACTTGCCGAAGCGGGTTGCAACTATTTTTGACGATGCGCCGGAGCCACCCGAAAAAAAGAAGTGGCGTTTACATTTTCCGCACAGGAAGGGCGGCGAAAATCCGCCGCGTGAGCCTAAGAAAAGGCGGGAAAAATCGGAAGCTCCAAAGAAAAAGCTTGGTCTGCACAGAGGAAAAAAGCAAGCCGAACAGGTAACCCCGTCGGATGTGTTCAACGAAAATGAAATTACACTCGATGTCGAAAGCATAGTCCGCGAGGTAATGGCGGAAAATGCAAACGATACAAATAACGATTAAAGCAAAATAAACAGCCGCGCAGTATTCCCAATTCGAATACTGCGCGGCCGGTTTTATTTCAAGCCCAGTGCGGCCATATGTGAGCGAACCAATGCGTAAACGCCGTCAAAATCGACGTTTGGATTATAGATTGCCTCTATGCTGTCGTGCTGCTTTTTGCTCTCCGCAAGTGCTGATAGGGCTTCGCTTTGAAGCGCTTCGCAGAGCCTTTCACAGCGGCGAAGCTCCGGCTTGAGAGAGCGGAGCTTTTCAATACCAAAGGCATTATCAAGCCTTATACGGCGAGCCTTGGGAATTTCCGAAAGTGTTGTGCCAACAAAGCCAAGTGAGAGCGAGGGAACTAAAACAGCCTCCGTGTTCTCCGGCAAAAGCGGGTCGGGACAGATAATAATGTCGTGTCCCGCACGAATGGCACCCTGTGCAATTTTGTCAAGCATGAGCGAGGAAAGACCGAGATTGTCGTCAAAAAGATAAAATCTTTTGCAAAGTGTTTGCGCGGTTTCGATGAGCGATATCCTGCCCTGACAGCTGAGCGCACTCAAAAAACGGCGCTTTATTGTGCCCGCTTCCGCGCTTTTTCGCCCGAACTCCCGTGCTATAATACCGTTAATGCGTTTTGTGGCGGATTTTTTTTCAACATCGGAAATGAAGCTGTTTTGCCAGTCGCGCCGCAAAACACCCTCTGCGTGAAGCAGGGTATATGCCTTTTTGTGGAGTGCTCCCGTGCTTTTACGAAGCAGGTTAAGCTCCGGCCTGTATTCGGAAATTGCCGAAATGTCGTAAAATACGCCCAAGTCAAGGTAAGCCGAGTCAACAGCCGTGATGCGGGCGTCAGCAATGTGAGGTGCCGTTCCGTCCATGTAAGCCGTTTTGAGCGCGGGGATATACACGCCGTCAAGCGAAGCGGGATCGCCGGAGCACATGGCGTACTCCACCAATAGCCCGGCTCTTTCGGCGGCGGCGCCGAGCATTTTCATGAAGCTTGATTTTCCGCAGCCCGGCCCGCCCTTGATTATCCACAGAAAGTCGCCCTCATCAAGCGAAACAAAGCTGTCATAAAGGGAAAAAAAGCCGCTTGCCGTGTTAGCACCGAGAAAATACCGCAAGGTTTTTTGTTCATTCATATAGTCGTCAACCCCTTCAATAACTGTTAATCACTATACATTATGCCACAGAAGCGCGGTTTGATTATTCACCGAACAAAACATTACTTATATTGCAAAAACTTCCATATAAAGTGCGTTATTTTTCTTGACTAGCCGTAAACTATAAGGTACAATGAGATGCCATAATATGAGATAACTTGTTATGTGGTTTTAAATATTAGCAAAAGAGGTAATACATATGAAAAAATTTGAACTAACCTGTTGCTCCACAGCGGATATGCCGCCGGAGTTTTTCGCTAAAAACGAAATACCCTTTGCCTGCTTTCATTTTTTAATGGATGGCAAGGAATACGCGGACGATTTGGGACAGTCCATGTCATTTTCGGAGTTTTACAAAAAAATCTCCGAGGGTGCAATGCCAACCACGAGCCAAGTAAACGCAGCGGCATATGAGGAAATGTGGGAGCCACTTCTAAAGGCGGGGCAAGATGTCATCCACATCACGCTTTCAAGCGGAATTTCCGGTACGCTCAATTCAGCTCTTGCCGCGCGTGACACAATGCGCGAAAAATTTCCCGAGCGCCGCATTGAGGTCATAGATTCTCTTGGTGCTTCCAGCGGCTATGGAATGCTTGTAACCTCCGCCGTGCAGCTTCGCAACGATGGCAAAACCGTGGGCGAGGCGGTGGCATGGATTGAAGAAAATAAGCTTCACCTCCACCACTGGTTTTTCTCAACCGACCTAACAAGCTATCTTCGCGGAGGCCGCATTTCAAAAGCCGCCGCGGTTTTCGGAACCCTGCTTAAAATTTGCCCCCTGCTAAACATGAATACGACGGGCGAGCTAACCCCGCGCGAAAAAATTCGCACAAAGCGCAAGGTGATTACAGAAATTGTAAACCGCATGGAGGAACACGCCGAGGGCGGGCGTGACTATTGCGGCAAGTGCTACATCAGCAACTCCGCCTGCACAGAGGATGCCCAAGCAGTGGCGGCAATGGTAAAGGAGCGCTTCCCAAAGCTTGACGGCGAGGTGCTCATAAACAGCGTTGGCATGGTAATAGGTGCCCACACCGGCCCCGGAACGGTTGCACTCTTCTTCTACGGCGACAAAAGAGTAAAATAAAAAACCGCAAATAAATTCCCGCACAGAATTTTCTGTGCGGGAATTTTTGCGTTTTATTGAAAATTTTCTCGTGACCGGGCTTTCACAAATCACACAGATTATTCCGTTTCGCGCAGTCTTTCAACTATGCTGGCCTTGTCACTTGCGTGGAAGGAAATAAGCGGTATGAGCACACCCAAAATAAGCAGAATGGGGATTGCGGCAAGCAAGGGCCAGAGGATGAAATGATAGGTCAAAAACCACATTTGTCCGCAGAGCACCTTAACTATTAGAAGCGAGCTGATAATACCCAACAAAATCGACACAAGGATGGTCAAAAACGCGTAGGAAAGTCCCTCCATGCAGAGCATTTGCCTAAGCTGGCGGCGCGTCATGCCAATACTTTGCAGCATGGCAAATTCTCGGCGGCGCGTGAAGATACTCGTAAGCATGGAATTTATAAAGTTTAAAATTCCGATAAAGCCGATTATTCCGCCAAGAGCACAGCCGACCATCAAAATGGTGCTGCGCATTCCGTCAAAGGCGGCGCTGCTGGTGCCCTTGGAGTCGTAGTTCATGTTTGGTTCAATTTTGTCGGTGTAGTTTTTGAGGAAGTCTTCAAAATCCGCTTCGTTTTCGTCCGCAACATTGAGAGCATAGCTCATCACAATGGGGGTATCGACAAGGGACGTGTAGACTTCGGCGGGGAGGTAGAAGGTGCAGCCCCATAAAGAGCGGTCGCAGTTTGTATAGGTCTTGACAGCGACATGACCCAAAACCTCAAACTCCAAATCGGTGTATTGAGCGTCGGCTGTGTGCTCCGCATTATCCCTGTAGTTGTGGAACAGCACCTTGTCGCCGACCTTGAAGTTTGCGGAGTCCCATTTTGGAAGTTCATTATCGTCCGTAAGGACACCTTCCAGAATGTATTTACCGCTCAAAAGTTTTTCCTTGTCAATTTCGCCGTCCAACAGCTTCAAGCGTTCCAAGGGGAGGTCTTCAAGCCCGTAAAGCGCACAAAAGGCATCGCCAAGTTCGTTGCGGTTGATGACATATTCGCTGTTTGCTCCCGAGGCAAAGAAAATGTTTTCCCGTCCGCCGTAAAGCCTGCCGCCTTTTTCAAAGCCGTCCTGCGCCTTAACAGCCTCGATGAAGCTTTCGGAAATCGAGTTTTCCTGACCCATAAATTTGAAGTTGAAGTAGTCGGCGTGGGCAATTAAAAAGTCGGTGTCCACGAATTTGGAGATAAATTTGTCCATGTCAAGACTGCCGGAGAGAGTGAGCACGGTGTTCAGCAAAATAAGGCTGAGCGAAAGACTGAGCACCACCAAAACGGTACGTTTTTTATTGCGCCCCATGTTGGCACGCGCCATTTGCGAAATTTTTGCACCCCTTGTGCGCTTTTCGAATTTTACTTTTTTCGAGCCGCCGTTGTCGGTAAAACGAACAGCTTCAACGGGGGAAACGGAAGCCGCAACACGGCTGGGACGGAGTGTGCTGATGAGTACGGTTATGAGGGCAAAAGCGGCCGCGCCAAGAAAGATTAGTGGGTTTGGGGAAATGCTGATTGAACTGCCCCCATAGCTTGTGTTGCTCATTAGCAGGGGAACAAGCGCCCGTCCCGAGAAAAATCCAAGAAACAATCCTATGGGAATACCGATTACGGAGAGTAAAAGAGCTTGCCGACGTATGATGCGACGAATTTGACGGCCGGTCGTACCAATGGTTTTCAGCAGACCGTAAAAGCGGATATCCCGCACAACGGAAATTTGAAAAATGTTGTATATGATGAGGTAGCCTGTCAGAACAACCAACAGTATGGCAGAGCCAAGGCCGACAAGTGTGCCGGCGTCAAGGCTGAAATTTGTCGAGAGATACGCCCAGTTTACGTTGCTTGCCATAAAATTTGGCTCGCTGTCAATCATAGAAAAGCCGCTTTCATTTATAAGCTCGGCAAGCTTGCTTTCAAGGTCAAGACTGTTTTCGAACATGACGTAGGCACAGATGCAGCCCGCCAATGAATGGTCGGTGTCATAGGTGCGCTGCAATTCCTTTTCATGGGCATCAACATAGGCGCGGGAGGAAAAAACCTGTCCGACATTAAAGGCGTCGTCGCTTTCCCACCAGCCGCTCAAAACAAAATCGCGGGTGACGGTTTCATCGCGGATTTTAAGCTTTAGACTAAGTGGAGCGCCAATTTCAAGGGGGACGCCCATGAGCTGGAGCGTTTCCGTATCTGCGATGACTTCATTCTCCTTTTGCGGACGCGTACCCGTGGTCGGTTCGCAGAAGCCAAGCTTTAGACCAACATCATCGTAATACCAAAACTCGGTGTGGCGTTTTATAAACTCATCGTTCTCCACCTCATCTGCCAAAATTCGGTTGTAGGCAATTTCATTTATGAGGGGGTGATCCTTAATGGCATCAAATTCTTCGTCGTCAATATATTTCAAAGCGGCATGACCGTCGCCACCCGACTGCCGTATAGTCGCCTGCTGCAAGGCTTCAACGGTGCCTATACCCATGGTGAAAAGACTTGTGAAAAGTATCGCTGTGAGGGCTATTGCAATGATGGCAATTATGTTTCGCGTTTTGTTGGCACGGAAGCTCTTGCTTGCCAAGTTGGAAACAGCTTTTTTGTTATTAACCTTAATCAAGCCAAATCACCACCTACAATTTTGCCGTCCTCAATGCGGATTATACGGTCTGCGAGTTGAGCGATTTCCTCGTTGTGGGTAATCATCACAATGGTTTGGTTAAAGCTGCGGCTTGTCACCTTGAGCAGTCCCAAAACGTCCTGACTTGTCTTGCTGTCAAGGTTTCCCGTGGGTTCGTCGGCAAGGATTATTGCGGGTTTTGAAGCCAGAGCACGGGCAATTGCAACGCGCTGCTGCTGACCGCCGGAGAGGTTGTTGGGCAGGTTTTGCAGCTTTGTTTCAAGCCCCAGCGTTTTAATGATTTTGTCAACATATTCGTCGTCGGGCACATTGCCGTCAAGCTGAATTGGAAGGAGAATGTTTTCGTAAACATTCAGCACGGGCACAAGGTTGTAGCTTTGAAAAACAAAGCCGATTTTGCGGCGGCGGAAGATTGTCAGCTCCTCGTCCTTCAAGGTGAATATCTCCTTGTTGTCTACCATAACACTGCCGCTTGTCGGACGGTCAAGCCCGCCAAGCATATGTAAAAGTGTTGATTTTCCGCTTCCCGAGGTGCCAACAATGGCAACAAATTCGCCGCTTTCGATTTCCAAATCCACACCATCCAACGCGTGAACGGCGGCGTCGCCCCGGCCGTAAATTTTTTTTAGATTTCGTGTTTGTAAAACTGTCATAAAGCTTACCTCCAAAAATTTCGCCCGTTGCCACATGGCTTGGGCGGCATAAAAATCAGTCCGTATTGCAGAATTTTCTTCCACAATACGGACTATAACATACAAATCTTTCGAGAATCTTTCATGAATATAACGGTTTTGAAAGATTTCATTTTAAATGGGCAAAAAAATGGAAAAGGTTGCGCCTTTTTCGGGCGCGGAGATGAGCTTGATGTAGCCGCCCTCGGCGGATAAAATTTCGCGGGAGAGATAGAGGCCTATTCCAAGTCCTTCGCAATCCGCAACGGCGGGGGAACGGTAGAACCTGCCAAAAATTTTGCTTTGCTCGGCTTCTGCAATGCCGATGCCGGTGTCGCGGACGTCAATGCGGCAAAACATTTCGTAGGCACAGACCGAAACAAAAACGCTCCCGCCGGGCGGCGTGTATTTAACGGCGTTGTCCAAAATGTTATAGACTGCCTCGCTTGTCCATTTTGCGTCAAAAAGGGCAAATTCGTCACCGACCTTACAGCTCAAAGAAACTTCCTTTTCGGCGGCCTTGTGGGATATTTGAGCCATGACATTTGCAAGTAATTCCTGTACGGAATTTTGCAAGGGCGTAACGGAGATTATGCCGGTTTCAAGGCGGGAGCTTTTTAGGAGAACACCGATTAAAAAATCCAACTTCTCGCTTTGCTCCACAATTTGACTTACCATATTGGCGGCGTCCTCGGGTAAATCGTTCCGCTCGTTCAGCAGTGAGGAATAGAGCAGAATATTTGCAATCGGCGTTTTCGTCTGATGAGCAATGTCGGAAATAAGAGCTTTAATTTTATCACGCTCCAGTGACAGCTGCCGATTTTTTTCGGAGGACATCAACAGATATTGGTTTAGGCGACTTTCCATAGCAGACATTTTTGTTTCGTCAAAAACGCTTTCGGGAGAAACACCACTCATGGCATTTTCAATCATTCGGTTCATGCGGTCAAGAATTTTGCCTATTTTACGCATCATCGCACCGCCCATGTGTAGCCGACACCGTAGATGGTTTTGATGTAACAGGGCTTTGCGGGGGTGTCCTCCAACTTGTCGCGCAGGCGTTTCACCGTGACCGATAGGGCGTTTTCGTCCACATATTCCGCACCGTCTGTCCAAATTCTGTCCACCAAGGTTGCACGCGAGAGCGTAATTCCGCTGTTTTCCACAAGGATTTTAAGAAGCTTCTGTTCGGTTTTACTAAGCTCAATTGTTTGAAAGTTTTTCTGATATTCCAATCTGTCAAAATCAAAAACAAAAGCGTCAATTTCAAATCTGTTATGGGCGGAAGGCTTGCGGAGTCTGGCGTTCACACGGGCACGGAGCACAGCAAGGCTGAACGGCTTTGTGATGTAGTCGTCCGCACCCAAATTAAGGCCGGCTACGATGTCCGCTTCCATGTCGTTTGCAGTCAGCAAAATGACGGGAGATTGGTGTGCGCAACGAAATTCACGCAAAAAATCAAGCCCGCTGCCGTCAGGGAGGTTGATGTCCAGTATAATTAAATCGAAAGCAGCAACGGCAATTTGTTCCTCGGCAGAGCGGATGCTGCGGCAAATTTGCGGAGAAAACTCGTCATTTTTTAACGCTATAGCAAGACCGTTTGCCAGTGCTCTGTCGTCCTCAATTATCAATAGTTTCTTCAATGCAAACACCTCAAAAACAAATATTCTTTGGACTTTCGAACCGCAGGATGTAGGCACAAAAGCAAAAAAATAGGATGACCTTTTCGGCCATCCTATCATAATATAAGCAAAAAATCAATTGGACTTGCGATGTGGGGGGATTTATTCAGAGGTTCCTTAAAACTCCACGCTGCCCTCGAAAACGAGCTTTGCGTTGCCGGTTAGGAAAACGGCTTCGTCGGTGTAGTTTACAATCAGCTCGCCGCCGCGCACCTTGACGGTTACGTCCTCGCCCTTTGCGCAAAGCCCCATTTCAACAGCCGCGACAACAGCGGCGCAGGCTCCTGTTCCGCAGGCGGGGGTTTCGCCGTTGCCACGCTCCCAGACACGCATTTTCAGCGTATTTCGGTTGACAATGCGGACAAATTCCGTGTTGACGCGGTCGGGGAACAGCGGGTCATTTTCAAAGAGCGGCCCGAGCTTTGGCAAATCCACGCGGTCAACTCTGCCGCAAAATACAACACAGTGCGGGTTGCCCATTGAAACGCAGTTTATGCAATATTTGCCATCTGCAATCTCTACAACACGGTTGATGACGCGCTCGCCGTCAAGCTTTATGGGGATTTTTTCGGGGTGCAGCTCTGCACGACCCATGTTGACGCGGACGGAGCGAACCTCGCCGCCGAAGGAATAGAGCTTTAGGCTTTTAACACCGCTTGCGGTTTCAATGGTCATCTCGGTTTTTGGAACTATGCCGCGGTCGAAAAGGTATTTGCCGACACAGCGGATGCAGTTGCCTGCCATAGCACCCTCGGAGCCGTCCGTGTTGAAAATACGCATTTTTGCGTCCGCAATTTTGGAGTGCTCCATTAGCACAAGTCCGTCGCCGCCAATGCCGCGATGCCGCTCTGTGAGGGCTGTGCTTAGTGATTCGGGGCAGGTAATTGTGCCGTCAAAATTTTCAAAGAAAATGTAATCGTCGCCGCTGCCCTGCATTTTTGCGAAGGGAATTTTTTCACGGCCACTGCGCATATGTGCCAAGTCAACAAGCTCGGTGTTGTGCTCGTTGTAGCGGTTTGCAAGCATATCCGCAAGTGCGTTTGCGGTGTCAAGAGAGGTTAGGCAGGGGATGGATAGCTGAAGCGCACGGCGATTTAGACGGATGAAATCGTCAATGTAGCCGCGGTCTGTGGAGCCTGTCACAATTATATAATGTATGCTTCCACTTTCCAAAAGCTCCATCACGCGGTTGTCGCGGCCAAGCTTTCCGACAATTTCAACGTCAACGCCGAGAGTTTCAATTTCGGAGGCTGTACCATCGGTTGCGTAAAGCTTAAAGCCAAGCTCGTCAAATTTTCGTGCAAGCTCCACAACTTCAAACTTATCGCGGTCATTAACGCTTATGAGAACGCCGGACTCGCGATTTTTTGAGGGCGGCGCAAGGCGGAAGCCGGCGGAGAGCAGACCTTTAAAAAGAGCCTCCTCCAAGGTTTTTCCAATACCCAAAACCTCGCCTGTGGACTTCATTTCGGGGCTTAAAGAGGAATTAACGCCGCTCAGCTTTTCAAAGGAAAACACGGGAACCTTGACGGTCACATAGGGCGGCTGCTTGTAAAGTCCTGTGCCATAGGGCATATCGCAAAGCTGCTCGCCGACCATAAGGCGGGTTGCAATATCCACCATCGGAAGCCCCGTAACCTTGCTTATGTAGGGAATTGTGCGCGAAGCGCGGGGGTTGACCTCAATTACATAAAGCTCGCCGTCAAAAATGAGATATTGGATGTTGACAAGTCCGCGTGTGCCGAGAGAAAGCGCAAGCTTTTCGGAGCATTCCAAAATTTGCACCAGCATTTTGTCGCTAATGCTATAGGGCGGGTATACGGCAATGCTGTCGCCGCTGTGGACTCCGGCGCGTTCGATGTGCTGCATAATTCCGGGGATTAGAACATTCGTTCCGTCACATATTATGTCAACCTCAAGCTCTGTTCCCATCATGTATTTATCGACCAAAACGGGGTTTTCGATGCCCTGCGCGAGTATGATTTCCATGTATTGGTGAATGTTTTCGGCGCTGTATGCGATGGTCATATTTTGACCGCCGATAACGTAGGACGGACGCAGCAAAACAGGGTAGCCAAGGGCTTCGGCGGCGTTTAGTGCCTCCGGCAAATTGCGGACGGAAAGTCCCTTGGGGCGGCGAATGTTGAAGCTTTCGAGGAGAGCGTCAAAGCGAGAGCGATCCTCCGCAAGGTCAATGCTCTCGGCGGAGGTGCCAAGAATTTTTATGCCCGCATCGCTGAGGGCGCGGGTTAGATTTATAGCCGTTTGACCGCCGAAGGCAACGACAACGCCATAGGGATGTTCAACATCAACAACGTGCATAACGTCCTCAATTGTCAGCGGCTCAAAGTAAAGCCTGTCGGCGGTATCGAAATCTGTGGATACGGTTTCGGGGTTGTTATTGATGATAATTACCTCAAAACCAAGACTTTTCAGCGCTTTTACGCAGTGGACGGAGCTGTAATCAAATTCAATTCCCTGACCTATGCGTATAGGCCCGCTGCCCAAAACAATGATGCGTTCCCTGTCCTTTGAAATGAGCGGACGCGCTTCACAATGGGTGTCAAAGGTGGAGTAAAAATAGGGCGTTTCGGCGGCAAATTCGGCGGCGCAGGTGTCCACCATTTTGTAAACGCACTTGGCGGGATTTGAAATTTTACAGCCCGAAATGCGGGAGAGCGCCTTGTCGGTGTAGCCGTAATATTTGCCGAGCCTGTAGCTCTCATCGCTTAGGCCGTCCTTTAAAATTTTGGCTTCAAAGTCCGAAAGATTTTTCAGCTTATTTAAAAACCATGGGTCAATTTTTGTGATTTCATGTATCACTTCAACGCTGATGTTTTGCTTTAGCGCTTCAAAAATTGTAAAGAGCCGCCTGTCATCAATATTCGCAAGCGCCGAAATTATGTCAACCGAAGTCGGAAGCTTTGGAGAGAGCGTGTCAAGTCCCAGCTCCGCACCGCGAACGGCTTTCATAATGGCGGCTTCAAAGCAGGGGGCAATGGACATAACCTCGCCCGTGGCTTTCATTTGTGTGCCCAAGGTGCGGTCGGCTCCGACAAATTTGTCAAATGGCCACTTGGGGAGCTTGCAGACAATATAGTCAACCGTTGGCTCAAAGCAGGCGCTTGTTTTGCCGGTTACGTCGTTGCGAATTTCGTCCAGCGTATAGCCGAGAGCAATTTTTGCCGTGACCTTTGCAATGGGGTAGCCGGTTGCCTTACTGGCAAGCGCGGAGGAGCGCGAAACGCGGGGATTGACCTCAATTACCCTGTATTCAAAGCTTGTCGGGTGGAGAGCAAATTGGCAGTTACAGCCGCCCTCAATGCCAAGCTCCGTGATTATGTCGAGGGAGGCGGTGCGAAGCATTTGAAACTCCTTGTCAGAGAGTGTCAGCGCGGGAGCGACAACAATGCTGTCGCCGGTGTGAACGCCAACGGGGTCAAGATTTTCCATGCTGCAAAGAGCAAGAACATTGCCGTTTGCGTCACGCATGGCTTCAAATTCAATTTCTTTCCAGCCGGCAATGTAGCACTCAACCAAAATTTGAGTGATGGGGGAGAGCATCAGACCGTTTTTTGCAATAGGGCGAAGCTCGTCAATATTGTGGGCAACGCCGCCGCCCGCACCGCCGAGAGTAAATGCGGGACGGATGATTACGGGATAGCCGATTTCGTCTGCAATTTCAATTGCACGGTCAAGGTCGTTTGCTATTGCGGAGGGAATAACGGGCTGACCGATTTTAACCATTGTGTCGCGAAAAAGCTGCCTGTCCTCCGCCTTGTCAATCGCCGAAGCGGAGGTTCCGAGCAGGCGAACACCCGCTTTTTCAAGGTAGCCGTCGCGAGTTAGCTGCATTGCAATTGTCAGTCCCGTTTGACCGCCGAGCGAAGCGAGCAGACTGTCGGGATGCTCTTTTTCAATGATGCGCTTGACGGTTTCGGCTGTTAGAGGCTCAAGATAAATTTCGTCGGCAAGCGACGTGTCTGTCATTATTGTAGCGGGGTTTGAATTTACAAGCACAACATTTATGCCCGCATCCTTCAAAACGCGGCAGGCTTGGTTGCCCGCATAGTCAAATTCCGCCGCCTGACCGATAACTATGGGTCCGGAGCCTATGACCAAAACCTTTTTGATGTTTATATCAAGTGGCATTACAGCTTACCTCCGTCCATAAGCTTGAGAAATTTTTGAAAAGCAAATTCCATATCACGCGGCCCGGAGTGCGCCTCGGGATGGAATTGAAGCGAAAAGGCGCGGAGCGAGGGATAGGCAAGCCCCTCACAGGTGTTGTCGTTTAGGTTTACATAACTCTGGACGGCGATGCTGTCGTCAAGACTTTCGGCAATGACCGCATAGCCGTGATTTTGAGATGTTATGTAAACTCGACCGCTTTCAAGCTCCCGCACAGGCTGATTGCCACCGCGATGACCGTAACGCAGCTTTTCCGTTTTTCCGCCCGCCGCAAGAGCCAGTAATTGGTGACCAAGGCATATGCCGAAAATGGGAAGTCTGCCAAGCAGCTTTTTAATTTCCGCAATGCTGCCAAGGTTTTCGGCGGGGTCGCCCGCACCGTTTGAGAGCATGAGTCCGTCGGGATTTAAGGCAAGAATTTCCTCCGCGCTTGTAGAATACGGCAGGACGGTAACGCGACAGCCAAGTCCCGAAAGCTCACGAATTATGTTTGCCTTTGCACCAAAATCGAGGAGGGCAACGGAGTACTTTTCGTCACCCTGTGCGGGAATTGTGTAGGCGGTTTTTACAGAGGTTTCCGCAACAACACCCTTGACTTTAAAGGCTTTTAGAGCTTTTGGAACATCGCTCGGTTTCTCCTTCGTAATCATGGCGTTCATCACGCCGGCCTCGCGGATTAGCTGTGTAAGCTCACGCGTATCAACGCAGCATATGCCGACAACACCTTGATGCTTGAGAAAATCATCAAGGTTTCCTACACTGCGAAAGTTTGATGGAGCGGAGCACCATTCGCGGACAACAACACCGCGGGCGTGGCATTTTTCGCTCTCAAAATCCTCGGGAATGATGCCGTAATTTCCGATTTGCGGAAAGGTGTGCATTATAATTTGCCCCGCATAGCTGGGGTCTGTTAGGGTTTCCACATAGCCGACAACACCGGTCGTGAAAACAAGCTCGCCAAGCGCTTCGCCCTCTGCGCCAAAGCTTTCACCCTCAAATGTGTGGCCATCCTCTAAAATTATGTAAACCTTACTCATAAGCTCTTAATCCGCCATAAGCTTGACCATGACGGCCTTTTGCGCGTGAAGTCTGTTTTCGGCCTCGTCAAAAATTTCGTTTGCGTGAGCTTCAAAAACCGCCGCGGTGATTTCCTCCTCGCGGTGTGCGGGCAGGCAGTGCAAAACCATTGCAGACTTGTCCGCGACAGCCATGACAGCATCGTTAATCTGATAATCCTTAAAAACTGTGCAGCGCAGATTGGACTCGTCCTCCTGCCCCATTGACGCCCAAACGTCGGTGCAAAGCACATCCGCACCCGCAGCGCCCGCCAAAATGTCGGAGGTGCAGGTGAATTTTCCTGTTTCCGCCGCCCATTTCATAAGCTCCGCATCGGGCGTGTATTCATTGGGACAGACAATGCAAACCTCCATGCCCATTTTAATTCCGCCGACAATCAGGCTGTTTGCCATGTTGTTTCCATCGCCGATAAAGCAGAGCTTCAAGCCCTTAAAGCTGTGCTTGTATTCGCGGATGGTCATAAGGTCGGCAAGCACCTGACAGGGGTGGCAGTAGTCGGTTAGGCCGTTGATAATTGGGATGCTCCCATATTCTGCCAAAGCTTCAACCTCCGCTTGGGCAAAGGTGCGAATCATGATGCCGTCAAGATAGCGTGAGAGGACTCTTGCAGTGTCGGCAACAGGCTCGCCGCGGCCGATTTGCAGGTCGCGCGATGAGAGGAAAAGTGCGTTTCCGCCAAGCTGGTACATACCCGTTTCAAAGCTGACTCTTGTGCGGGTGGAGCTTTTCTGAAAAATCATGCCAAGCGTCTTGCCCTTGAGCAGAGGGTGCTCAATACCGTTTTTCTTCTCATATTTAAGTTGGTCTGCAAGGTTTAAAATTTCGGTAATTTCCTCGGTGGTCATGTCGGAAAGCTTTAAAAGATGTTTCATTTTGCAAGAACTCCTTTCAGAATACGGAGGGCTTTTTCAAGCTCCTCGGGTTTAATATTTAATGGTGGCAGAAGCCTAAGCTTG
Organism: Oscillospiraceae bacterium; assembly: GCA_036653035.1. Taxonomy (GTDB): domain Bacteria; phylum Bacillota; class Clostridia; order Oscillospirales; family Oscillospiraceae; genus UBA2658. Next base: position 22,885 of record JAVVUU010000009.1, read on the forward strand.
CTCTTTGCCGTTAGCACAAGAACACCTTTTTCAAGGCACTCGGAAACAATATCCTTGGCGGGAGCTTCGGTTTCAACGCCAAGCATCAGTCCAAGTCCGGTGACGGATTTTACCCCCGGTGCTCCCTCAAGCTCTGATTTTATGTAGTCGCCTTTTTCTCGAACCTCCGCCAAAAACGCTTCGTCAAGGCGGGATAAAATGCTGATTGCGCCCGCCGCACAGACGGGATTTCCACCAAAGGTGGAGCCATGAGTGCCGGGCGTGAGAGTGTTTTCAACCTTTGCGCCAAGCATTGCGGCACCTATGGGAAGTCCGCCGCCAAGTCCTTTTGCGGTTGTTACAATGTCCGGCGTGATGCCGAATTGTTGGAAAGCATAGAGCGAGCCTGTTCTGCCGTTTCCGGTTTGAACCTCATCAACAATGAGCAAAACATCCCGTGCCGCGCAGAGCTTTGCAATTTCTGTAACATAGTCGCGGTTAAGCGGATTTACGCCGCCCTCGCCCTGCACAAGCTCAATCATAATCGCGCAAACTCCGCTGTCACAAAGCGCGGATATAAGAGGAAAATCATTTGCGGGAGCGTGTACAAAGCCCGGCAGAAACGGCTCAAAATTAACGTGCATCGCCGCTTGGCCTGTTGCCGAAAGGGTTGCCATTGTTCTGCCGTGAAAGCTGTTTTCGAGTGTAATGATAGTACTGCGGCCTATGCCGTATTTGTCACTTGAATATTTTCGCGCACACTTTATTGCACACTCGTTCGCCTCCGCACCGGAATTTCCGAAAAACACCTTTTTCATCCCCGACCTTTCACAGAGCATTTGCGCAAGCTGTGCCTGCGGCTCGGTGTAGTAAAGGTTTGAAATGTGCGCAAGCTTGTGGAGCTGTGCCGTAACCGCCGCTATCCATTTTTCGTCACAAAAGCCAAAGCTGTTTACGGCAATGCCGCTGCCAAGGTCTATATATTCTTTTCCGTCCTCGTCTGTAAGAATTGCGCCGCTGCCGCTTTTTGCAACAAGGTTCGCCCTGCTATAGCTTGCGGCAATGTAGGTGCTGTCAAGCTCTTTTGTGTTCATATTCTCACACTCCAATAAAATTATGTAAACTTAAATATTAGATGTTATGTAAACTTGAATATACTGCAACAATTCTCGGATTACATGAACATGGTGCCTATGCCCTCGTCCGTCAGGGTTTCAATCAAAATGGAGTGCGGCACACGTCCGTCAAGAATAAAAACCTTTTTCACGCCGCGGCGGATTGCCTCAATGCAGCAGTCAACCTTTGGAATCATGCCGCCGGAGATTACGCCCTCGCGAACAAGCTGAGGAGCTTCGCTGATATGTACAAGGGGAAGCAGGGTTTTGGGGTCGTTCATGTCGCGAAGCAGACCTGCAATGTCCGTCATCAAAATTAGACTCTCCGCCTTTAGCGTTCCCGCAATTCGGCTTGCCGCAGTGTCGGCATTTATGTTGTAGCAATTTCCGTCGCTGTCGTAGCCGACCGTTGAGATGACGGGGATGTAGCCCTTGTCGAGAACGTCCAAAATAGGCTTGGGGTCAACATTCACAATTTCTCCGACAAAGCCAAGCTCCTCGCTGACGGGGCGCGCCTCAATCATCTGTCCGTCCATGCCGGAAAGTCCTATGGCGGCACCGCCCATGTTGCCGATTAGGTTGACAAGATTTTTTGAAATTTTACCCGCCAAAACCATTTGAACAATTTCTGCGGTTTCGCTGTCTGTTACCCGAAGTCCGTTTACAAATTCGGTTTGCTTGCCGATTTTGCCAAGCATTTCGCTTATCTCCGGCCCACCGCCGTGAACCAAAACGACCTTGATGCCGATTAGCGAGAGTAGGACAATGTCACCCATAACCGCTTGCTTCAGCTCGTCATTTATCATGGCATTGCCGCCGTATTTTATAACGACAATTTTGTTGTTGTAGCGCTGAATATAGGGCAGAGCCTCAATCAAAACCTTTGCCCTTTGCGCATTTGTCAGCTTTTCATCCATCACAGGACGCTCCTTTCACAAAGCGAATATTATATGTAAAAATGTCCTCAGCTACGGTAGTCACCGTTTATTTTAACGTAGTCATAGGTGAGGTCACATCCAAAGGCGGTTGCGGAAAAATCGCCGTCCGAGAGATTTACAATAATAATAATATCGTCGAGAGATAGAATTTCCTTGGCTTTCTCCTCGGAAAAGGGAATACCGCGCCCGTTTTCACAGACAAAAATTTCACCCGCCTTGGACTTGAAGCCGACGGAAATCTTGTTCACATCCGTTGGAACATCGGCGTAACCTATGGCGCAGAGCACACGACCCCAGTTCGCATCAGAGCCAAACATGGCACATTTAAGCAGGGGAGAGCATATGACGGATTTTGAGATTTTTCTTGCTGCCTCCTTGCTTGCCGCACCCGAAACAATGCACTCCAGCAGCTTCGTTGCGCCCTCGCCGTCCTTAGCAATACAGCGGGAAAGATGGGAGCTAATTTCAAAAAGCGCCGCCTTAAAAGCTTCGAAGTCCGCCCCCTCGGAAGAAATTTCCGCATTGCCCGCCAAGCCGTTCGCCATGACAAGCATTGTGTCATTTGTGGAGGTGTCGCGGTCAACACTAATCATATTAAATGTATCCTGAACGCAGAAGGTAAGTGCCTTTTGCAGAAGCTCGGGGCATATTGCCGCATCGGTGGTTACGAAAACAAGCATGGTTGCCATGTTCGGATGTATCATTCCGCTGCCCTTTGCTATGCCGCCCATGCGGACGGTTTTGCCGCCCAATTCGAACTCCATAGCCACCTCTTTTTTAACGGTGTCGGTGGTCATTATTGCCGTTGCGGCATCCGAAGAATTTGCGCCAAGCGCGGAAATCAGCGTCGGCATACCGGAGGAAATGGGGTCAAGACTAAGCGTTTGACCTATAACGCCGGTTGAAGCAACTGTGACATCGGCGGCGGGAATGCCCAAATATTTCTCCGTTAGTGCGCACATTCCCTCGGCAATTTCAATGCCGTTTGCGTTGCAGGTGTTTGCATTTCCGCTGTTTGCAATAATTGCGGAGGAAAATCCGTCGGCTATGTGTGCCTGCGTAACCGTAATTGGTGCGCCCTTAACCAAGTTTTTTGTGTATACGCCCGCTGTCGCGGCACGCTTTTCGCTGACAATCAGCGCCAAATCCTTTTTGCCTTTTTTCCTTATTCCGCAGGAAACTCCGGCGGCTTTATATCCCTTTGCGGCACAGATGCCGCCCTCAATGATGTTCATATTATGTAAACCTCCAAAATGTTATTATGTATACTAAATGCACTAAATAAAAGCACCTGATTTAAAATTTAGCCGACCACTAGACCACTGTCCTCAGGCAGACCGCACATAAGATTAAAGCACTGCAAGGCCGCACCGGAAGCGCCTTTTCCAAGATTATCGAAACGTGCGGAGAGCAAAATCCGTTCATCGTTTCCGCTGATAAATATTTCCATATCGTCCCGCCCTGTCATTGAGCCGGCGTGAAGCGAAGCGGAATTTTCGTTTGAAACCCGAACCAGACCGCCGTTTCCATAGTGTGCCTTGTACACCTCGCGAAGCTCGGAAACCGAAAGCCTTTCGCGCAGCATGGAGGCGTTAAGCGGAACGGTGACCAACATTCCCGAATAGAAATCGCCCACTATCGGCATAAAAATCGGTGCTGTTTTTAGGCTGCATTGCCGCATAACCTCCGGCAAGTGCTTGTGCTCCTGCCCCATCGCGTAAAGGAAAGGCGTGTTAAGCTCCGGCGGGCGGCTTTTGTCCTCATAGTCCGCAATCATTTTTTTGCCGCCGCCGCTGTAGCCTGTTATTGATGTGGCGGAAAGCGCGGCGTTTTCGGAGAGCAGAGCGGCGCTTACCAAGGGGTACAAAAGCGAAATAAGTCCGCTTGCGTGACAGCCGGGTACGGATAGCCGAGAGGCCGAGATGATGTTACTTCTGTGTTGCGCCGAAAGCTCCGGAAAGCCATATGCCCAAAGGCCGGAGCTGCGGTGTGCGGTTGAGCAATCAATTATTTTCGCGTGGCTGCCCTCCGCAAGTGCAACGGCTTCAATTGCGGCGGTGTCGGGCAGACAAAGAAAGACAAAATCCGCCGCTGATATGAGCCTTTTAATTTCAGACGCATCACGGTGGAGCGCTTCGTCAATTTCGAGCAGCTCAACATCGGAGCGCGCGGCAAGCCTTGAATGAATTCGCAATCCCGTCGTTCCCGACGAGCCAACAATAAAAGCTTTTAGCATTTGCAACCTCCTACTGAATAAATATTCATGCAATGTGGATATTATACATGAAGTATATGGAAATATCAAGAGAAGCACGCATATTTATGCCATAATAATTCCGTGCCAAAGCACACAAAATTTGTGTAATTTGACATCAAAAAAAGCGCGCTTCACAATTTTCAAAGTGAAGCGCGCTTTTTGTTTTGCCAATTGGTTAGAGATGGGTGTGAAAAGACAAAACCGATAGGTCTTAAAAATTAAACTATGCGGCGAGCGCCAACGTAGTTTTGAACGTAGTAATCGGAGTTGAGGTCAGTTACAATTACGGCGCGGGAGGAGGAGCTTGCGTGGATAAATTGGTCGTTGCCGATGTAAATTCCAACGTGACCTATGGAGCCGGAGGAGGGGGAGGAGAAGCACACTGCATCCCCAACCTGTAAGTTAGCTTTATCGACATAAACGCCGTTTTCATAGATGGAGGCGGCGGTGCGGTTCGTTGTGTAGCCACATTCCTTGAAAACATAGTAGACAAGGCCGGAGCAGTCGAAGCCGCTCGAGGAGGTTCCGCCCCAAACGTAGGGTACGCCCATGTATTTCATTGCGGTGTCAACAATCGCTTGGCCGGCGGAGGAATTATCGGAGTCGGTTTGCTCGGAAAAATCGGAAACGCCGCCGTTAAGTGCGAAATAGTCGCTGTGGATATAGCCGATACCACCATTGATGGAAACCTTATACCAATTGCCGGCGACACCGAGCAGCTGCATTTTTGTGCCGTTGTTAAAGGTGCCGAGGATGGATGAGGTGAGAGTTGGAGCGGTGCGCACACGAACAGAGCTGCCGCGGACTGTTCCGCTGCCAAAGGCACCATCCAAGACTTCGGAAAAGCTGATGAATTCCGAGGACATATAGCCAAGAGCACCACGATAGACAACCTTGTACCAATCGTCATTGACTCTTTGCCCAACCACAACAGCGGCGCCCTGCGGTACCATTGTGATGGATTTCGCATCTGTGGAGGGCTGACTGCGGAGATTGAGAGAGGTGGCTTTAACCGTTGCCCCGCCAATGCTTGATGCAAAGGCAGAGGCGGCAAGCACACAGGAGAGTGCGGCTGAGATGATTATAGTTTTCAGTATTTTAGTGTTCATGTTTTTCCTTTCCGGTTAAGAGGCTTCGCGAGGGCATTTCGCCTGAAAGGTAGGCTAAAAAATTCAAAAAAATAAGGTGGACTAATTAGTCGTTAAAGCTCTGTCGAGCCAAACGGAGGCTACGTCCATTGCCGCGTAAAGGCTGTCCTTTTCGCTCTTTTTGACTACGCGGTCGCGGGATTTGAGTTCGGGGTCTGTATGTTGAAGCTGGACGGAAACTCTGGTCGCGACATCAAGATCCTTCACTTTTTTAGTGTCGAGAATTTGTAGCAGAATTATGTATTTTTCTGCCATACTTCCGAAATAGATCATGTTGTCCTTACGGCGCAGGGGGTGTCCCTTATATTCGAGAGCTGCTGTGCTTTGTTCAACCATGTTTAAAACCAATCCTTTCTGCTGAGGTATATTTTGCGATGCCCTTTTGCTTGAGTTACCGAATTGTAACACATTGTTTCCTATTTGTCAACGCGTGGAGGGTGTCTGCTTTTGTAAGTTAGTGTGGAATTTGCGACCACAGCGTAAATTTTGGCAGGGCAAGGCCTTCTTTTTTGCAAGCAAATTATCCGCAGTATGAGCCGAAATTGACCCTATACCGCGGATAATTCGGAGAAAACTATTTGAAATAAAGAGCGGCGGATTCAAATAACTGCATATCGTAGTTGCCGGGAACATTTTTGTAAAGTCCTTCGCCAACGCGCTCGGAGTGACCCATTTTTCCGAAAACCCGCCCGTCGGGGGAGGTGATGCCCT
>JAVVUU010000010.1:0-28374 GCA_036653035.1 Oscillospiraceae bacterium
ACAAGTGCGTCAATTGCCTCCGGCTGGTCGCCCGCAGGCTCGTATTCGCTGACTACATGAAATTCCGGCATATTTGCTCCTCCTTGCTGTGGAATTAAAAATTAACGGTGTGATTATTATAATGTTTGCCAAATAAAGCGAAAACACAGCTGTGTCAATTACTTCCGGATATTTTCGCTCCTTGGGCAAATGCACTTCGCAAAGTGCATTTGTTCAGTGGACATTATTATACACCAAAAGAGGGGAAAAGCCACAAGAAATTGCACTTAAACGCCGTTCTTGACACGACAGCGTTTTTGCTGCCCGGTGTAGGGATGAAAGCCTCCTTGACAGACCGAGAGCGTATCAAAGCAGGATGCTTTGATACGCTCCGAATTTGCGGCTAACGGCCCTTTTATGTGAGCTTAACGCCCCAGATTGATTGCGTTCTTGTGCCGACAACTATGGTGTCGTTAAAGACGGCGGGGGAGGCTTCAACATTGCCGCCGACGTTCAGCGAGTCGAGAACCTTGCCGGTTAGGCCGTCGATAAGGTACATATATCCGCCGGCTGTGCAATAGACAAGGTAGCCGCGGCCTTCGCTGTCATAGACTGCAACGGGGCTGCTCCAGCTATATACCTGAGTTTCAATTTCCCAAACCACTGCGCCTGTTTGCTTGTTTAGAGCAACGAGAATGCCGGTGTTGTTGCCGGGAGTTTTTGCAACGGGGACAAAGATGAGATCCTTTAAGCCGTTTTTGCCGATGGCAAGAGTGCCCTGTGTGCCGCCGGAAACGCCGTCCTGCGTGTGGCAGGTGTATTCCTTTTTCCAGACAATTTCGCCGGTTACGGCATCAATTTTCCAGATGGGGATGTTGACCGTGCCGCTTGAGGGTGCGCGCCAGCCGCCATGGAAGGAGGTACTGGTGTAGAGGTAGGGGTGGTCGCCCTCAAGCTCAAGAACGGGGGTGCAGTTGGTGTCGTCCAAAACATCCTGTGCCCATTTTAGCTTTAGGGTGTTGAGGTCAAGGCACATGAGGTTGCCGCCGTTGTCGGACATTATGATGGTGCCGCGCCAAATTATGGGGCTGTCCTCCATGCCGAGCCAGTATTTTTGCTGGCTTGAGCGGACACCGTTGTAGCGCCACTTGACGACCTCGGAGGGGGCGATGGAGAGCGTGCCCGCGTTGGGGTCATATTTTGTGTTGAGCTTCATTATATAGAGGATGCCGTTTTCGCCGGGATAGATTAGGCGGTCGGTTTCGGCATCGACAAGGGCACTGCCGTCGAAGAAGGAGAGGGAGCCGCGCAAGGAAAAGCTATCCGCCGAGCCGAACTCTTTCATTACGGTGCAGTCGAGCAGGTTGATGATGAAAGCGCGGGAGGTGCCCTTTGTGCTGTTGTAGCCGGAGCCGAGGTAGAGGATGGGGTAGCCGCGGGGGTCGAGTGCGCCGGCACCCTTAAAGGTGAAGCCGAGCACCATGTTGTCGCGGGTTTTTTCGCCGGTTGCGAGGTCGATGAAATAGATGTTGCCGTCCATTGTGGCATAGATGACCTCGGTTAGGGTTTCGGCCTGCTTTGCCCAGTCGTACATATTCATGTGGGCGCGGACGTTTTTCGGCCAAGTCATCATAAGGGGCTGACCTACCCAGCCGCTACCTGTCCAAACAGCGCCATCGGGTGCTTGAAGCGAGGCTGTGGCGACGTTCCAATGGGTTTCGGCAAATTTGCCGGCTTTGATGTTTGCTGTGCCATAGGCGGCGCTGTCGCGGAAGTTGTTGCCGCGGAAGGTGACAATGCCCGGAACGTCCGTGTAGTCCTCCGGCAAACCAAAGTCTATGGGGTCGGAAAAGCTGTAATTTTCAACGAGCTGACCGTCCACCATTATGTCGGTTTTGGAAATTAGCTTTGAGGGGGCTGTTGCGTCCGTTGCCATGGGCGAAAATTCGGGCAGAGCTATTCCGTTTGAATCGACGGGCGGCTCGGGGGTTTCGGGCGTGGCCGAGGGTTTTTCGGTTTCCTTGGCCACGGGCGGCTTTGTTTCAACGGGCTTGGAGGGGGCGGCACCCGCGTTTAGCCAAACAAAAATGCCAAGAACTATAAGCAGTGCAAGGAGGACGGGAACGCCTACTTTCGCAGGAAGTCGCGCCCCACCTGTGGTCGGTTTTTTAGAGCTGTTTGCCATTATATTCCCACCTAAGATGAATTTTTAGCGTTAATTTTAGAAAAACATGGGATAAGAAAAATTTGGCGCACCATTGGCGCGGCGCAAAATTCGCCGCATGGACGTGCGGGGGGGTTATTCAGAGGCTCATTAAGCCTTTAGAGCTGCTGCAAAGGCTTCGAAGGCGGGTGTCTTTTGGTCGTCCGCCATGATTGCATACATGACGTAGTTGCCAACTACCTGAAGCTTTGCGTTTTCAAGCTTTGGAAGCTCCTCAGGCATATATTCGGGCATCCATGACTCAAGACGGAATGCAAAATAGTCCTTTATTGACTGCTCAATTGCGGCGGCTTGCTCGGCATCCGCGCCCTTGAAAACGCCGTATTCGTCGATATTTATGCCGCGTGAGTTGATTTTAACCGTGTATTCGGAGTAGTCCGAAACGTCCATTTTCATGGAGCCGCGAATGAAGCTCTCGGGTGCGGGAACGAGATTTGCGTCGTCCGTATTGCCGATTGCGGTGTCGATTGCGGAAACGACGGAGCTTACGGCAACATCGTCGCGAACCTTGTTGCCGGAGCAGGCGGTTAGAAGCGAAAGCATCATAAGTGCGCAGAGAACGGAAGCGGTGATTGTTGATTTTTTCATGTTTTCATCCTTTGTTTATGTATTGTATGCGTTATTTTGGGAATTATTGCCCGATTTTAAAATCGTTGAGCGGGGGTCTATTTGTAGCCGTGCTTGCGGAGATTGTCTATAACAAGCTTAAAGGTTTCGCCGTTTAGGTGAAGTCCGTCGTCGTTATCGTAGGTTTCAACAAGGTTGCCGTTCGCGTCCTTTAGGAGGGTGGCGCTGTCGAGATATTTAACGCCGGTGGCGGTTGCAACATTTTCGACCCAGACGTTTGCCGCTGTGATTTTTTCGTTTGTAATGCCGTTTTTCTCGTCCGAATATTTTTTGGTTACGGGATACATGGAGTTGAGAATGATTTTTGTTGTTGGGTTGGCTTCTTTTATGGCGTTAACGAGGTTTGTGTATTCCTCGGTGAAGTATTTTTCGTCCATAAAGGAGATGCCGTTGACACCGAGGGTTATGAGGATGTATTCGGGCTTTTTTTCGGTGATTAGGTTTTTGATTGAATCCTCGGAGTTGTCCGAGCGGTCAACAATTGTGCAGGTGCTCCAATAGGCAAGCGTTAGAGTTCCGCTTGCGGGGGTCCAAACCTGAGTTTTGGGGACTATGTCGTAGTGGGCAAGGCCGTTTGTTGTGCTGTCGCCGAGAAAGACGAATTTATCGACATATTCTTGACCCATGTCCTCTGTTTCACCCAAACGTGCGCCGCTTGCGGGGGCTTGCGCGGAGGGAGTGACTGCTATGCCGGGAATGGGAGTTTCGGGAGCGGCAGGGAGCGTGGGGGTTTCTGCGGCTTCGGAGGGAGAGGCGGAGGGGAGCACGGGGGTTTTGCCCTTGGGCGCGCCTTTTTTTGCACAGGATGCAAAAATAAGAGAGAAGCAGACAAGCAGCAGGCAGAGCAGAATTGAGGCTGACCAAAAGGAATAGACATTTTCCTGTTTACTTTTTTTCATAGAATCCTCCATGTAATACTTGGTCTTGTAAAATTTGCTTTGAGGGAGATAAGGCAAAAGGCGGGATTTTGGGGGTGAAAATTTTGAACAAAGCAAATATTTTTACTTAGCAATTTTATCACCGCTCGCTTATACTGTCAACTGTTGAGGTATGAGCGGCGGGGGTTTGGAAAAAAGAATGTCTGTCGCGCCCTGCGTTTTTGGAGGCGTAGAGGGCTGTGTCCGCACTGTGGTAAAGCTCGTCAAAGCAGGTGCCGTCCGTTGGGTAGAGCGCAATGCCTATGCTTGCGGAGATTTTTGCGGATTTTTCGGGGCTGCCCTCCACACAGTAGGTTCTGTGAAGCGCGGCACAGATTTGGTCGGCGCTTGCGGTAAGCTCGGTTAAGTCGGTACAGTTTTTAATGAAAACGACAAATTCATCGCCGCCGACACGTCCCAAAATAGCGCTGTCTCCGAAGATACTGCGAAGGGCAGAACCAACGTCCGCAAGGATTTCGTCGCCCTTTAAGTGACCCAAGCGGTCATTTACACGCTTAAAGCCGTCTATGTCGAGCATGAAAAGTGCGTGGGTGCTGTCAGTGCTGCATGATTTGAGGAAAGCTGTGATTTCGTGCTCGGTGGCGGATTTGTTGAGAAGGGAAGTGAGTAAATCTGTCTGCGCCATTTTTTTGAGGAATTTTTGAGTGCTTCGCTGTTCATTTGCTCTTGTGAGAAGAACTACGGCTGCCATAATGAGCATCACGACAAATAACCCCGCAACAAGCCGCAGGGCATAAATCTTTATGGTGTTGGCGTGATCGCTCAGCGATTTTGAGGTTGTGACAGCGGCAACATACCAATCGTTTATGCCAACGGGGGCATAGGAAACGAGGCGTGGTATGCCGTCTGCTTCGTAGGCAAAATAGCCGGCCTTTCCGGCTGACATATTGGTTTCAACTTGGTGGAGGGAGCTTTCCAAAAAGTTTACGTTGTTTGTATGATAAAAGCTGAATATGTTTGGAGCGGCATTGGGGGGAAGCGGAGCGGTTCCGCTGCGGGAAATTAGGTCGCCTGTTGAGGTGGAGATGCAGATGGCGCAATCGCCCCTTAAAAAGTTGCCGGAAAAGAGATTGTTGAAAGCAGCAATGTCGTAGCTGGCGGATAAAATACCCTTGTGTTCACCGGAGATGCAGAGGGGGGTAGAGATGTCAACAACCGGACGATGAAAGGTGTTTGAAAACCGAGGCGCACCAATCGCTGTCTTTCTGCCCGTTAAGGTTGCTTCAAACTTTGTGGGATCATATTGGAGTATTGATTTATCGTAGCCGGAGAGAATTCTGCCGTCAACGAAAAATGCAACGGCGCAGAGCATAGAGCGGTTTTTTGGGAAATCATGAAGCTCATTTAAAAGCTCCTCGTCTGAAAGCTCGCCCAAAAGATTGATTGTTCGGGCTTCGTTTTGCAGAGAGGCTGAAAATCCGGACACTTCGCGGTTGAGCATATAAATGGCGTTGTTGCGAATTTCGTTGAGGTAGGAGCGCATTTCGTATTCAACACTTTTGTCCACGTTTCGGTTAAACATTTCCAACAAAAAAACAATTGCTATAACACCAATAAAGATTGACACGACAGTAAAACGCTGCTTTTTCAGATGTTTCATAAGCCTCCCAATCTTTTTCGTACAGTAATGAACGGCTAAAGCCGGAGGCTCCTTAAATGAAGCTTCTCGCTTTTGCTTTTGCTGTTTCTATGGCAGCGGCGACTATTTTGTCGGGATCGGCACCCAAAAGGTCCAGTCCGTCGGCAGCAATGCAGTCGAAGCTTTTGATGCCGTACATACCGCAGAGTGCTTCAATGTGGCGTGCGCCCATTTCAAGCTGAGAGAGAGGGGGGCGGGAAAAATCATCGCCGCGCGTTGTGATGTACATAAGCTTTTCGGCGCGGCAAAGACCGATGGCACCTTCACTGCCGTATTTAAAGGCAATTCCGGCAACGGAAACATTTTCGAGGTAGACACGGAGAATGGCGGGGTAGCTAAGCTCCCAAAGGGGGGCGGCAATTACAATTCTGTCCGCTGCGGCAAACTCGCGCGCAAGGTCAAAAACGCTATGGTTATATTTTTCTTGACTGATAAGCTCCTCATGCTGTTTGAAATTGAAATAGTTGAGGAACAGGGGGTTCATCAGCATAAGATTTTTTTCGGTTATTTCAACATTTGGGTTTGAGCGCTCAAGCTCATCCAGAAAGGCGTCCGCGATTTTTTGAGTGCGCGACAGTAAATTTCCCCGCACACAGCTATTGATATATAGTACCTTGATTTTTTCGTCTGTATTTTCCATGCTATTGATGCTCACTTTCTTATAGTTCGTTTCCTGCTTGTCGGGCATTGGAAAGGAGGACTTTTTTCTTGCGTGCCTGCTTTTGAAGATACATTTGCTTGTCTGCGGCGTGGACGAGAGCGTCGGCCGTCATGAGATAGTCCTCGCCATAAATGGCAAAGCCCATACTGAGTGAAAGTTTACATTCGAAAACTCCGCTAAGGTTGAAGGTGTTGGTTTGTGCGCTTATGTCCGATAGGAGGTTTTCGATGTCGGCGCGGCTTTCGCACTCGCCTACAATCATAAACTCATCTCCGCCAAAGCGTGAGATTAGGTAGCTTTTTTTCCCGCGGGCAAGGCGCAAAAGCTCCGATACCTGCTTTAAAACGTCGTCGCCTCGGAGGTGACCATAGGTGTCGTTTATGGTTTTGAAGCTGTCAACATCAAGAATTATTACAAAAAGCAAGGAGTTGTCCGTTTTGCGTTTTATTCGCAGACGGAGATATTCATCGGCTCTGTGGCGGTTGAACAGCCCTGTGAGGTAGTCGGTGGACAGCTCGTTGTTTTGGATGTTTATATATAAAGCGAAAAACACGATGGTTGAGCAAACCCAAATTATTGAAAGCTCAAAAATAAGCGCTTGAATTAGCGCACTGACAAGGACGATTGAGGGAAAAACCGTTAGGTAAAAGAAAAGGTTTTTGTTTGTTGACCAACCGCGCTTCACAATGGCTAGGCCGGAGATGTATATGGCGTAAAGGAGATAGCCAAGGCCAATGACAACCAGCAGGGGAAAGAGCTTGCCGCGCAGATAGATGTTGCTCTCGTCGATGATAAAGTAAAGACCCGTTAAGGGGCTTGAGAGGGAAATTATTGCGCTGATACAGACGGGGATAAGGTAAAACTTTAGGCGCTTTAGAAGAGCGGAACGGTCTTCATTGATTTTGAAGTCGGTATAGAGAAGCCATATAAAGCACATAAACGGACAGAAGGTGTAGTACATCTCCGTTGCAAAAGCGTTTAGCTGGTGGGCAAGAAAAAAGCTTTTTCCTACCACAAGCCACATTGCGGTATCAAAGAAAAAAATGAGGACATTGGTGATTATGAGAAAATTGAAAAGGCGAACGTCGGGAGAGCCGTGCATTACGCGTTTTCGATTGAGGTTTAAAAACATCAGCAGTAGAATTGCGGAGCCAATTACGTTGATTTCAATGTATAAAAATGATTTCACGCATACTCCTCCTTAATTTATTTACAACCGACAAACAGTGCTTTTGATATAACAGAGGTAATACCTCTTCAATTATATTATAGTTTATTTGAGCAAATAAATCAATCACGCATTGTCGAGATTTGGCGAAAACGTGAATATTTTGTTGAAAAAGCAATAAAAACGGATTTCAAGCATCAAAACCGGTTTGATGAAAAAGCGCCGGGAGGACAACTTTTTGAAATTTATGAGCAATGACCTCCCGAGCCTTTGCTGCGCGAAAGGACGAGAGGCCATATTTTTTTGATTGTTGCTATTTTTTGCCAATTATTATTTGACCCTCCAAAGCATATATGCGGCACATATTTTCATCCTTGGTGATGGTTGCTTTGGCGTTGCCTATGGTGATATTTACAGTTGGGTTAATTTGACTGATAACGATTTGACCCTTGTTTTCTTGCAGTCTTTCTGATATTGAAGCGGTTCGCTTTTCCTTTTTTGCGAGATTTAATTTTGCAACGGATTGGTCAAGCCGCAGCTGACTTAGAAGCTGCTGATATTTGGGGTCGGGGTCCTGAGCTTTTTCTATGTATGCGATGTCCTTTTCAAGCCGGTCAAGTTTAGTTGTTAAGTCTTCAATGTCTTTTTTTAGGACGCGAAGCTCATCCACAAGGACGGGGTCTGTGCCCGCCGTTAGGTTTGTGACAAGATTTCGCTCGTTGCCGACAACGCGGGCGTCAATTCCGTTGAAAGCGGTTATTGAGCTGCGGACAATAATGCCCTTACCGGAGGTTACAACAACACGGTCACTGCTGACAACGGTGCAGTTTACTATGCTGTCTGCGGAAACTATTCCGCCGGCTTTTACGAACGCATTTTCTATGTATTTGGAGGCAACATTGCCGCCGGCTTCGAGCTTGCCCTTGTAGTTGCCGTTCATGCCGTGATAGAGCTTTATGTTGCCGCCGGCGATTAGGTTTGCGCCTTCTACAATGCCGATGACGGTGATATCGACGGTTGCCTTGATGGTGAAGCCCTCGGGCACGTCGCCCTTGATGGTAACGGAGCCGATGATGTCGAGATTGCCGACAGAGTTGTCCACATCGCCGTCTATTTGGAAGGTTTGTTCAACGCGGAAGGTGCCGTTTTTGAAAATGAGCTGGCCATCACATTCCGCAACAAGCGCTAAGTGATCCGCGCTCTCAACAGTGTTTTTTCCGGAGGGAATGTGGGGCATAATGCCGGTTTTGCCCTTGAAAGACAGGCCTTTTATATTCATACCGTTTTCGGAGGGAACGGGGAGGATGAGGTCGCAAATTTTGTCGCCGCCGTGAAGCGTTTGAACCCAGCCGAGGTTTTTGTAGTCCACGGTTTGGTTTTCGTTTTCGGTTATGTTGAATTTTTTTTCGCGGTCAAAAAGCTCAATAACCTTGCCGTCAATTCCGTCGCGGGCTTCCAAGCCCTTGGCGATGGGAAAGACCTTCATGACGGTTTTTTCCTCGGCAAGCTTATCGAGTAACTGTTCATTTTCGCCAAAGACTATGCCGGAGGCGCGAACGGAGGCCTTTAGGTGCTCTGAGGTGAGGACGGCACCGGTGCCGATGGGAGGAAAAATAAAGCCATACGCCGACATAAGCGAGGGGGCAAGATAGATTTGGAGGTACATATCCGATGAAAATGGTGGGGTATCGGGAGCGGCGGCAATGTCACGCTCCGCGCTGTAAATTTTGTCAAGCAGGACTTGGGCATTGTCGTTGATTAGGAAAAAAAATACAGCTTCTTCATATGTAGGCTCATCGGAAAAAAGGAAAAAATCCTCAACCCTGTCGCTGATAGAGTCCGCAAGTCCCAGCTTTTGCGCCAAAATAGCAATGGGCATGGGGGGGTACGGCCGTTCGGAAACGGGGAGCTCCTCCGGCACAACATTTTGCGGAACGGAGGTTTCGGGTGTTTGTGCAGACTCATTTACTTCGGCGGGAGCTGTTGATGTATCGGGAGCTTCATCAGGGACTATGCTTTCGCGTTCAGGCTTTTTCCATTTGTTAAATTTCATATAGTACATCCGTTTCTGCGGTGATAACAGAGCATTTGAGGATGCCGAGCGTTATCTGTGTGCTTATAATATGAGTGTGTGTGGGAAGCTTTGAAGCCGAGAAGAAACCGCAATATGATGGGAAATATGGAGGGATTGACACAAAAAACACCCATATTTATCCTCAAACTTATTATAACATACAATTTAATATCTTGCAAACCGGAGTTCAAAAATAATTCAAATTTTCCGTTTGGCAAAATCGGACGTTTATACTAAGCGGCAAAAAACAAAGTTTTTTATGTATAAAGCGCCCTCGGAGAATTTATCCGAGGGCGTGATTTATGCAATTCCGAGCTTTGTAACCGTTTCGGAAATGTGGTGCCAGTCGGCGATGGAGCCGGCAAGGCGCTCACTGCCGAGCGGGGTCATTTTGTAGTATTTTCTTGCGGGGCCGTTGCTCTTTTCACCATAAAAAACGGCTGTTGCGCCCTCGCTGTTCAGGCGGCGCAGAATGGCGTAAAAGGTGCTTTCGCTGACCTCGGGGAAATACTCGCACATATTTTGAATGATATCATAGCCGTAGCGCTTTTCTTCGGAAATGCAGTGGAGAATACACATTTCCAAAACGCCTTTTTTCATTTGCGCATCCATTCCGCTTCTCCTTTTTTCAGCAGTGCATTGGTGTAGAGGACGCAGACAAGGCTTGCGGCAAGGCCGAGTACATAAACAATTGTACACAGCAGAGCCATTTTGCCCGCAAACTCAACCTTTGTCAGAAATTTCATCTGACCATAGAACGCCGCGCAAAATGCGATGACACCGCAGGCGTGTGTGCAGAGTGTAAAATAGCGGATGGAGCTTACAAGGGAACGGATGGCGGCGTAAATCAGCAGCAGCACCGAGGCGCAGAGCAAAAGAATTAGGAAGCCGGTGAAGATGGAGCCAATCGTTGCGGGGTTTGAAATGCTATTGCTATTCATTAAAACAAAAGCGAAAATGCCGACAATTGAAACGGGGAACAGAAAGAGCAGACCGTGCAAAAGCCAAAGCTCTTTTTTGGGATTATCAAGCTTTGAATTCATTGCCGAGAAGCGGGCAAGGCTCCCACAACCCAAAAAAATCCAGAGCAGCTTTGGAAAAAACAGCGTAAACAGGCCGGTTTTTACTATTAGAGCAGCTGAGTAATCGGCATAAATACCCGAAAAAAACGCAAGATAGATTAGCAGACACATACCGAGCGCGGAAAAAATGACTGCGGGGCGAAGCGACAGCTTTTTCTTGGGCAATTCCGCGGACAGCGCCGCAATGACGGCTCTTGGCTTGTCCAAGCTGCCAATAATTTCAAGCTCAGATTTGCCGCTTGCTTTGGCGGCTTCTATGTAGTCGTCATAGTCGCGGACGACATCGGAAGTCTCCGCATAGGAAAATTTTAATGCCAAGCGCTTTGTTAGGTCAAACAAAAAAATGTTTTTCCAGTCCATATTGTAACACCCTTTCATCTACTGAAGTATGAACAGTAGCTCATACCCTCATAATAAACGGCTACTGTTCAAAAGTCAATAGTTAATTAATTTTCGCATAAACTGAATAAGAATGTGGAGAATGAAAAATTGCCGCCGCTCCTCGGGATGCTGGGCGCGCAAAAATCCTTTCCGTACACCCGCCGAAACCCTTGTCGTTTTGTCATTTTAATGGTACAATCAGCTATAATATATTGCAGGGTCGGGAAAGGGAAGGCAAACATTGAAAAATTCTAAACAGGACATAATTTTTGAGGTAAAAGAGGACGGCGGACTTTTGGAGTGCGTCCGAAAAGAGCTTGCACAGCTTCCCGCAGGCAAGACAAAATCACTTTTGGAGCACAGGCTTATTTCTGTGGACGGCGTGATTACAAGCCGCTTCGATTACCCCGTGAAGTGCGGGCAAAGAATTAAAATAAACATGACGGGTCAAGGCTCATATAACTGCCCGCTTCCAATAGTTTATGAGGACGACGACCTTTTGGCGGTTAATAAGCCCGCCGGTCTGCTAAGCGTTGCAACAGACACCGAAAAGGAAAACACGGCGATTAGGCTTCTGCGCGACAGCGATATTGGCTCGCTTTTTGTCGTTCATCGTTTGGATCGCGACACCTCCGGCGTTCTGCTTTTTGCAAAGAGCGAGGAAATGCGCGACCTTCTTCAAAACAGCTGGGACGAAACCGTAAAGCGCGAATATATCGCCGTCTGCGAGGGCGTTTTTGCGAATAAAAGCGGACGCTGTGACTCGCTTTTGCGTGAAACCGCGACACACATGGTCTATTCCGTACAAAGCGGCGAGGGAAAACGCGCGATTACAAATTATGAGGTCATAAAGGAAAACGGCAAGTTTTCATATTTGCGCGTGTCCATAGAAACAGGCAGAAAAAATCAAATCCGCGTCCACATGAAGGATTTATCCCACCCCATAGTGGGCGACAAAAAATACGGCGCAACGGGAAATCCTTTAGGGCGGCTCGGCTTGCACGCAAGCCTTTTGGGAATAACACATCCGCGCACGGGCGAAGCTTTAACAATTTGCGCGGAGCCGGACATTCATTTTCGCCTCCCGCGTGAGAGAAAAGCCGCTTCGAGATAAGCGCTGAAAAGGTTCAAACAAACCCTGTAAAATCACCGATTAAATCCGTGATTTTCGAGCTGTTGGAGGTTTGCAGTCCATGATAAACATTACAAAATATGCGGAAAACGAAATGCGCAGCTTTGACGAGCTGCCCTTTAGCGATGTGGACAGCTTGGTGCTCTCAAAGCTTTCGTATGTCCATTTTGAGGGGCTTGTTCCCGGCTTTGAAAAAAACAGCGTGCCCGTGCGCCTACCCGAAATGCTCAAGGCGGAAAATTTTTCAAAAATGTTCCGCAATGTTCCGCAGGCGGAGGATATGCCAAGGTTTCTTGTTGCACTCGTTGCAAGCCCGCGTTTTCGGGATATCCGCATGAACCACTACATCAACGAGCTTGACCCCGGTCAGGAAAAGCAGTTTTGCGCGATTACATTTTTCCTGCCGAGCCACATCAAATTCGTGGCCTTTCGCGGCACGGACAACACGCTTGTCGGCTGGAAAGAGGACTTTAACATGGCATTTGTCAGTCCCATTCCATCGCAGACGAGGGCAACGGAATATCTGCAAAATGTCGCGCAGCGGGTGTCCGGCTCTTTAATGCTGGGCGGTCACTCAAAGGGCGGAAATCTTGCGGTTTATGCCGCACTAACCGCCCACACAAGCATTCAAAACCGCATTATCGCCATATTCGACCACGACGGCCCCGGCTTTAGAAATGAAATTTTGGACAGCGAGGGTTATCGCAGAATTGAAGAAAAGGTTCACAAAACCGTTCCCGAATTTTCATTTGTCGGTATGCTTTTGGAATACCGCACAAAATATTCGGTGGTGGACAGCAACCGCCTTGGCATTGGTCAGCACGAGCCGTTTTCTTGGAAAATTGAGGACGGCAGCTTTGTCCTAACCGACGAAATTTCCGGTGGAGCGCGCTATTTTAACCGCTCCCTAAAGGATTGGCTGGGCGGACTGACACACGAAAAGCGCGAGCTGTTTGTCGAGCTTTTGTTCAAGGTTTTGGAAGCGAGCGAGGCGGAAACCTTTGATGATTTGCTAAAGGAATGGCAAAAAAATATCGGTGTCATTTTCACAGCCATGCGTGAAACCGACCCCGAAATGAAAAAATTTGTATCCCAAACCATACGCGAATTTGGCTCAATAATGATGCGCAATCTTCTGAAAAAAAAGCGCCATCCAATAGGCGAAGGCCGCGAGCTTCGCCCCGAGCACCTCCTGCCGGACAATCGAAGCTAAGGAGCTATCCATAAAAAGCGCCGAGGGAAAATTTCCCTCGGCGTTTTGGCGTTTAATTTAAGAAGTCCCTCAGCTTTTTGCTGCGGCTGGGGTGGCGGAGCTTGCGCAGGGCCTTGGCTTCAATTTGGCGAATGCGTTCGCGCGTGACGTTAAATTCCTTGCCAACCTCTTCCAATGTGCGGGTGCGGCCATCTTCAATGCCGAAGCGAAGACGAAGAACCTTTTCCTCGCGCGGGGTGAGGGTGGACAAAACGGTTTTGAGCTGTTCCTTCAAGAGGGTAAAGGAGGCGGCCTCGCTTGGCTCAGAGGCATCCTCGTCGGGGATAAAGTCGCCCAGGTGGCTGTCCTCCTCCTCGCCTATGGGGGTTTCGAGGGATACAGGCTCCTGCGCAATTTTTAGGATGTCGCGAACCTTTTCGACGGGCATTCCCATTTCTTCCGCAATTTCCTCGGGGGAGGGGTCGTGACCAAGCTCTTGGAGGAGCTGGCGCGAAACGCGGATGACCTTGTTTATGGTTTCAACCATGTGGACGGGGATGCGGATTGTGCGCGCTTGGTCGGCAATGGCGCGGGTGATGGCTTGGCGAATCCACCAGGTTGCATAGGTTGAAAACTTGTAGCCCTTGGTGTAGTCAAATTTTTCAACGGCTTTTATAAGACCGAGGTTGCCCTCCTGGATGAGGTCGAGAAATAGCATTCCGCGGCCAACATAGCGCTTTGCAATGCTGACGACAAGACGGAGGTTTGCCTCCGCCATGCGGCGCTTTGCGTCCTCATCACCGCCTGCCATTTTGATGGCAAGGTCAATTTCTTCTTCGGGGGAGAGTAGTGGGATTTTTCCGATTTCCTTGAGGTACATACGAACGGGGTCGTCGGTTGAAAAGCTGTCCACAACCGCTTCGGTGGTAACGATTTCTTCCTCTGTGACCTCCTCAAGCTCCTCAAGCTCTTCAAGCTCGGGCAAAGCTTCCTCGTCAATGGGGCGAAGATAGTCCTCGCCGGCGGTTTCGATGCCGAGATTTTCGAGCTGGTCGTAGAACTTGTCAATTTGCTCGGCCTCGAGGTTCATATTTTCAAGGACGTCCATAAGCTCCTTTGAGGTGAGCTTTCCGACCTTTTTGCCCTTTTCAATCAAGGCGGCAAGGCGCTCCTCGTTGGTTTTTTCGGGAGCTGCATCAGAAGCTTCGCCCGCGGAGACTGCCGCCTCCTCAATTTTGGCAGCGGCTTCTGCGGCTTTTTGCGCCTTTGTTTTCTTTACTTCGGTGTTGTCGCTTACAGTCATGTCTTACCCTCCATACCCTTTGCTTTGCTGTTTGTTTTTGGCATATTCAAGAAGCGCGGCTTCGTCCCCGCCGTTTTTCTGCTGTATAGCAAGCTTTTCGGATTTTATTATATTTATGTAGTCGTTCAGTGCTGCTTCGCCGTTTTTTAGTTCCTGCGGCTTTTGTAAAATTTCGGTTAGAAGTGATATTTCGGAATTTTCAAAGCTTTCTCCAAGCAGAGAAAGAGAGGGAGAAGCGCCCGCCTTGGAGTGTGAGCGCAGCTCTGTGAAAAATCTTCCAAAAAGCGGAACGGAAAAATCCTCGCCGCTGAAATTGGTGATGTCCGAAAAAAGCGAGGGGTCAAGATACAAAAGCCGAATGACACCCTGCTCCGCTGTTGCACTGCGAATGTTTTCGTAGTGCAATGAGCGCTCCCGCGGCTGATTTGCACGCGTTGGACGCAGCGACTCGTTCTCCTGCTTTTTCTTTGCCTGACCGAGCTTTTTCTTTCGCGCCCGCGAAACCTCCGCCAAAACAGCTTCGCCCGATACCTTGGCGATATCCGCCGCCTTGAGCGCATAGACCTCGCGTGAAATTTCGCCGGGGAGCGAAGCTATAAGCTCCGTTGCTTCCCTTAAAAATGCGACGCGGCTTTCATCCGACGAGAGGTCGTATTTTGAAACGACATCGGCAAGCATATATTCGATGTGTGTTTCGGAGCGGGCAAGCAGATTTTCAAAGGCGACCGCGCCGTTTTTGCTGATGTATTCGTCGGGGTCCTTGGCACCCACAAGGCGGAGCACGCGAACCTTGAGGTCGAGCTTTTCAAGAATTGTTATGGCGCGGGAGGAGGCCTTTTGCCCGGCGGAGTCGCCATCATAGGCGATTACAACTTCATTTGCGTAGTGGGAAATGAGCCGCGCCTGCTCCGGCGTGAGGGAGGTTCCAAGTGAGGCAACGGCGCTGTCGAAGCCCGCTTGGTGCAGAGCTACAACATCTATATTGCCCTCTGATAAAATTATATATCCTTTTTTTGACTTTTTAGCCAAATTCATAGCAAAAAGATTGCGACTTTTGTTAAAAAGCAGTGTTTCGGGGCTGTTCATGTATTTTGGCTCGCCATCATCGAGGATACGCCCCGAAAAGCCTATGACGCTACCACGCACATCTATGACGGGAAACATGAGCCGATTTCGAAAGGTATCATAAATTCCCGCGCCCTTTTGGGAGGCACGGGCAAGGCCTGCGTCAAGCAGCTCTGTTTTTGTGTAGCCTTTTTTTTGCATTGCGTTTACAAGAGCGTCCCATGAATTGGGGGCAAAGCCAAGGCCAAAGCTTTTAACCATGGCGGCGGAAATTTTTCGCCTGTCAACATAGGCTTGGGCAGGGGTTCCCTGAGGTGAAAAAAGGCACTCGCGGAAAAACACAGCCGCATCGCGGTTTAGCAAAAGCATTCGTTCGCGGCGGGAATAGTTGACATCCCGAGCGTCCTCCGGAACCTCAAGTCCGGCGCGCTTTGCAAGAAAGCGGACGGCATCGGGGTAGGAGAGGTTTTCGATTTCCATGATGAAATTTATAACACCGCCGCCCTTGCCGCAGCCAAAGCAGTGGTAGATTTGTTTGTCCGTTGAAACGGAGAACGAGGGCGTTTTTTCGCTGTGGAATGGGCAAAGCCCAAATTGGTTGCTGCCGCTGCGCTTTGTTAGCTTGACATAGGAGGAAACAATGTCGGTAATTTCACAGCGGTCTGTAAGCTCTTGAAGAAAGCTTTCGGGAAATGGCATTTTGCGCCTCCTTCTCTTAATTTCGGAGCGGGGGAGTCTTGAACACCTGCCGTAATTTTTTTTGGAGGGCTATTTAACCTGCCAAGCGGCGGGGATGTAGATGTCGCTAAAGGTGCTCATGGCGTAGTCGTCCGTCATGCCGGAAACATAGTCGCAAATTGCGCGCTCTATGCCCTCAAGCTCGGCAATGCGCTTGTAGTCCGGGGGGAGCTTGTCCGGATTTTTTTGGTAATACTCCCAAATGCCGCCGAGGATATTTGAAACCTTGCTCTCTTCGCCCTTTGCCCGGGGGTTGCGGTAGAGGGCTTCAAACATGAAGCTGTGGAAGGCTTCAACAGCAGCTGTCATTTCGGGGGACATTTTGATTTCGCCCTCACCGCTGTTTTCGATGAGGTCTAATATTATGGCGTTAATTCGGGTGCTGTGGCTTGTGCCAATGCGCTCGCGGACGATTTTTGGGAGCGCTTCGACAGTTAGCAGATCGGCGCGGATTGCGTCGTCAAAATCGTGGTTTATGTAGGCAATGCGGTCGGATAGGCGGGTTACTGTTGCCTCCGCCGTGTCGTTTGCGCTGCCGCAGGTGTGGTGAAGGATACCCATGCGGGTTTCGAAGCAGAGATTAAGACCGGCACCGGATTTTTCGATGAGGTCAACAACGCGCAGGCTTTGCTCGTAGTGCTTGAAGCCGGGGGAGAAAATTTCGTTTATCGCACGTTCGCCGGCGTGACCGAAGGGTGTGTGGCCAAGGTCGTGACCCAAGGCCATGGCTTCGGTTAAGTCCTCATTAAGCAAAAGAGCGCGGGAGATGGTTCGCGCAATACGCGCTACCTCCAGCGTGTGGGTTAGGCGGGTGCGGTAATGGTCGCCCTCGGGTTGAAGAAAAACCTGAGTTTTGTGCTTTAGGCGGCGAAACGACTTTGAATGTGTTATGCGGTCGATGTCGCGCTGAAAGCAGGTGCGGATTTCGTCGGGCGGTTCGGGCTTTGCTCTGCCAAGGGAGGCTTCGGACAAAACGCCGCGCTCGCAAATCATGAGGTGCTCCAAGCTTTCACGCTTTTCTCTGGCACAGGACAAGGTTCATCACCTCCAACGATATGTGTTGAGAACTTAAACATCCTCAATTACTTATACGACATTGCCTCTCATTTCCCCTCTATATTTTCAAAAATAATGTTGGAGCGGTAAAAAAAGGGGTTAATCCCCCTCAGCTTTGCTCCACATGAGGTGTTATGGGAGGGCATATGCGACCGCCAAAGAACGAAGGCTCCTTGACGGCCGCATATGGATTTTAGTATTTGTAGATTTTTTTGTAGCGTTTGTAGTAGAACACCGACAGCACGAAGGCCATTGCCTCCGCAACGGGGACGGCAAGCCAAATGCCATCAACACCGAGGAAAATCGGCAGGATTACAAGCGAGCCGACAAGGAACAGCAGCGTTCTCAAAAAGGACAGGATTGCGGATACCTTTCCGTTGCCGAAGGCTGTGAACATGGCGGACATAAAGATGTTTATGCCCATGAAAATATATGAGGTTGAGAAAATTATAAAGCCTTTTTTCGCCATTGCATAGACTTCGCTTTCGGGGCGAACGAAAATGCCAACCGCCAAATTTGCACCCAAGATTGAAAGAATGATGACAATTCCCGAGCAAATCAGTATGAAACGGACGCTGATTTTTATGATTTTCTTGAGCTGAACCGTGTCACCCGCACCATATTTGTAGCTTATTATAGGCGCAATGCCCATGGAGTAGCCGCAGTAGATTGCGGACTGAATAAACTGCACGTAGAGAATAATAGTGATTGCCGCAACACCGTTTTCTCCGACATATTTGAGCATTGCGAGGTTAAACATCAGTGTTGTTATGGCAAAAGCAAGGTTTCCGATAAATTCCGACGAGCCGTTGAAGCAACCCGAGAGGAGCTTTTTTCCCGTCCATACGGGCTTGCCAAAATGCAGACTTTCGTTTTTCTTGACACAAAAATAGACAATTCCGAAAATGCCGGGGATGGAATAGCCAATGCCGGTTGCAAGCGCCGCGCCGCCTATTCCCATGTTGAAAATTGCGATGAATACATAGTCCAAAACAACGTTTGCAAGTCCGCCGAGAATGGTTACTATAAGTCCGATACGCGGTTTTCCCGCAGTTACAAAAAATGTTTGTGCAAACATTTGCATAAAGTTCATTGGGGCAAAAACCGCAAGGACACGCATATAATCTCTGGCGTAGTCATGAAGCCTTGGAGTGCAGCCGAGCCAACCCAAAACAGATTCCTCGAAAAAGAAACAGAAAAGACTGATTATAATGCCGAGCACAGCACCGACAATGTAGATAAGCGAGAAAAAGCTGCGCCCCTCTTTGAATTTGCCCTCTCCCATATTCATTGCGATGATTGCGTTTGCGCCTGTGGAAAGCATCAGACCGACTGCACAAAAAATTCCGATTAGCGGCATGACGATGTTGACGGCGGAGAGGGCATCCTCTGTGATGAGGTTTGAAACGAAAGCACCGTCCACGGCGGTATAGGTTGATAAAAAGCCCATCATGATTATGGTGGGCAGAGCAAATTTTAGAAGCTTTGCCGTATTAAATTTTTGGGATATTGCGTTGGTTTTCATTTATTGATTCCTCCAGATAGGTGTGCCCGACAAATTCGAGCATTTCGCAGAAAAGGTCAATTTGTTCGGGCGTATAGGCATTTTTTGCCTCCATGTCAACAACTCTGTCCATGCGCTCATAGGCCTTGTATTCGGGCAAAGCGTCCTCATGCGCAAAAAGAAAATAGACACGCTTGTCGCGCTCGCTCTGCTTTTTGTAGAGATAGCCCTGTTTTATAAGTTCATTTACCTTTGTTATTACGGCGGGCTTTGAAACGTGCAGCAAATCCGCCAAGGCGGAGGCAGTGTATTTGCCTTGGTTCTCATAGATGAGGTTCAAATACAAAAGACTGTTGTAGGTGACGTTTGGAAAATTGTAATCCATGTGCATAAGCCGCAGGTCGTTTATCGCCAAATCGTGATAAAATCTGTTGATTGCCGTAATTATTTTTGAGTTCATTATCAAGCCTCCATAAGCCATAATATAACGATGCATACAATGCGGACGCGCAATGCGCGCCCCTACGAATAGCGCACGAACGGCACACCCGATGTAGGGGCGGCCATTGGCCGTCCGCGCCTTGCGTATTGAATAATGTATACTTTACGTTATATATTATAGCTTACACAATTTAATTTGTCAAGAAAAACCGGTGGGATAAATTCCCACCGGTTATAGCTTGCAACAAGATTTCGCAGAGCTGTGTGTTGCCATTCATTTAATTTTAACGCCGCGAAAGGTGCAATCGACAAGCTCGCAAACCGTTTTTCCGGCAGATGCATCGGTGAGCCTTGCTTCAAATTCGGCGGCTCTGTCCTCGCGGACAAGGGCTTCGAGCAAAACCTCCGTGCCAAAATCGGTGCTTTGCAAAATGACTTCAAATTCGTCCAAAATCCGCTTTGCGCGTTCGAAA
Source organism: Oscillospiraceae bacterium (assembly GCA_036653035.1). Lineage (GTDB taxonomy): Bacteria > Bacillota > Clostridia > Oscillospirales > Oscillospiraceae > UBA2658. The sequence goes on from JAVVUU010000010.1 coordinate 19,678, forward strand.
AAGGGGTAGGGGCAGGTGATTAAAAGCGTTTGCCAAGGAGCCATTCGCGCAATTCCGGCGGCGTCCAAAGCAAGCTTTGCGGCTCTTGCATAGGCACGGACAAGCCCGCCCGCACCGAGCAGAGTTCCGCCAAAATAGCGGGTGGTTACGCAGCAGACATTTTGAATTTGCTCCGAAATGAAAACATTCAGCGTTGGCATACCCGAGGTGCCGCCCGGCTCGCCATCGTCCGAAAAGCGGGTAATGTTGTTTTCACGGAGCGTGTAGGCATAGACGTTGTGGGTGGCGTCGCGGTGCATTTCACGCATTTCGCGGAGATGGTCGAGCGCCTCCGCTTCGGAATTTATGCACCAGACATGGCCGATAAAGCGGGAACGCTTTTCTGTAAATTCCGCTTCACCGAAGCCGTTTGGAACAAGATATGTCAGCATTTTGTTAGTCCCCGTCGATTACAAAGGCGCGGACGCGCCCCCAAAGCTCGGGGCGGATAACCGCCTTTACCTCAATGCCGGTTTCCACATATTCGGTGGAGAGAACGGAGCCTTCGCGGTGCAAAAGCTCCAGCACGGCGGCTTCGGAATAGGGAAGCCGCAGGCTGATATTTTTCTTGCCGCTCTCGAGAATAGTGGATACCTGATTTAAAAGCTCGCTTGTGCCCTCGCCTGTTTTTGCGGAGATGCAGACAATTCTTTCGCCGTGGGGAAGCTCGCCGAAAAAGGCATCGCACTTGTTGAAAACGCGAATGCACGGTGTTTTTTCGGCACCCAATTGGGCGATTAGCTTGTCAACAATTTGGGCTTGATCCTCCCAATCGGGATTTGAGAGGTCGATAATGTGCAAAAGCACATCCGCATAGCATAGCTCCTCCAGAGTTGCTTTAAAAGCTTCAATGAGGTGGTGGGGCAGCTTGCGTATGAAGCCGACAGTGTCGGAGAGCAGAATTTCTTGGGTTTCGCTGATGAACATTCGCCTTGTGGTGGTGTCCAGAGTGTCAAAAAGTCTGTCGTTTGCGGGGATATCGGCATTTGTCAGGCAGTTTAAAAGAGTTGATTTGCCGGAGTTTGTGTAGCCGACAAGCGCAACAACGGGCATGGAGTTTTTTTCGCGGCGGCGGCGCTGTGTGCCGCGTATACGGCGAACGTCCTCAAGCTCCTCGCGGAGCTTTTGAATTTTGATGCGGATGTGGCGGCGGTCGTTTTCAAGCTGAGTTTCGCCGGGGCCGCGTGTGCCGATTGGAGAGGAGCCGCCCGCCGCCGTTTGGCGGACAAGGTGCTTCCACATTCCGGTTAGGCGGGGTAGCAGATATTCATATTGAGCAAGCTCCACCTGAAGCTGACCCTCGCGCGTTTGCGCACGCTGTGCAAAGATATCAAGAATTAGTCCGCTGCGGTCGAGCACGCGAACTCCCAGCTCTTCGGAAAGAACGCGCATTTGAGAGGGCGAAAGCTCGTTGTCAAAAACCGCAAGGTCGCAGTCGTAGCTATCGACAAGCTCCTTCATTTCCTGAACCTTGCCCTCGCCTATAAAGGTGCGGGCCTCGGGAGCCTGCTTGTTTTGAAGAACATAGGCAACAGCTTCGCCGCCTGCCGTTTCAACAAGCGCGGCAAGCTCTGCCATGGCAATTTCGGTGGAGCGCTCGCTCTCGGGCATGGTGTTTGCGGAAAGTCCCGCAAGCACCGCTTTTTCTTTTTTTATTTCCATTTAATCTCCTATAGTATGAGTAATTGCGGAAAACAAATTACATACAGGCCAAAGAGCTTTCGCTCCTTGGCCTGCGAAATCAGATGTTCTCAGTGCGCCTTGCCGACAATGTCGGCCGGAATTTCGTTCAAGTCTTCCTTTAGTACAATGTGGCTTCCGGAGTCGGCTTCCTGTGCTTCGCGGAGGGCTTCCTCGGACTGAGTAAGCAAGGTGTCTAGGTTGCGCTCATCCGGGAATGCGATGCAAACTCCGATGGAGTGGTGAATGGAGCTTGCGTCAGGCAAAACAATTTCATCAAGAGCATCGCAGATGGCACGCGCCTTTGTGAATATTGTTGATGAAGCGGAAACATTGCACATGAAAATAATAAACTTGTCATTTTGGTAGCGGCCGATAATATCCTGCTCACGGAATAGGCGCTTTATACTATGTGCTGCTTCATTTAGAAGTTCGTCCGATGCCGGTTGGCCAAAAGTTTGCGTTATCGCACAAAAATTATCTATGCTTAGAATCATGAGTGCATCCAGCCTGTCGCGGTTTTCGCGAAGAAGATGTTCCTTGATGAGCATTTCGGTTGCCACACTGCTTAAAACGCCGGTTACCTCGTCCAACTCGACCTTGTGGTGAAGAGCTTCCATTTGCTCGACGAAAAGTGCGGCCTGCTTTTTACTGGTGATGTCCATGCTGCATATTAGGAAGCTGCCGCCGGTTATCTCGACCATGGAGGAGGAAACCCATTTGGTTTTGCCGTCAATGATTACACGATATTCGCGGTTGAAGGGAGCTTTAAGCTTTCCGGCTCTAACTGCGGCAATGGTTTTTGAAATTCTTCCCTGATCCTCGGGGTGAATCATTTTGTGAACCCAATAGCCTTCGATTTTGTCTAAAGGAAGAGGCTTTGCATAGCATCTTTCGCGGCCTGAGCTTAACATACGGAAGCTGTTGTCGGTGTAGTTAAATTCAAAAATTTCATCATAAATTCCATAGAGGGCATCGCTGTATTTGTTAAGCTCTTTTTCGCGCTCGTCATGCAGACGCTTTGCAACGTCGATTGTGGCGATACAGATGAGGGGGCGCTCGTGGGAGCCGCCGATGTGTGAAATTAGACCCTTAAAGGTTATTGCATTGCCAAAATAATTGAAGCGACGAAAGACTATTTCCTGAACCTCGCCGTTTGTGACGGATTTTCTGCAAGCGGCCTTGAAGGACTCCAAATCGTCGTCATGTATTCTATCAAAGACGTTGAGCGAATCTGCCGTGAAGGAAGCCATGTCGGGGTAGCTCATTATTTCGTAGTAGCCGGTGTTGACGCGTATGGCTTCAAGACGGTTGTCCGTCAGCTCATAAAGGCCAAAGCCACCGAGCAGGCCGTCCATCAATGCCGTTAGCAGGCGGTCACCGCCCATGACAGCGTCAATGCGCTCGCGCGTCATTGAGGCGGAGGCACCTGTTGCTGTGGATACGACAACACGCGCATCAAGCAGCTTTTCGAACTCCGCGCGGGGAATGGGGCGGGAGTAGTAGTAGCCCTGTATTAAATCACAGCCGAGGGAGCGGAGGAAATCGGCTTGCTCGCCGGTTTCAACGCCTTCTGCTATTACGGGGATGCCAAGCCACTTTGCCATGCGCACAACGGAGGTTACAACAGTGCCGACCTTACCGCCGTACTCAAAGCCATCCAAGAACTTCATGTCAATTTTAAGAGTGTCAACGGAAACATCCTTCAACATATTGAGGGAGGAGAAGCCACTGCCAAAATCGTCAATCGCAACACGGAAGCCATGCCGGCGAAGCTCGTTGACAACGGCGTTGAGGATTGAGTTTTCCATAAGAAATGCCGATTCGGTAAGCTCAATTTCCAAGAGCTCGGGTGCGACATCATATTTGTGAACAATATCCAAAAGCTTTGTTGGGAAATTGGGGTCGTAAAGGTGAACTCGTGAGAAGTTGACGGCAATGGGGACAACGGGGCGACCGTCGTCCAATGCCTGCTTGAGCATTTTGCAGACGCGCTCAAACATATATAAATCAAGTCTGCGAATAAACCCGTTTCTTTCAAAAAGCTCAATGAAATGCAGGGGCATGACCATTTCGCCATTTGGCTTAATCCAACGTGCCAACGCCTCTGCTCCTGCAAGGGTGCCGGTATCGGTGTTGTATTGGGGCTGATAATATTCGACAAATTCGCCGTTGCGCAAACCGGGAATCATGTTTGAGAGCATTTCGGCGTCCTCAAGCTGGCACTCCAGCATGGAGTCGTCATATATTGCAATGCCAACGCTGTACTTGCCCTTAACGGTGTCCTTTGCGATGGAGGCCTTGTCAATCATTTCGGAAACTGCAAGCTTGCGGTCGTCAATGAGGTACATTCCACCGCAGAGAAAGAAGGGAAGTCCGCTGTCCATTGCTGCTGTGTGGGCGATGTTGATGGCGTTGAGAAGTCCGTCAATATCCTCGGAGGATTTAAGCCAAACAAAGCGGTCGGCATACATTCGTGAGCCGATGTCATTTTCTCCTGCAAATTGGCGGATGAGGTCGGAAAGCTTTTTTAGAAGGGCGTTGCCGGTTTCAAAGCCATATAGCGCGTTGTAGGACTGAAAAGCGACAACCTCAAAGGAGATGATGGCGCAGATATGATTTTCGGGTATGATTGCAAGCTTTTCCTTGACGGTTTGTTCAAAGCCGGGCTTGCTGTATAGTCCTGTGAGCGGGTCGATTAGGAAAGCGGAAATTTTATTTTTGTGCGCCAAACGCAGGGCAGTGATGCTCTTTCCGGAGGCGTAGATGATAAAAAACACAAGAACCATTGCGGCGATTAGCGTTCCGACTAAGGCAAATCGGCCAACTGTGGTATAGCTTTTAATTTCAAGCTGAGCCGCATTGCTGTTAACGGTTGTAAAAATATACCAATCGTTAATACCGGCGGGCTGATAGATGCCGTAATAGCTGCTGCCGCCGTATGTGAAAGGAAGCTCGCCGCTTTTGCCGTTTTTGATGGACTGAATAGCTTCTTCGGGACCGAGAGCATCTTTTGAGAGAAAGTGCGAATTATCGGATGAAGAAACATTTTCAAGAATGTTGAAGAAATTGTTGGAGGAGGCGAAATCCACACCGCCACGGGCGACAATTTGACCGGAGGTATTAAAAATTAGGTAGCTTTGCGCTCCGCCGGAGAGGTGGGAGGTGATAAGCGCTTGCATTGTTTCGCCTGTACAGCAGCTTGCAAGCACGGCGGAAACTGCACCGTCCTCATAAATAGGTACTGTAAAAAGCATATCAGCCATGCCGGATTTTCCGGAAGAATAAAGGGCGTCGGCGGCACATTCGCCTTTTAAGGATGCCTTGTAGGGGGCGTAATCGGAAAGGTCTGTGGTTTTGCCGGAGTCCATAAGCCAGAGAGCGTCGCTGCCGATGATTGCCAAGGACTCAAAGCCCTGCTTTCTAAACAAGGCGTTCATTTCGCGTAATTCGTCTTTTGTTGTCAAACCGATTTCGGGGACAAGGCTGCTTGAATAGTTTGTAAGCATTTCAAGGCGCTCGTCGATTACGGATGAAAACACGCTGCCCTGCCCGCGAGCTGCTTCAAAAAGTGATTTATAGGTTCGCTCCTGTACATGAGTCATCATGTATGAGCGGTAACCGATAAAGCAAGCCAACATACCTAAAATGAGGATGGCGGGCAGAAGGATGGCTATTAGGGGATATTTAAAATGTTTTTTCATGAATCACTGCCTCTTTCTGTGAGGTAATAATTTTGTGGATGGGAACAAGAGAGGGAGCTTGCGGCTTAAATATTTAATGTTGGTGAGCTTAAACATATAACCGAAAAATGTCAAGGGGATGAAAAAACTTGTGCAAATTTTTTCGAATTGAATGCCAACTCTCCTAATTAACATTATAACGCATTTTTTTCAATTCGCAATAACGCAATTCCAATTTTAATTAAAAATTTGTGATAATTGCATTAAATAATCGCGATAATAAGCGCTTTGCGCGAGCACAGAGTGTAAAATGGGAATTTGTGGGCAAAAAGGTAGCTCCAATGAGGAAAGGCCGAGCCGACACCCAATATTGGGTGCCGGCTCATTTTTGGCTTAGGGTTTAACCTTTACGGCCACATTTCAGTATTTGTTTTTCCTCAGCAGGAGATATACAAAGGCCGCCAGCAATACGAGAGCAACCGCTGTTAGCAGCGTGAAGCCGCCGCCCGTAAGAAGAAGTCCGAGCTGGTATATAATAAGTGAAATTGAGTAGGCAAAAACGCAAAGGTAGCCTATGGCAAACAGGGTCCATTTTGCGCTGTTCATTTCCCGCTTGATAGCACCCATTGCGGCAAAGCAGGGGGCGCAGAGCAGGTTGAAAACCATGAAAGAAAACGCAGAAAGTGCGGTAAAGTCCTTTGCCAGCAGTGCCCAATATTCCGCGCCGTTTTCCGCAACCTCCGCAAAGCCATAGAGTACACCGAAGGTGTTGACCACGTTTTCCTTGGCAATCAGCCCCGTAAATGTTCCAACGGATGCCTGCCATGTGCCAAAGCCAAGGGGAGCGAAAATCGGTGCAATAAAACGTCCGATGACTGCCAAAAGACTGTGGTTGTTGTCCTCCACCATTTGAAAAACGCCATCGACCATGCCGAAGCCCTGTAAAAACCAGAGTACCACGGCAGAAAGCAAGATTACCGTTCCGGCGCGCTTGATGAAGCTCCAGCCTCGCTCCCAAGTACTGCGAAGCACATTTTTTGCATTGGGGGAATGATAAGCGGGAAGCTCCATGACAAAGGGAGCGGGATTTCCGCCAAAGGCTTTTGTCTTTTTCAGAATGATACCGGATACAATAACCGCCGCTACGCCGATGAAATAAGCCACAGGTGCCATCCACCACGCGCCGCCGAACAGTGCTCCCGCAATCAGACCGATAATCGGCATTTTCGCGCCGCAGGGAATGAAGGAGGTGGTCATAATTGTCATTTTTCGATCTCTGTCCTGTTCGATTGTGCGGCTTGCCATAATGCCGGGAACGGAACAGCCGGAGCCTATCAGCATTGGAATAAAGCTCTTGCCGGAAAGCCCGAATTTGCGGAAAATTCTGTCCATAATGAAAGCGACACGCGCCATATATCCGCAGTCCTCAAGCACCGACAGCATGAGAAACAATATCAGCATCTGGGGTACAAAGCCCAACACCGCGCCAACGCCGCCGATTATACCGTCCACCACAAGCCCGATTAGCCATGGTGCAACCGAAAGGCTTTCCATAAAGCTGCCAACAGCGGGCAAAATCCATGCGCCGAACAGCGTGTCGTTTGTCCAATCGGTTACAAATGCGCCAACCGTTGTGACGGATATGTAGTAAACAAGAAACATGACAGCCGCAAAAATTGGAAGCGCCAGAGCGCGGTTTGTCACAACGCGGTCAATTTTGTCGGACGCCGTACCGCCGGATTTGCGGGATTTTTTCACGCAATTTGAGGTCAGCTTGCTTATATAGCAGTAGCGCTGATTTGTTATGATACTCTCCGCATCGTCGTCCAATTCCGTTTCGCAGGCGACGATGTACTCCTCCAAATGCTCGAGAAGTGATTTTTCAAGCTTTAATTCGGCAATGGTGTTTGCATCGCGTTCAAATAGCTTGATGGCAAACCAGCGCAGACTTTTTGCATCCACGCGCCCCTCTATGGAGTCCTCAATGTGGGCAAGCGCGTGTTCCACGGCACAATGAAAAACGTGGGGAGCTTCGCCGATTTTTTTGCACTCTGCCAGTGCCACAGCCTTTTCCGCTACCTCCTTTGAGCCTATGCCCTTGAGCGCCGAGGTTTCCACAACCTCGCAGCCCAAGGCGGCACCAAGCTTTAAAAGGTTAATCATGTCCCCGTTTTTTCGCACAACATCTATCATGTTAACAGCGATAACAACGGGAATACCAAGCTCCATGAGCTGTGTTGTGAGGTAAAGATTTCGCTCAATATTTGTTCCGTCCACAATGTTAATTATTGCGTCCGGCTTTTCATTTACAAGATAGCCACGCGCCACAAGCTCCTCCAAGGTGTAGGGGGAAAGCGAATAAATTCCGGGCAAATCCTGAATTACAACATCCTTGCTTCCCTTTAATTTGCCCTCCTTTTTTTCAACAGTTACGCCGGGCCAATTGCCAACATATTGGGCACTGCCGGTAAGCTCGTTAAACATGGTCGTTTTTCCGCTGTTGGGGTTGCCGGCAAGGGCAATTTTGATTTTCATTTCCAATACTCCTCTCAAATGTATAGTTAGACGCGCCTAACTCGCGCCTAAAAAAATTAGCGGGTTTTCCGCTTTTGCTTTTTATCTGACCTCAATCATTTCGGCATCTGCCTTGCGAATTGAAAGCTCGTAGCCACGAACGGTCAGCTCAAGGGGGTCACCCAAAGGCGCCGCCTTGCGCACACGAACAGCAACGCCCTTTGTAATTCCCATGTCCATAATTCTGCGCCGCACGGCACCGTCACCGCGAAGCCTCAGCACCTCGGCGCTTTCTCCAAGCTTTACATCCTTTAATGTCATAATAGAGCCTCCCTAAATAATTATTCTGTTTGCCATGGTTTTGTCCAAGGCAATGCGGCTGCCTTTAAGCGACAAAATCATGTTGCCATAGGCTTCGGAAACTACGGTGACTTCACCGCCTGCGACAAAGCCAAGCTCTGCCAAGTGGCGCCGCACCTCGTCCTTGCCGGTAATTCGTTGTATGCAGTTTTTTTCGCCCACTCGGGCCATTGATAGCGGCATCATTATTCTCCCTTCTGAAGTTAGCGGCAACTAACCGTACTGAAATAAAATAGGTTAGATGCAACTAACCGTTCTGATAATGCACTATACCATCCTTTCCAATGACTGTCAATACATTTTTTGAAATTCGAGCAAGCAGCCTTGATTGCAGGCGCAAAGGTGGGTGACTAGAAAGAACCCCGCAAGCACTAGGCTTGCGGGGTTTTCTTTTTTTGGTGACTCAGCGGGGATTCGAACC
>JAVVUU010000011.1:0-8235 GCA_036653035.1 Oscillospiraceae bacterium
AAAGCAAGGCCAAACAGTTGTCGCAGGAGAGCTGCTTGTAACCATCAAATAGCCCTTTTCGAGAGCAAAATCCCGAAAAACTGCAAAAAATCTCAAAAAGCATGAACAATTTTTATAATAGTACTTGTATAATGCCTTGGTATTTGTTATAATACCAAGGCATTACGCACGGAAACAGATTGTTTGACCCGTGACGGTTTGGGAGCATTTTTCCCTTAAACGGTTGGAAAAACAAGATGAAGTTTCCGGAGGAAAAAAACAAAATTAGGAGGAACAAAAATGTCAGTAGTATCAATGAAACAACTTTTGGAGGCAGGCGTTCACTTCGGTCACCAGACCAGAAGATGGAACCCCAAGATGGCGGAGTTCATCTACATGGAGCGCAACGGCATCTATATCATCGACCTTCAAAAAACCGTAAAAAAGCTTGAGGAGTCCTATGACTTCGTCCGTTCACTCGCAGAAAAGGGCGAAAGCATCCTCTTCGTCGGCACAAAGAAGCAGGCACAGGACGCTGTCCGCGAGGAAGCTCTCCGCGTTGGCCAGTATTTCGTAAACGCCCGTTGGCTCGGCGGAATGCTAACAAACTTCAAAACCATGCGCACCCGCATCGACCGTCTTGCACAGCTCCGCAAAATGCAGGAGGACGGCACCTTCGATATGCTTCCCAAGAAGGAAGTTCTTAAGCACACCAACGAAATCACAAAGCTGGAAAAATATCTCGGCGGCGTGAAGGAAATGAAGAAGCTCCCCGGCGCACTGTTTGTTGTTGACCCCCGCAAGGAGCACAACGCAATTGCCGAAGCCCGCAAGCTTCACATCCCCATCATCGCAATTGTCGATACAAACTGCGACCCCGATGAAATCGACTACGTTATCCCCGGCAACGACGATGCTATCCGCGCAATTCGCCTAATTTCCGGCGCAATGGCAAGTGCAGTTCAGGAAGGCCGTCAGGGCGCCGATGCAGAGGTTGCAGCAGTTGCCGCAGCCGCCGCCGAAGCCGCCGCTCCCGCAGCAGCCGTAGCAGAATAATTTTTTGCCGCAGCCGCAAATCGGCTGCGGAGCAGATAAGCAATTCCGTATAGTGCCGATTTTGGGCATCATACAGCAAAATAGCAGGGCGCGGCGTCCAAAACGCGCCGCGCCCGCTTACAATTTTAGGAGGAAACAAATATGGCTTTCACAGCACAGGACGTAAAAACCTTACGCGAAATGACCGGCGTTGGCATGATGGACTGCAAAAAGGCTCTCACCGCCGCCGAAGGAGATATGGACAAGGCCGTTGAGTGGCTTCGCGAAAAGGGTCTTGCCGCCGCACAGAAAAAGGCAGGCCGCATCGCAGCAGAGGGCGCAGCTTATGCCGACGTTATAGACGGTGTCGGCGTTGTTGTTGAAGTAAACGCAGAAACAGACTTCGTTTCAAAGAACGATCTGTTTGTTGACTTCACAAAGAAAATTGCCGAAATAGTCGCAAAGGAAAACCCCGCAGACCTTGAAGCGCTTCTTGCCTGCAAGTATCCCGGCGGCGACCTTACCGTTGAGCAAACCCAGCAGGAAAAGGTTCTCGTTATCGGAGAAAACATCAAAATCCGCCGTTTCGCACGTTATGCCACAGGCTATAACGTCCCCTACGTCCACATGAACGGCAGAATTGGCGTTATTGTCAACATGACTGTCGGTGCAGGTCTTGAGAGCAAGCCCGAGGTTTTGGAGCTTGGCCGCGACCTTGCAATGCAAATTGCCGCGATGAACCCCGCTTTCCGCGACAAGAGCGATGTTGACGCTTCCGTCATCGAAAAGGAAAAGGAAATCCTCACCATTCAGGCGCAGGAAGACCCCAAAAATGCAAACAAGCCCGCCGAAATCCTTGAAAAAATGGTGCTCGGCCGCGTTGGCAAGTTCTATGTTGAAAACTGCCTGCTCCAGCAGGAGTATGTAAAGGGCGACAAAATCTCCGTTGAGAAGCACGTTGCCGAGGTTGCAAAGTCCGTTGGCGGCAGTATTGTCGTAAACGGCTTCACCCGCTTCGAAAAGGGCGAGGGCATAGAGAAAAAGCAAGAGGACTTCGCAGCAGAAATTGCAGGTCTGGTTAAATAAGAACCAATTACTATAAAGCGAGAGCGCACACCAAAATGAAAATTTTTGGTGTGCGCTCTTTCTGCAAATGCACTTCGTAAAGTGCATTTGTTCAGCGGGCATTATTTTATAACCGGCTGAAGCTGGCGTCCTTCAATGGCTTCGGCAACGGTTTGGGGCAGGAGTGTCATGTCGGCAACTATTGAGGCGGGCTTGCCGACGGGGTCGTCTTGGCGGAAGGGAACAAAATAGATGTTTTTGCGGTTCACCAAATCACCGATGTTTTTTGCGTTCGCGCCGAGCGCATCGTTTGTGGATATGGCGATTACGACGGGGCGGGCGTTGCGCAGGTGGGCTTTGCAGGCGAGGGTTACGGTGCTGTCGGCAATTCCGCAGGCGAGCTTTGCGAGGGTGTTGCCGGTGCAGGGCGCGATTACAAGAACGTCCAGCAGCTTTTTGGGGCCGATAGGCTCCGCCTCGGGTATGGTGCAGACAACCTCACGACCTGTAATCTCGCGAAGCTTTGCTTTAAAATTTTCCGCGCAGCCAAAACGCGTGTCCGTGTCGGCGGCGTGCTCCGACATTATTGCGGTCATGTCGTAGTCGGCGGCTAGTATTTCCGCAACCGGCATTACTTTATCAAAGGTGCAGTATGAGCCGCAAAGTGCCAGCCCAAGCTTTATTTTTGACATATTTACCTCCTGTGCGCAAAGCGCAAATGTAGTGGAAGGAGTTCCGTGCGTGGAAGCCTTCCTATGACGATGCTTTGTCGGAAGCCGTTTTTTCCGCTTTCGAAAAAAGCCAAGGTACCGGCCGTGGACGGTGGTGTGCTGATTTAAACGCCGCCGCGCTGCTCGCTCAATATGTTCAGCACGGTTTCCTTGATGATTTTTCCCGCTGTCAGCGGGGCAGTTTCGGCGGGGAGTCCAAGTGCCCACATGGCGTTTACGTTAAGCTCCTTTGCGGCTTCAAAATCAATTCCGCCGGGGCGGGAGGCAAGGTCAATGCAGAGCACGTCGGACTTTAGCTGATTTAGGCGGTCGCGCCCCAAAACGCTTGCGGGAACTGTGTTGATAATGGTGTCAAAGGAGCGAAGCTCCGAGCCGAGTGTGCGTGTGTCAAGAGCGCGGCAGCCCATTGCGCGGATGTAGGCCATGTCGCCCGGCTTTCGCGCGGAAACTGTGACGCTTGCGCCAAGTGCGCGCAGGCGTTCCGCAAGCATTTTACCTATGCGGCCGAAGCCTATGACCAGAACGCGGCTGTCCCAAATGGTTATGGGTGAGTTGCGAAGCAGGAGCGAGATTGCGCCCTCGGCGGTTGCGAGAGCGTTTAGGGCAACAAGCTCCTCGCGCTCAAAGTAATCGACAAGATTAAGCTCGAGCTTGTCGGCAAGCTGCGTGAGGGCTTCGCCGGGCTTTCCGGCGCAGATTACGGCGCTTTTGGGTAATGCACAAAAAATTTCCTCCGCGCTGTGGGAAAATGCGCTGAGCGGAGCGTTTAGCTTTCCGCGCGAATTGAGAACCGGTAGCGGAAGTATAACACAATCGGCGTTTCGAGCGGCCTTTTCAGCCGAGAGCGCACAGCATTTAACAGTGTTTTCGGGTGCTTCATCGAGAGCGAAGCAGCTGACCTCGTGCCCTTCTTCAAACAGCATGGAGGCAAGCGCGATAATGCGCATATCCCCGCCGATTACGGCAAATTTCATGGAACCACATCCTTCCGACTTTTTAGCCGCAAAGCGGCGTTGTTTTGCAAACATATGTCATTTCCGAGTTTTCACGGTCAATACATAATATGCCGAAGCACTCGGCGCGTGAAAAAAATAGCTTCGCCCAAGGAGAATTGACTCCTTGGGCGAAACTATTCAGACTTTCAAAAGTCCTGCTAAGCTTAGACTATTAAGACATTTGGCTATTTATTCATCGTGCATAACGGTGAATTGGTTGACCAAATCCTTGAGTATTGCAGCTTGACTTGAAAGCTCCTGACTTGCGGCGGCGCTTTCCTCGGAGGTTGCGGAGTTGACTTGAACAACGGCGGAAACCTGCTCAATGCCCTGAGAAATTTGACCGATTGCAGAGGCTTGAACTTGAGCCTGCTCGGAAATTTTGCCGATTACGTCAATGACATTTTGAGTTTTGTCGGCAACGCCTGTGAAAGCTGTGCCGGTTTTGTTGACAAGCTCTGTGCCCTTTGCAACGGCAGAAACGGCACTCTCAATGAGGTCTGTGGTGTTCTTTGCGGCTTCACTGGACTTTTGGGCGAGATTTCGAACTTCATCGGCGACAACTGCAAAGCCGCGGCCGGCAACTCCGGCTCTTGCTGCTTCGATTGCGGCGTTGAGGGCGAGGATGTTTGTTTGGAAGGCGATGTCCTCAATGACCTTGATAACCTTGCCAATGCTCTGTGAGGCGGCGGAAATTTCGTCCATGGCTTGACTTGTGTGGTTCATGTCGTCAAGGCTGCTTTGGACTATTACGCCTGTTTCTTGAGTTAGAGCGTTTGCGCGTTCCGCTTCGGCGGCTGTTTGGTTGGTGTTGCGGGCAACCTCTGTAATGGAGGCGGAGAGCTGCTGGGAGCTGCTTGCCTGCTCTGTTGCACCTTGAGCAAGAGATTGAGCGCCGGAGGAAACTTGAGCCGAGCCGGAGGAAACCTGAGCGGCAACCTCGGCCATTTGGATGAAGGTGGCAGAAAGCTTTTGCTTAATGACTTTTAAGGCACTGAGAATGTTTTGGTAGTCACCGACATATTTTTCGGGGATGGGGGAAACAACGCTAAAGTCACCTTCCGCCATTTGCTCCAAAAGACTGCTGATATCGGTTATGAGCGAACCCGTATTATCAATGGTGTATTGGAAAGCGGAGGAGAGCTTGTTCATTTCTATGGTGTCAAGACGAACCTGCGGCAGGGGAGAGGAGATATCGCCGGCTGCAAATTTTGCAAGTCTTTCGGCAAATGCGCTCATGGGAACGGCTACGCGGGTTGAGATTATGAGAGATATTCCGATACCAAGGCCAAGGAAGGCGGCCATTAGAACGATTGAGATGTATAGCGCCATCATTGAGCCGGAGGTAAAGTCGGACTCGGGGGCGTTTACACAGATGCTCCAGCCATCGGAACGGGCTATGGGGGCGCAGGCGCAATGCTTTGTGACCCCGCCGAAGGTGTAGCGGTCAAAGACGGTTTCGCCCGCCTTTGCTCTTGTGTGGATGGCGGCTAAATCCTTTAGGCCGGGAGTGGATTTTGCAACCTCTTCAATGTTTTCCTTGTTGCGAACGCGCTCCATGTCGGGGTGGGCAATTGTTGTGCCGTTTCTGTCGATTATGTAGGCGGCGCCGTTTGTGCTTATGTGGATGTCCTTTATGGTGGCGGAGAGCATTTCGCCGGGGGCAACGGCGGCGACAACGCCGACTACTTTACTGTTTGTAATGCCGTTTTCCCAAATGGGGGCGGACATTATGATTACGAGCTGGTCGGTTTCGGGGTCAACTGAGGGGGCGGAAACATAGGGCTGACCGCTCATGCTGGCTTTGAAGAAAGCGCTGTCTGCATAGCTTTTTTTGTCGCGCGCACTGTATCCGTTTGCGGAGAGGACATAGGAGGAGAGCATTCCGTAGCTGGTGGCGCGTGAATCCGCAAATGCCTCCTTTTCGGTGGCGGAGATTTCGGGGTCTGTAAGGCTTGGGCTGATGCCGATTTCACGCATGATGTTGGTGTAGGCATAAAGGTTGTTTGAAACCGATTGTGCCGCTAATGTGACAGAGGAATCCAAGGCTTCTGTAAGACTGTCTATGGCGCTTTTGTAGCTTAAAAATGCGGAAACTGCGGCAAAAACAACAACAATGATGATAACCATTGCGACAATGGGAAAAAGTATTTTGGCCTTTAAACCCTTTTGCTTTTTTGCCTGTTTAACTTTGACTTCTGACATCTTCTGGCACCCCAATCTAAATTTTTTTTATGGTCTTAGCGAGGCTGATTTAATCGCGGAGAGCGATACTGCCACGTTATTTTTTGAGTCGCGGACGTTTTGACGGGACGGTATTGCTTTGAAGTGTGGCGGTTCGGGAAAAGCTTGAAAAATACTTATATTACTCCGCCTATATTCTACGCCAATGGAAGAAGAAGGTCAAACAAAATTTATCTAAAAACGAGACAAATATTAAGATTTGCCTAAATTTGTAATAATTTTGTTACCGGCGTATAAATGGATTGGGCGCAGAAGCAGGATAGGAGCTATATGGAGAAAAGGTTCCTCCATATAGCTCCTACAATTTAGATTTTGACGTCCAGTAAGCGTGCCGGGTTGGGCAGCTCCTTGATGTCCTGAACCAGCGCGGCGCCTTGCGAATTTTGAGTGTCCATTGTTTTTTTGAGCATCGCAATGTTGACGGCCTGCTGCGTTTGTCCGGCTCGCATATCCATGCTTGCGGCGGCGACTGCCATGATATCCATGTGCCTCACCCCTTCCTTAAATTGTTGGACGATCTGTTATATTTATGCCACGCTTTGCGCTCTATACAAGAGCAAAACGGTTTTGGATGGTTGAAAAAATGAGTTTTTTTGGGAATATGGGTTATTTTACGCTGTCGGCATTGTTTGCGGGAACGGCTTCCACTTGGATAGACTTGTCGGCAAGGCGCTTGTCAATGGCTTTTTTGACCAGAGAATATACGATGGAGCAGGTTGGAACGCCGAGCAGCATTCCGACAACTCCCGCAACACTGCCGCCAAGCAGAACGGATATGAAAACGAGCATTCCGGGAATTCCAACGGATTTTCCGACAACGCGGGGGTAGATGAGGTTGCTTTCAAGCTGCTGGAGAACGATTAGGAAAACTATGAAAAGCAGAGCCTTGGAAAATGACTGCGACAGCGCGAGCAGAGCGCCCAAAATGCCGCCGACCCATGCGCCGAAGATTGGAACGAGCGCCGTTAGGCCGATTATGGCGGAGGCGGCTGTGGGATAGGGGAAGCGGAAAATGAGCAGGCCGACAAAGCAGAGCAGGCCTATTATAACAGCCTCCGTTAGCTGACCCGTTACGAAGTTGCGAAAGGAAACATTGGCAAGGGATGCGGTTTCGCGTATGCGTGTGACGGTTTTCTTTTTGAAAAAAGCATGGAGAAAGCGGTTTGCGAAAAGACCGATTTTTTCCTTTTGCATGAGTATGTACAGGGAGAGCATTAGGCCGAAAATGAAGTTCATCACGCCGCCGACAACGGACATGGCTGTGTTTGCAATGTTGCCTATAACGCCGCTGTCAAAGGTTTTGCTAAGGTAATCGGCGGCACTTAGGAAGAGAGCCTTCCAATCCTCAATTCCGTTGCTGGGGATGCGAAATTCGAAGCCAAGCTTTGCAATAAAGCTGTTGATGTCGATGACGGCTTTGCCGAGAGCGGAGGGGAGGGTTTCGCTGATTATTACAAATGCCTCGCGAACCTCGGGGATGATGATGAAGGCCAAAAGCACAAGAGTGCCAAGCACGACTATTAGCGCCGCCGCGATACTGAGGGTTCGCGCAAGAGCGGGACCGCGCTTTGTGAAGCGGCGGCCAAGCCCGCCAAAAACCTTTTTTTCGAGCACCGAGGCAAGAGGATTTAGCAAAAACGCAATGCAGAGGCCAAGTATTACGGGCATTAGGATGCCGATAATTTTTTGGATAAAATCGACTACATGATTAAAATTGACGAGCGCAATTGCAAAAGTAACCGTGGCAAAAAGGATGAGGATGATGCTTTTTATGTTCTTCTTGTTTAATTCCATTTTTCCCAACTTCCTTGTGTGGAATGTGTATGTGCTAAACCGCATGGAAAAGCAATACATTATAATGATATAATTTATACGAAAAGGATGGATTTGTCAACGGGTGGCAAGAGAACAGGGGAAAAATACGCCTGCATCGGGATAAATGATAAAAAATTCACGCAGTTCACAAAACGCTTGTGAATAATTTGTGAACTATTTTTTGAGTAATTTGTTGTAAAAATAACAATCCTGTTATATTATTAACCATAGAGTTATATTAGGGCGAATATTTTTTTCATATGCGCCCATAGCTTGCAGAACAGCGCATTTGCCCGTTCGAGCCATAGCAAGCATTAACAATCTGTATATGCGGAGGTGAGTAATGTCTCTTGAGGAGCTTCGCGAGCAAA
>JAVVUU010000011.1:8335-26019 GCA_036653035.1 Oscillospiraceae bacterium
AACAATCTGTATATGCGGAGGTGAGTAATGTCTCTTGAGGAGCTTCGCGAGCAAAACAAAAATCTCGTAATCGAAAAGGCGCTGCGGTGCTTTATTGAATGCGGAATAGACCGCACAAAAATAAAGGACATTGCGCGGGCGGCGCACCTTACAGAGCGCTCCGTCTACCGCTACTTCGAAACCAAGGCCGATATCGTCCAAGCGGCCGCCTATCTCTATTGGGATATAACCACCAAGCAGGTTTCAAAACGAGTGGAAGAAGCCGGACTTGACCAAATGTCGGGAATTGACCAAATTCGTGCCCTACTAACCTTCTATTCCAATATGTATTTCGAAAATCCCCGCGGCATAATGTTCACACTCGATGCGGAAATGCTGCTCTACAACGCGGGAAAAAACAAAGAAGTCCTAAATCGCCCCCCCGAGCCATATGAAGGCTCCAAAAGCCCCTTGGTTCTCGCAATACACAAGGGCATTGAAGACGGCAGCGTCAGTCCAAAAATCAACGCCAAAGAATTATATTACAATGCCTATGACTCCATCCTGAGCGTCATGCAAAAGCTTGCAATTGAAGCCACGGGAGCAACGGAATTGGATAACCGCGCCCGCATGAAGCATCTGTGCGACCTTTTCGTTTTTGCCTTTAAAGGCGGACTTGCAGATGCGGAAAGCAAATTTTTTTGACGCAAAGTGTCAGTTGGGGTGACAAGCAAGGTAGCGAATTAGTGAGAAAATTAGGCCGTTCCTCTAAGAATACGCCAAATTTGCAAGCAAATTGGTCTGTTTTATCCAAATGTGTCATATTAGCTGACATTAACGTATTTACACTAATCACCAAGCTTGACGCACTGCAAAAACAAAAAGGCAGGAGGTGAAAGGTCAATGGAAAAAGCAATCATAACCGTTGCGGGAAAGGGCGGAGTCGGAAAAACCTCCATCTCCGCTACCATTGTCCGCCAGCTTGTACAAAGCCATCCGGAGGCTCGAATTCTTGCAATAGACGCGGATCCCGCCGTTGGACTTGCAACGGCCTTGGACGTTGAGGTTAAGCAAACCATAGACGACATCCGAAAAGCCATCCTTGAAGCGGAGGATGACGAGGGCAAAAAGCGTTCAAAGGAAATGCTTGGCGAGGTTCGTTTCCGCATCTTTGAAACCATGGTCGAAACAGACGGCTTTGCCTTCATCGCAGTTGGCAGACCCGAAGCCGCCGGCTGCTACTGCGGCATAAATGCCTACCTAAAGGAAGTAATCAGCCTCCTGTCCGAGGAATTTGACTATGTCGTAATCGACGGCGAGGCAGGCATTGAGCAGGTCAACCGCCGCGTTATGGAAAAAGTAACCCACATGATTTTGGTAACCGACCCCAGCCGAAAGGGTACAAAGGTCATCCAAACCATCAAGAAGGTCGCGGATGAGCTGGTCATGTACAAAAAAATCGGCGCAATTGTAAACCGCTTCAACGACCCCGCGCTAAAGGAGCTTATCGACACCGGAGAAATTCCGATTTTGTCCTACATTCCGGACGATAAAATCCTTGCAATGCTCGATGTCCGCGGCGAAAGCGTTCTAACGCTGCCGGACAATTCAAACGTAGTTATCGGCGTCAAACAGGCGCTCGAAGCTTTGGAAATTCTATGAACATGAAGAAGAGGTGTGAAGGTGAAGGATTTAAAACATTTGTACTACTTCGAAGATTTGCTCCAAGACGCAAATAACGATTTAGTGCGGCAAGCGCAAAGCGAGGGAGGCATAGCCGTTGGCTATACCTGCTACCTCATGCCGGAGGTACTGCTAAATCTTGGCAAGTGCTTCTCGGTAAGATTAAGAGCACCAAACATGGGCTCAATGGAAATGGCCACCTACTATATGTGCAACGGAAGCTGCGAATATAGTCGCGCGTTGCTCGAAAGAGCAATGGAGGGCAACTTCAAGTTTTTGGACTGCGTTGCAGGTATAGACATCTGCGAAGCCATGAACCGCTGTCTTGAAAACATGGAGCTTCTCCAAATTCAGGACGAAACCAAAAAAGGCTTTTTCTGGTCCAATGTGGACGTTACCTGCTCCGACGATGAGGAATCCGTCGAGCATCTTGTTGAGCAGGTCACCCGCAAGGTTCTAAAGCCGCTCCACGAGAATTACGGCGTTGATATTTCCGATGCCGAAATTCGCAAGGCGGTTGCGGAGCACAACGAGGTTTGCAGGCTTATCTCCGAAATCGGCGAATTTCGCAAGCTGGACAACCCCACAATCACAGGCCACGAGTTCCACGTTATCACCCTTGCAAGCTATGTCTGCCCCAAATATCTTCTCATCGAAAAGCTCCGCGAAACCTTGGAGGAGCTTAAAACCCGCGAGCCGGACAAGAAGAAAAATTTCCGCGTAAAGGTCGTTATTGTCGGCTCCGAAATCGACGACCCCGATTTAGTTTCCCTAATCGAGGACAACGGTGCCTTGGTTGTTGCCGACCGTTTCTGCTACGGCAGCATCCCCGGCCGTCAGGTCATTGAATTAAAGGACGATGAGGACGCTCTTACACAGGTGGTTCGCAAATATCTTGTCGATTGCGAATGCCCCCGCCATTGCGCTCCCCATAAGGTCAAATATCGCCACGACCATGCAGCACAGCTCGTAAAGGACTACAATGCAGACGGCATAATCTACGAGCAAATGAAATTCTGCACCTATTGGTCATACGAGCGCACGCTTGCCTCCCATGTTTTGCCGGAGGAATACGGCGTTCCCGTCCTCTCCATCGACAGACCCTACCGCAGCGGCAACAGCGGCCAGCTCCGCACCCGTATTCAGGCGTTTGTCGAAAATATTGAGATAAAGAAGATTAAGGCAAAACGTGCCGCCAAAGAACAGGAGGCGAAATAACATGGCATATAACCCCAAAACCGGAAAAGGACTTGGCACCTTTTACAAAGGCTCAAGCCGCGCCATGACCCACCGCGAGTGGAAGGGCTTCAAGGACACCGCCTACGATTTCGGCCGTTGGCTGAAGCTATATGGCTTCATGGCCTTAAAGCTCGGACCCCATCCCGTTCTCCTAATAAAAGGAATGCTGCGCTATCGCTGGATGATTTCCTACCTCACCGCGGCGCACATGATTGACCGCCACACCTGCGGAATGCGCGGTGCGGAGCTTCGTTATACACACGAGCAGTTTTTCTCCCTCGTTCATAACTCCGTTGTCACTATCGCAAAAATAATCACACGCGACGAGCACCTGCGTCCAAACAGCAAAAAGGCCGCAAAGCTCCGCGAAAAAACCGTTATGTTCGACGAAATGACCCCCTCCTTCATCATGGCGGGTTTCCCCACCCTCGATTGGATTGACATTGCAATGTTTGCAATCGGAATGCCCGGCGAGGTTGACCAAACCGCAAACGAATACTACATCGATGCCATTGAAGAATACGGCATTGCAGCGGACGTTTGCCCCCTGCCCGCCGCCGAATGCGGCTGCGCCGTTGTGGACGACTACGCAATTGTCGGCAAAACCTTTGTCACAAGCTCCATGCCCTGCGACGGCTCCATTGGTCAAACCACCTTTATGGGACGTTATTTCAAGAATATCCCGGTTTACCAAATCACCCCGCCCCAGCGCTTTAACGAGCCGGAGGTCAACGAATATGCCGTCAAGAACCTCCAAAAGTTCATTGATTTCATCGAGAAAAACTACAACGTCAAGTGGGATTGGGACGCATTTTGGGAGAAGGCAAAGGACTATAACAGATCCACTCAGTGCATGATAAACAAGTGGGACGTTAACTGCACAGATTATCCCCAGGTTTGCGGCGCTGCACTTTCCCTACACCGTGAGTATTGGTTCCAAGGCGCCGGCTGTCTTGACCCATATCTCAACAAGACCGACGTCAAGGTTGACAAAATGATGAAAAAGGGCTACGAGAACGACAAGAAAAACGATGCGAACAAGCCAAAATACCGCGCAATCGTTTGGGCGTGCCCCGCACATTATTACACAAACTTCACCTATTGGGCTGAGCATTGCTGGGGCGTAAAAACCTTGGTCGATATGGAATCCATGCTCTCCTACCATATGTACCACATAGGCGACAAAAAAGAAGCCATGATTGACCTTGCCAAGAGCTATGAGCGAATGATGATGCGCTCCCACACCAACGGCGGCTACGTCAACTCCCTTGACGAGTGCTGGAAGATGTGCAAAAAATTCAACGTTAATATCGTCATAATGTACGACCATGTTTCCTGCAAAAACGTGGGCGCTCTCCATGGTCTTTATGAAGATCAGGCGAGAGAGCGGGGCATTCACCTTATCTGGGTTCCCCATGACCTTATGGACCCCCGCACCGTCTCCAGAAAGGCAATGCGCGACGCGTTTAACAACTACATGATCAACGTTTTCAGAGCAACTCCCCTGGATCCCTCCCTTGTTGACTACGAGGATCCTATAAGCTGGTAAAAAAATGCTGTCGAAGAACTAAAGTTCTCCTTGCTCGGCACTATTTTATGCAGCGCCGCGCAATGTATTATGAAAGGAATGATCACACATTATGAAATATTATGGCGGATGCGACGTAGGTTCAACCTACACAAAATGCGTTATTATCGACGAAAAAGGAGCTATAGTTAGCTCACTTACAATCAGAAGCAAAATCAACGCGGGGGAGAGCGCCGCGGCGGCCCTCGAGCAGGCTGTTTCCAAGGTTCCCGGCCTTAAAACCCCGAACGACCTTGCCTACCTCATCGGTACCGGCTATGGCCGCAACAAGGTTCCTCAGGCTCAGGAGAACATCTCCGAAATTTCCTGCCACGCCATGGGCGTTCATGTAACTAACCCCTCTGTCAAGGCAATCATCGACATCGGCGGTCAGGACGTTAAGGGCATCGCCATCGACACCGACGGCACCGTCCAAACCTTTGCAATGAACGACAAATGCGCCGCCGGCACAGGCCGCTTCTTCGAAGCTATGGCAAACGCCTTTGAGCTTTCCATAGAGGACTTTTCAAACCTTTCCCTAACCGCGAAAAACGTCATCCCCATCACCGCGCAGTGCACAGTTTTCGCCGAGAGCGAGGTTATCACCCTTGTCGGTGAAGGCAAGCCCCGTGACGAAATTGCGGCAGGCATTCAGCTTGCGGTTGCAAAGCGCTGCTTCGTAATGGCAAAAAAGGCCGGCGCGAAGGACAGTGTTACACTAACCGGCGGCTGTGCTAAAAACAAGGGTCTAAAGACCGCAATCGAAAAGGTTCTTAAAATTAAAGTTGTGGAGCTTAGCACAGACCCCCAGCTTATGGGAGCACTTGGCGCCGCAGAGTTTGCCCGTCAAAAGGGCATGGAATAGGAGTAGCGTATGCATTGGTATTGGATCGTTGCGATAGTAGTTGTCGCGCTTTTTGCACTTTTGTTTATCACATACATCACCAACGCGGACTTGAAGCTGGTTGAAAAAATCTATAACTCTTTGCTTAAACATCACGACGAAAGACATATAGAAAGCAAGATGTAAATGAAGATATTTGACCCGATAATTTCAAAAACGCAAAAACTGCTTGACGGGCGAGAGTACTCAGCTTATGAGTACTCTCCCGACAAAACAGCGCAGGAGGGCAGCGTCAACGACCTTGTTTTAGGCAAGGAGGCGGCGTTTGAGCTTGGTGCGCCCAATTTCAGCTCCGTCCACTACACCGCAATCACTCGGGATGAAAAAATGGTTCCGCGTGACGAGGTTGTGGTTTACGGCAGCGATTTGGCAGACATCAAGGCCGACTGCAGCTTTGCGAGAATAACACTTCTTCGCACCGACGACATTGAGGAAAACGGCGACCAGGGCGCTCATGCCATCATTGAAAATATCGAGCACAAAAAGTTCGATATTGCCCCCAAGGGTTACATGATGCGCGCCTCCGCCCTTTCAAACCGCGAACAGGTGCGAGTGGCAAAATCTGCCATTAAGCACGGCATTTCATTTGAAAGCGTCGGCAATCTCCTTATTGGCAAATATAAGGAAAACAAGCACGTTTTGGCGGTCAAAATCATTTTTGTCACAGCACAGGACGCCCCCTTCAACGAGCTTGACAGGCTTGCAAGCAACTCCTATGAGATGATAAAGGCGCTAAACCACATAATCGCCGACATCAAAATGGATTGTCACGCCTGCGAGTGGAAGCCCCTTTGCGACGAGGTTGAGGGCATGAAGGAAATGCACGAAAAAGCAATAAAGCACTAAGGAACAAGGAACTAAGAAACCTAAGACGATGCCGCACTGCGGTAACGCTTTTAAGGGGCACTGCCCCAATAAACTATGGAGGAATAACATTGAAAACCGACGTAAAAATTCAGCAGTTGGTTGACAGCTACGGAAACTGGGTTCAAAAGGACTGCGACAATAAGGCCGGCTGTGCCGCGCGCATGACTAAGGAGCTTTTCCCGTACACCTCAACATTTTCACCAATCAGAGTTAACCGAATGACCATCAAAAACCGTGTCGTAATGGCGCCCATGGGCAACCTTATGATGTGCGAAGAGGGCGGTCGTCCAAACGAAAAAATGATTCAGTATTTTCTCGCAAGAGCAAAGGGCGGAGTTGGCCTCATAACCTCCGGACTCATCCCCATCAGCGATGGTGTTGACCCCACCGTAACAGAGCTTGGCAAAAAGGTTATGATGCCCCGCATCAGCGGAAGCCGCACACTAATGTCCGGCTGGCGCGATTTGGCCGAGGGTTGCCATGCCTACGGAAGCCGCTTCTTCATTCAGCTAACTCCCGGCTTGGGGCGCGTTGGCCCACCGACCTGCCTTGTTCAGCAGACAAAGTTTCCAAAATCAGCTTCGTTTAACCGCAACTTTTACATACCCGAGCTGCCCTGTATGCGCCTTTCCGGCCACGGCCTGAAAAAAATCATCAAAAACGCAGGACAGGCGGCGGCGGACGCAAAGGCCTGCCTTATCGACGGCGTTTATCTCCACGGCCACGAGGGATATCTGCTTGAGCAAATGACAAACCCCGCCTTTAACCGCCGCAAGCTTGGAAAATATTCCGACTGGCAGCGCTTCGGCATCGACATGATTAAGGAAATTCGTGACCGCGTCGGCCCCAATTACCCCATCATGTACCGCATTGACCTCTCTCTCGCACTCAACGAAACCTATGGCGACACCATGGACGAAGTGAAGTCACTCAAAAAGTTCAAAAACGGCCGTACAATCGCCGATACGCTTGCCTACATGGAAAATCTTGTAAAAGCGGGCGTTGATATGTTCGACGTTGACCTCGGCTGCTATGACAACTGGTGGCTTCCGCATCCCCCTGCCGGAATGCCCGCAGGCTGCTTTGTTGACGTTTCAAAAATCGTCAAGGAGCATTTTAAGGCAAAGAAAGTCCTTTCAAACGCCGGAATTGAAGTTCCCGTTGTTGCCGTTGGAAAGCTTGGCTACCCCGACGTTTCCGAACGCGCCATCCGCGAGGGCTATTGCGACATGGTCATGCTCGGCCGTCCTCTCCTTGCCGACCCCGATTGGTGCAACAAGGCCTATGCGGGCGAGGTGGACAGAATTTGCCCCTGCATCGGCTGCCAAGAGGGTTGTGTAAACGAATTTGTCGAGGGCGGACATATCCAGTGCGCCGTCAACCCCAGAACAGGCTTTGAGGAAATTATGCCCGCCGTTTTACCAAAGGCCGAAAAGGTCAAGAAAATCGGCGTTGTTGGCGCAGGCCCTGCGGGCGTTGTGTTTGCAATCAATGCCGCAAAGCGCGGCCACACGGTTGAGCTTATCGAACGCGCCGACAAAATCGGCGGCAAGGTAATCCCCGGCAGTGCACCGAAAATCAAATTCGATTTTGACAACTACCTAAGCTACCTAAACACCGAGCTGAAGCACGCGCAGGAAATGCCGAACTTCACCTTAAAGCTCAATACAGAAGCAACAAACGACTGGCTGAAGGCTCAGAATTATGATTCCATCGTAATTGCCGTTGGCACAAAGAACGCCTGCCCGCCCATCCCCGGTATCGAAAAGGTGAAAACCGTTCAGGCGGTTGACCTCCTTGCAAACCCCGCACTCATGGGCGATGCAAAGAGCGTTGTCGTTGCGGGCGGCGGAGTTGTCGGCTGTGAAACCGCCTATTGGCTCACCTATGAGTACGGCAAAAAGGTCAAGGTTGTTGAAATGCTCCCGAACTTCATGGAGGGCGTTTGCACAGCGAACCGCGGACATCTGCTGTATTACATGAAGAAAGCAAATGTTGAGCTTTACAACTGCGCGAAGGTAACCTCCTTTGAGCCGGGCAAGGTCAACATTACGCGCAATGTTTCCAAGGGCGCACCGAACCCCTTCAATACATGGCAGCCCCTGCTCCCCGAAAACATTCCCAACCCAATGGCAAAAAAGCTTGGCCCAGAAACCAAAAATGAAACCCTCGCCGCCGACCTCGTTGTTCTTGCAATGGGCGGCAGACCCGACGAGGCGCTGTATCTCGCGGCTCTCTCCTCAAACGCCGCACCCGAAGTTTGCAACATTGGCGATAGCTTCGCCGCAGGCCGCGTCCTAGAAGCCGCCCGCGCCGCCTACCGCCTAGCAATGGACATCTAATAAGGAACAATGAATAAAAAAACGGCTTGGGAGGCATCTCCCAAGCCGTCAGCCTGTCAAAAGGCCACACAGAATTTCACTCTTGCGTCGCTTGCGGCGGAAACTGCTGTTTTTTGTATTTTTCGCTGTAAAACTGAAAAAAGCACTTGCATTTGATGATGTCCTGTGTTATCATAATTAGGCGCTGTGAGAACGAAAGTTCCCCGCGCATCCCCCAACCACAGCATTTCCGGGTGTGGCGCAGTTGGTAGCGCGCTTGACTGGGGGTCAAGAGGCCGCATGTTCAAGTCATGTCACTCGGACCAGAAAAAGTCCTGTAATCTCAATGGTTACAGGGCTTTTTCTTTTTTGCCCCAAAGCTTGAAACTGTGTTTTTCTAACGGCTTTTCTAACGCCCTCCTACTTCACCGAAAGCTTATTTGAAAGTGCGTCCCCTTATGCTCAGGCAACGCCTTTTGGCATTGCTCTGCGCAACGGGGAACCGCTTCGCTCAAACCGCGACCCACTTTGTTGGGCTCGCGGTTTGTTTTTTTACTTGCAATAGCAGAGGAGTGGGAATTTTTTTAATTCCCACTCCTCTGCTATTGCTATGTGTTTTTATGCTAATTACCAATAAAAACTTTGTTTTTTATTGGTGCCGGTTATGTTCGTGCAATACTATTGCTGAGAGCTGCCCAAAATTTTAAATCTTGATACCATGTTCTTGAGCATAATCGCCTGACCGTTTAATTCCTCGCTTGCCGCCGCGGATTCTTCGCTGGTGGCGGAGTTCGTTTGGACAACCGCGGATATCTGCTCGACACCCAAATTGATTTGCGCGATTGAGGTGGCTTGGTCTGCGGAGGCGTCTGTGATTTTGCCTATCAGCGCTGTAATTTGCTGTGCGCCTGTAACTACATCGGCAAGGGACTTTGCGGTTGCATCCGCAATGCTTACGCCGTGCGCAACGGAGGTTACAGAGCCTTCGATTAGGGCGCTTGTTTGCTTTGCGGCCTCGGAGCTCTTTGTTGCAAGGTTGCGGACTTCATCGGCGACAACCGCAAAGCCCTTTCCTGCCGCGCCCGCACGAGCGGCTTCAACCGCGGCGTTTAGGGCAAGAATATTGGTTTGGAATGCGATATCTTCAATGGTTTTGATGATTTTGCCAATTTCCTGAGAGGAAACACTGATTTCGGACATTGCACCTATCATGCTTGTCATTTGCTCGTTGCTTTCGTCGATGGTGCCGCCGACATTGGTTACAAGCTCGTTTGCGGAAACCGCATTGCTTGCGTTTTGTTCAATTTGCTCGGCAACCTCGTTAATGGAGGCGGAGAGCTGCTGAACGGAGCTTGCCTGCTCTGTTGCGCCCTGTGCCAAGGCCTGTGCGCCGCTCGAAACCTGCTCGGAGCCTGCGGAAACCTGCTCTGCGGAAACCTTGATTTGAGCCATTGTTTCGCTCATATCGACAACAATTTTCTGTATTGCATTTTTTATTTCTGCGAACACGCCTATGAATTCCGCCTTAGGCGCAATGTCAAAGTTACCTGCCGCAATTTCATTTAGACCTCTTGCCGTGTCATCAACAACGGCCCTTGTTGTGTCAACCATTGTGTTCATGTTCCTTGCAAGCGAGCCAATTTCGTTGTCGAAATCGTAGTCTATGTGGACATTATAGTTACCCGCCGCCATCTTAACTGCCATTTGCTCAATCTCGTTGACAGGCCGGTATATATCCCGCGCAATAACAATACCAAGGAAGATTGACAGGAGCAAGCCAAAAGTAACGACTGCAATTATTGTAATAATTCCAACTCTTGACTGAGTTGAAAGCTTTTCGGATACTGCATCGCCATTTTTGACATTGATTTCCATAAGCTTCTGAGCCGCCGTCATACATTCGTTCAGATATGGACGCGCTTCTTTGCGGAACATTTCCATAGCTTCCTCGTTTTTTCCGGCAAGAGCAAGCTCAATTGCTTTGTCGCGAGGGGTTTTGTAGAGCGGTGCGGTTTTGTTGATTGTTGCAAGCAGCTCAAGCTCTGCGGGTGTTGTGCAATTCACCGTTGCCGCTTCAAGCGCCGCCTGCGTTTTTGCCTTTACGTCCTCAAATTCTGCCTGTGCCGCTTTAACCTCGGCGGGGTCTGTTAGTGTAATTATGTCGCGGACAATGGCACCGCCTTTATTGAGATATGTGTTATAGTTTCCTATGTCACCCTGCACAAAGCCGTTCTCAACCAAGGCCGTCCCATAACCCTTGTCTAAGTTGATCAAAAGCCCTAGGCCGCAGAAGCCTGCGATGCTGACAATTACCGCAACAACAATAAATGCCAGAATTAGCTTTTTCCCGATTTTTACATTTTTTAACATGATTTTTGCCTCCGTTTTTTCCTTTCTTAGTCCGTGGTTTCTTGTCCCTCGTTACTCTCGTCCGGTGTTTGAAGTATTGTGTACATTGCGTAGAAAATTGGATAGTGGTTCTCGTAAAGCTCTTTGATAAAAATTCCCTGCATTTTTACCGGGAAATAGTATCCATCTTTATGGCGCATACGGAATTGTGTGGAAAACAGCGACCTGCTCTTTGATGCCGCTGTTAGCGTGTTAATTAGGCCGGCTACGTCATCCGGGTGAATTGGCACAGTTGGATCAAAGCCCTTTTCTGACAGTGTTTTCACAGACATACCCGTTAGCTTAACGCACTTTTCGTTGAAATAAAGCAGGGTCATTGGATTTGTGCAGGCAAATTTTGCAAGTCCGTCTGTTGCGGCGGTCATAAGCACCTCCATGTCGCGCTGATTGACATGAAATGCTTGGCTGTCGGTGTTTTGTCCAAAAATTGAAAACGAATTTTTGCCATGACCTTTTGAATAGTATAGTGCTTGGTCGGCTTTTTCGAAAAGCTCCGAATATCTTGTTCCGTGCTGCGGGAACACGGCAACTCCAATGCTGCAAGAGGTGTGGAAAATTTCGCCCTCGCCTAAATCCTTGTTGCTCAGGCGGGCGCATATGCGATCAAGCTTTTTGTGCAGGGCATCTTCACTCTCAATATTTTTCATCAGTACGGCAAATTCATCGCCGCCGACGCGGCCTGTGATGTCGTATTCACGGAATTGTGTTTTTATTTCGGCGGCAAGCTCTATTATAACGTGGTCGCCAAAGGCGTGCCCCATGGTGTCGTTTACCGTTTTGAAGTTGTCTATATCGAATACCAGCAGGGCGTGGCTTGCGTTTACGTCTATTTCCGTCTGCAATGCCGTTTCAATCATTTGTTCTGTTGTGCGTTTGTTGAAAAGCCCTGTCATAGCGTCACGCTGAATGCCGTCCAGAAGCATTAGCTCGCGCTTTTTTTCGGCATCAATATTTTCGCGGTAGGTAATCATACGCACGGATTTATCGGAGTTCCAGAAGAAAATTCGGGCGCTAATTCGCATCCAGCGGTAGTCTGCGGTGCCATTCGGTGAAATCATAAAGTCGTAGGTGAGGTTGTTTATTCCGTTGTGGAAGGCCTCAAGGACGTTCTTTTGCGAGAAAATATTCAGATAGTCGTCTATGTATTCGGATTTGATTTGTTTTTTCGCAACAACAGCCAGAGCCTTGTCGTATTGAGCATCGCCGCTCAGACCCAAGCTCTCAAAATATTGCTTTGTTTTTTCTCCGCCTGCTTTGTTGTGGGTGATGTCAAACTCGAATATGCTCTCGTAAAGCTCCGCGGTTGTGTTGTTTAGAAGCCGCTGATATTCAAGCTCCTGCGAGGTGGTTAGCTTTATTATGCGGGAATTGTATTTTCGGATTACAAGTGAAATTGTGACGAGTACGGATATGATGATGATTATGATTATTAAGATGTTTCGCAAAAGCTGCGCCTTTAGACGGTGATACATTTCGGAGGTGTCATTTTCTATGACAAGGTGCCAACGGAGGTTTGGCTCATAGCGTGTTACTATATAGCCACTGCGGGAGCCGTTTGAATACCAAAAGGTTTCTCTTGTTCCCTTGTTGCTTAAAATTGCGGATTTTTCATTGGCATAGTTTGCGGAGTCGAACAGGTTAATTTTTTCGTAGCCTGTATTTTGAGAGGAAATTTCGATAACGCCGGTGGTGTCAACAAGAAAAGCTTTAACGCCGTATTCGTCCTCATAGCTTTTTAGGAGCGCCTGCAAGGAATGAACCTGCAAGCCAACGCCGACAACGCCCATAACTGTGCCGTCAGCGGATTTTATTTTGCAGTTGACAAATACGGTTATAATGTTGTCGTCGGTGGTTTCGTCGTTATCGACATTAAGGGAATATTCGTCGTCGCTTTGCAAAAAGTCATAATACCACACGTTTTCGGGGTCGCCTTTTATAAGGGTGCGGTCAACACCGTTGAAGTGGTAGTAGCGGTTTGTGTTGGTGGAAACAAGGAACACGGAGTCGTAGGAGTATTTTTTGCGGTAGGTGTCGAGATATTGTTTCATCTCGCCAAGATATTTTTCGTCTGTCAGCTTGTTGTCCTCATCGGCCAAAAAGCTCTTTAACAGGCTGTCGTTCGCCATTGTTAGCGATACGTTGACGGGCTGTGAAAAAATTGTGGCAATGTCGGTATATATTCCCTCGGAGGTTAGGTTTGCAACCTGCTCCATGTCGGTTCTGAACATTCCGGCGTTGGAGCGATAGCTTATTACAGAGGTGATGACAAAACCAATTATGATAATTAGACAGACCAACAGATTGGTACGCAAGAGAGTCTTGTTTTTCATATTGTCCTCACTTTTTGCCACGGTATTTTCAAGACAACAGCGGGCGTTGGTTTTTATGAAGGATACTGTTGTGTTGTGTCGATTATAGCACACAGGGCAGAGCAAAAACAGTGCTTTATTAACATTTATTCCATATATTTTATATTAAAAGGAAAAAAATAACCCCCGCTCAAGACTGTGCCTTGAGCACGGGGGCGAATTGCCTAAAAATTTATAAACCTATGCAGCTTTTGCCATTTGAACACCGGGAGTGCCATAGGTGCCATTGAGAATAATTTCAATTCCGTCACTTTCGAAGCGGAAATATTTGGAGTCCATTGCCTCGGTGTTGTCAACCGCTTCGGGTTTGCCAAAGGCTTTTTCAAGTGCCGTTTTAACGGTTTCGATATCGCTTGTCGCAAAGCTTATGCCTATGCTTTCAACATTTTTGTCATCGTTGTACACGGTGTCAACAGGCACCCTTTCGCCGGCGATTTCCGCTTGATAGGTGCGGCCCAAGAGGGTGGTTTTGTCCTCTGTAAAGTTTTCGGTGCCGCCGCCAAGGCTGTCTTTTAAATCCTTGTCGTTTTTTCCAAGCATTGCGGCGATTTCCGCAAGGGCATTGTCGGCTGTGCTCTCTGTGGCGGGAGCGGTTGCCTCGGGTGTTGCGGAGGCTTCCGGTGTGGCTTCGGGCTTGTCCTTATTTCCGCAGCCTGCGAAAATAGTTGCCATAAGCGCAAGAGTCAGCGCAATGACGGAAATTGTTTTCGTTGCTTTCATTGTTTTTATTACCTTTCAATTTATGTCACAGCCGTTTTGCGGCGTTGTGATTTAATTATGACGCGGAAATGCTCCGAAGCATAATGCTTCCCGCATCTGTTTGGTCAAAAACCAACGCAATTGTTTTTAGCTTGGAGAGGTCAATGCCATCAAGCTTTTTAAGGTCTATGCGGAGAGTTGTCAGCGGGGTGAAGGTGCTATACATATATAATGGCTCGCCCTCCGTGCCAAGGTTTTCAAGCTTGCCCTCCTGCCACTGCATTGGAGCGGCATAATCGCATATTGTTATTTCTTTTTTCGCGCCCGTGCTGTCTGTGAAGCGAATACTCATGTTCTGATTTTTCATGGCATTTCGGGGGTCTGTGCTGTCCATCGCCATGTCAAAATCGAGATATGCTTTGCCCAATAAATCGGCGTTTATCGGAATTTCAAGCTCCGCGCCCTTTTGCTCCCAAATTACATTCGTTAGCGCATATTCATTAAGCTCAACAGAACCCGGCATATTGAAGGTGCCAACGGTGTTTTTGTCCGGAACCTTGCTTGCAATAAGCTGCTGTGTCTTAACCTCTTGCGGAGCCGTTACCGGCGGCGCTTCCGCCGAAAACAAAAGCTTTGAGCTTGCGGCGTGCGCGCG
This sequence comes from Oscillospiraceae bacterium, assembly GCA_036653035.1. Classification (GTDB taxonomy): domain Bacteria; phylum Bacillota; class Clostridia; order Oscillospirales; family Oscillospiraceae; genus UBA2658. Next base: position 23,028 of record JAVVUU010000011.1, read on the forward strand.
GAGCAGAACCTCGTGGCCATATAATTGAGTTGGCAGCTCGGCGGCCTTGCCAAAGGGGGTTTCCCCGCTTGCTTGGACGCTTTGTATAAAATCAGCGGCGTAGCTTGACAAAAAGCTTCGCTGTTCCTCGGCGGGCATAAGCTTTTTTTCGATTTCGTCGGTGGTGGAGGGGTCTTTTTTAGTAATCTGTGTGTTGAATGCGCCGTGGTTTGCGCCCTTTAAATAGATTAGCTCCGCGTCCTTTGCTCCGCCCTCCTGCGCGAGAAGCCGCTCATAAAAATCGCTGCCGTCAAGCCTTACAACATCGCCGTCGTACTGCGGAATTATAATTCCAATGGGAACCTTCGGCAGTGGGGACGAAAGCTCTCTGTCATAGCTCGGTGCAATTGAAAGCACCCCCGCAACATTAAAATCCTGTGCTTCGGAAGCAATTTCAAAAACATCCATGCCGCCGCGCGAATGACCCAAAAGCACAACATTGTCAAGGCTTCCCTTGCTTTTGAGGTCAAGGCCAAAAGCGGTTTTTTCGCCGTCAATAGCTTTTTTCAGCTCGGAAATGTGCTGTGCAACAATTTGCTTTGTGCGCTCATTCCCATTCGGCTCGCCGTTTTCAAAAGAATAATTTATGCCGACATTGAGCGACAAAACAAGATTTCCCGCACGGCTCAAATCCTCAACGAGGTATGTGAAGCCGGTGTCGTAGCGATCCTCGCTTGCGGTTGTTATGGGATGCGCGCCGTGGATAATTACAACCACAGGGGCATTTTCGGCGTCCGGAACACCTATAACGCCCTGCATTTGGTAGGGGATGTCGCCCGCGGCCGTGCTCAAAGTGCCCTCGCCGAGATTATAGGTATAAACATTTTCGCCGACTTCGATAGTGGAGCTTTTTTCTGCGCATCCGATAAGCAAAACGCAAAGCGCCAAGGCGGTAATTATGGTTAATGTAAGCTTTTTCATAAATTTTCTCCTTGCTTTAATTAGACGCTCTGCCAATATTATTGTTCCCAAAATTATAAGGGCATACCTTGCCGCAAACAAAAGCGTTGCGTTTTTCGCGTTTTTTTGGTAAAATATACATCTAAATAAACTCGCCGCGCGGTGCGAAGCAAACCGCGAAAAGGAGCTGCCATGGCCAAAAATTATGAGAGCATCTTGGAATATAACCGCGAATTTGTCGCGGAAAAAAAGTATTTGGAATTTGAAACCGATAAATTTCCAAGCCGCAAGCTTGCCATTCTCTCCTGCATGGACACACGCTTAACAGCACTTTTGCCCGCCGCTTTGGGTCTTAAAAACGGCGAAACAAAAATAATCAAAAACGCCGGCGGCGTAATTTCCCACCCCTTCGGCAGCGTTATGCTAAGTCTGCTGGTCGCAATTTACGAGCTTGGCGTTGAGGAAATAATGGTAATCGGCCATTACGACTGCGGCATGGAGGGTTTAAAAGCGGGAGAGCTTATCCCCCGAATGCGCGAGCGCGGCATTTCGGACGAAACCCTAAAAATGGTCGAGCTTTGCGGCTGTAGCCTCGAAAATTGGCTCTGCGGCTTTGACAATGTTTCCGACTCCGTCCGCCGCACGGTTGAGCAAATTAAAACGCATCCCCTAATTCCAAGCGACATAAGAGTTTATGGCTTAATCATGGATCCCAAAACAGGAGAGCTGACAACGCTTAACAGCTAAAAGGCAGCCATCTTTATTTTTCTCTTGACATTTCCAGCATATGCTCGTAAACTAATAACAACATTTGAATATCGAAATGTCTTCAGGGCAGGGTGAAATTCCCGATTGGCGGTAAAGTCCGCGAGCGCGAAAGCGCAGATTTGGTGCAACTCCAAAACCAACAGTATAGTCTGGATGGAAGAAGATGTGTTAAAATACTTCATCGGAAAAGCTCCGTGCTCTTTGCGCGGTTTTTCCATATGATAACGCACCTCGTTTTTATTTTAACACCTGAAAGACATCAGTTTTTCAGGTGTTAATTATATTTAGGAGGCTTTATCGTGAACACAAAAACCAAGAAGTACGTTACCCTCGCAATGCTCTGCGCCGTTGCCTACGTTGTTATGCTGGTTGGGCGAATTCCAATCGTCATGTTCCTCAGCTATGACCCCAAGGATGTCATAATCGCAATCAGCGGCTTCATTTTTGGCCCCTTGTCCGTCGTTTTCATCTCCACTGTGGTTTCGGTTATCGAAATGGTAACAGTAAGCAGCACAGGGCCGATAGGCTGCATTATGAACATCATTTCCACCTGCGCCTTTGCCTGCACAGCCGCAATAATCTACAAGAAAAAGCACACCATGTCCGGCGCTGTAATGGGTCTAATCGCCGGCACCATTGCCATGACAGGACTAATGCTGCTTTGGAACTACTTCCTCACACCGATTTATGAGGGTCTGCCCCGCCAAGCCATTGCCGATATGCTGGTGCCCATATTCCTCCCCTTTAACCTGCTAAAGGCCGGCCTGAACACCGCAATCACACTTCTACTCTACAAGCCCATCGTAATGGCGCTTCGCAAAACAAAGCTTCTTCCCCCGTCCGAGGACAACACGAAAAAGAAAAACCGCATCGGACTTCTCCTCGTTTCGCTCCTGCTCCTTGCCTCCTGTGTGCTTTTGGTGCTCATTTGGAAGGGTATAATCTAATAAATCCCCCCAAAAACGGCGGAAGCTTTGAAAATATACATATAAGTTGAAAAAACGCTTGAAATGGCGGGGATAGTGTGGTATCATTTCTTTTGCAACTGTAATTATAGTAGGGCTTTGCTCTTTGGATATTGAAAGGATTTGAACATTATGACACTCGCTCTCACAATCATTCAACTATTAACCTGCGTATTCCTCATCTGCGTCGTGCTTCTCCAATCCGGCAAGCGCTCCGGTCTTTCCGGCGCAATAGCAGGCGGAGCGGACACCTTTATGACAAAGGCAAAAGCCGTCACAATGGATGCCAAGCTCGCCAAAATGACAAAATGGGTCGGACT
>JAVVUU010000012.1:0-25886 GCA_036653035.1 Oscillospiraceae bacterium
CTGTGTCTGCAATTGAAAGGATTGTTAATATGAAGCAAATCGTGAAAAGCCTTTTGAGCGTTGCGCTTGTTGTGCTTGTTGCTTTTTTGGGCTTTGTCATTTATGGCAACTACCAACAAAACAAGCTCCAAACGGAAGCCGAGCTTTCGGCACAGGCAACGCCGACACCAACAATTAAACCCGCGGAGAAAACACCCGCGCCGCCGCCCGACCCCTTGGCGGAGCCAAAAAACGCTGCGAATGTTTCGCTTGCCGTTTGCGGCGATATTGTCTGCCATGCGGGGCTTAACGCCGAGGCAAAAAAGGCCGACGGAACCTATGACTACACACCGATTTTTACAGGTGCTGCGGAAACGGTTAAAAATGCCGATTATGCCATTTGTACCATGGAAACGACATTTCCGGACACCACGGCATATTCCGGCTACCCAATGTTCAAATCACCGCCGGAGCTTGCAGCGGCTTTGAAAAGCACAGGCTTTGACATGGTTAATACGGCGAGCAACCACAGCATGGACGGACTGAAAAACGGACTTAACCGCACCCTCGACGTTCTTGACAAAAACGGACTTGACCATGTTGGCACCTACCGCACACAGGAGGAGCGCGACAAAAATAACGGCATCGTCGTCAAGGAAATTAACGGCGTCAGCTTTGCGTTTTTGTCATTTACCTATGGCACAAACGGTATTCCCACAACAGGCTTTGAATATGCCGTCAACATATTTTTCAACGACTACCTCACAACCTTGAGTGACATCAACTACGCCCGCCTAAAGGCCGACATGGCGGCGGCGCGGGCACTGAACACCGATGTTATAGCCGTCATAATGCACTGGGGCAACGAATACGCAAGAGAGCCTATAGCCTACCAAACGGAGCTTGCGGATTTTATGTTCAAGGAGGGCGCGGACTTAATCCTCGGCGGTCATGTCCACGTTCCCGAGCCTATGGAGCTTCGCCGCGTGGTTGACAACGAGGGCAATGAGAAAACAGGCTTTATTGCCTATTGCCTTGGAAACCTTGTTTCCTGCCAAGAGGATCGCTACACGAATTTAACGGCGGCACTCGATATCGACATCCAAAAAAATCTTGACACGGGCGAAACCTATATCAAGCACGTTTCCTATACGCCCATGTTTATGGTTGACCTTGTTGACCACAATTTAAAATCCGATTGGCGCTACAGGCTTTGGAATTTAAACAGCGCAATTGCAAGCTATGAGAGCGGCGACAATTTGGGCATTATGGACGCAAAGCTTTACAATTCCCTGCTACAGGGCAGGGAAGACCTCCACGGAGTTATGAACCCGCAATTTGACATCGCGGGGGGCGGTATTGATGTGCGCAAATGGACCTTGGAAAATGCGGCTTAAAATATAATAGGATACACAAGCAGTGTTATGAGGGCGGACAGAACGCCGTGGAGCAGCTTTCCAAAAAGGTGCCAAGCGGGGGAGAGTCCGCCCTCGCTTATAACTGCCGCCGCCTGCGCGTGGACGGATAACCCGCCCCAGCCGAGCACAAAGGCACAGAGCGCAAGAGCTGCGGCGTTTGGTAAAAGCTCCGTCATAGTGCAAATTCCGGTGCCGATTTCCAAAAGCCCCGTCAGCAGTGCGCGGGTAAAATGAAGCGGAACGCCGAGAATTGCGGAAAGCCTGCCCGATATGGCGGGCAAAACGCCGCCGCTATCCAAAAGACCTACCATCACGCTGAAAAAAACGACAAAGCCGCACACGGTTATGCTTGTAAATGCGGCGCGCTTTACACTTTCGGTAAAGGCTTGGGAAAAGCTCTTTTTAGCAAGGGGCGCGGGTGAAAAATTGAAAGAAGTCTTGCGAAAGCGCAGCAAAATTCCAACCAAAACCGCCGCCAATATATGTACGGTATAGAGAAAAAATCCAATGCCCGCACTGCCAAAAACGGCACTTCCCGCAACGGCTATGATAAAGGCGGGGCCGGAATTGTCGCAAAAACCCAAAAGCCGCTCCGCCTCATTTTTTTTCAGCAGACCACGGCTGTACATATCGGCAAGGGTGATGGCTCCGAGCGGGTATCCGCCTATCAGCCCCAAAAAAAATGCGGCACTTCCCGCACCCGAAACACCGAAAAGCTTTTTCGTAATCGGAGCCGCAAAGCGGCCGAGCCATTGCGGAAGTGAAAGCTCCAAAAAAAGATTTCCCATGACCATAAACGGAAAAAGCGATGGAATTATAACGCCCGCACAAAGCGCAAGCCCCGACCTTGCCCCCTCCGTTGCCGCCCCGGGGCAGAGCACAAGCCCCAAAAAAGCGCCGAGAGCCATAAAAACGGATATGATAAACGAAGCCCGTTTTGCCATAAAAGCCACCGCCAATTTCATACTGATAGAATGAGTGAAATGCTTTATACGATTGCGGACGCGCAAAGCCTGCCCCTAAAGATTGTATGTCCGAGGCAGAAAATTCTTTACAAACACTTTGGATGTGTACAAATTAAATACCATTCCTAAACCGCCGCATTTTAGCATAGGCTTGTTTGAGGTGGTGAGTCCATTGAAGAAGCAAAAAAGAATTCGTTCCATAACCGACAGGCTTTCGCTTCCTGCGGAAATTTTGCCGGGAGTGCCAAGGGTTACAATGTCCGGCGGCAGCGAGGTTTTGGTGGAAAATCACGCGGGACTGCGCAGCTATTCTCAAAGCTGCATTGAGGTGCGCGGCCGCAACGGATTTTTGCGTATAAGCGGCGATGGCTTGGAGCTTGCGGCGATGAGCAAAACGGATATTGTAATCCGTGGAATTATCGCTTCCGCAGAGTTCTGCTAGGAGGGCGGCCATGAAAAAACCGGACGCTATTGGCGGCTATGCGCTAATTCGGGCGGTTGGTGCAGAGCCGACCCGCCTGCTTGATGCCTGCATAGATGCGGAGCTTGATTTTTGGGGAGCGTATCCCGAGGATGATTTTTCAATTGTGCTTGGCGCAAAATTGAAGGATGCCGAAAAGATATTGGCCTTGGCGGATAAATGCTCCTGTGAGCTTGAAATTTTTGAAAGACACAGCGCGGCGCTTCTTGCAAAGCGTCTGAAAAACCGTTTTGTGCTCTGGATTTTTCCGCTTGCTCTGGCGGTAATGCTCATAAGCGCTTCGCTTTTTATATGGCGCATTGAGGTTGTTGGCAACGAAACCGTGAGCGAAACGGAAATTTTGAACGCACTTTCGGACAGCGGTGTCTACATCGGAAGCTATTGGCCGAGCTTTAGCAGCGACAGCATAAGAAGCCGTGTGCTTGTGGAAATTCCAAAGCTCAAATGGATAAGCGTCAGCACCTTTGGAAGCCGCGCCCATGTTGAAGCGCGTGAGCGCATAAAAATTCCAAAGCTCATTGATGAACACAAGGGCGTAAAAATCATTGCGGAGCATTCGGGCATAATAGAGGAAATCAACGTGCTTCGCGGTTTTGGGAAATTTGAAAAGGGTCAAACCGTCGCAAAGGGCGACACGCTGATTGACGGCGCTGTGCCAAGCACCTTTCGCGAAACTCGGATTTTACACGCGTTGGGCGAGGTTCGGGCAAAAACTTGGTATGAGCTTTGCGCAATTTTGCCCATGGAATACGAGAAAAAAGAGTATACAGGCGATACAAAGCGGCGTTTGGCGCTTATTGTCGGAGATAATCGAATAAATTTTTATCGCAACAGTGGAATTTTGGATAGTAAATGTGATAATATCATCAGTGAGCATACGTTTGGCGTAAAGGGACTTTTTGAACTTCCCATAACATTCGTGTGCGAGCGCTCCGAAGCCTTTGAGCTTCTGCCCATAAGTCGCACGGAAGCGGAGGCAAAAGAAATTCTTGAAGCTCGGCTTAACGCAGAGCTTGTTCACCGCATCGGAAAAGACGGCGAAATTAAAAGCTCCGAATTTACCTTTTGCGTTTCGGACGGCTATGCAATATGCACACTCCGCGCGGAGTGCAGGCAAAACATTGCCAAGGAAAAGGACATGACGGAGGACGAGATAAGCGCGGCAAAGGCCGCAGGGAAGGAAAAAAACACCGAATGACAGAAAGAATTATGGCTGTTGACAGAATGGAGCAAATAATAAGCGTTTTTGGCTCCTTTGACAGAAATGTAAACATAATCGAAACCGAGCTGAACGTCAAGGTGACGGACAGGGAATCGGAGCTTCACATCACGGGCGACGAGGAAAATATCATGTATGCGGAAAAGGCCATTCAAGGACTTTTGTCGCTTGCCGCAAAGGGCGAAAATATAGACGAGCAGAATGTCCGCTACATTATAAAATTAGTGCGCGAGGGCGCAGAGAGCAAAATTGACAAAATTGCCGGTGATGTTATATGTATAACCAGCAAGGGCAAGCCGGTTAAGGCAAAAACCGTTGGTCAAAAGGACTATGCCGACGCAATCGCAAACAACACAATAACCCTTGGCATAGGCCCTGCGGGAACAGGCAAAACCTATCTTGCCGTTGCCGCCGCCGTTGCGTCCTTCCGCAATAAGGAGGTTAACCGCATTATCCTAACCCGCCCCGCCGTTGAAGCGGGCGAGCGGCTTGGATTTTTGCCGGGAGATTTGCAGAGCAAGGTTGACCCGTATCTGCGCCCGCTTTACGATGCGCTTTTCGATATGCTGGGCACGGAAACCTATAACAAATATTTGGAGCGGGGCAACATTGAAGTCGCACCTCTTGCCTATATGCGCGGCAGAACACTTGACGACAGCTTTATAATATTAGATGAAGCTCAAAATACCAGCCGAGAGCAGATGAAAATGTTCCTAACCCGCATAGGCTTCGGCTCCAAGGTTGTCATCACGGGCGATATCACGCAAATTGACCTCCCAAACGATAAAATCAGCGGACTGAAAGAAGCAATGCGCGTTCTTCGCGACATTGACGACATCAAAATTTGCCGTCTTACAGGCTCCGATGTTGTTCGCCACCGCTTGGTGCAAAAAATAATTGAAGCCTATGAGGAAAACGACAAGGCTCGCGCCGAGGCCGCTCCAAAAGCCGCTCCAAAAACCTACAAGAGGAAAAATAATGAAGCATAAAATCTATCTCTCCCGCCAAAAGCACCTTATGGGACAGCCATTTTCGCGGCAGCTCATAAATCAGGCGGTGCGGGCGGTGCTGAAAGCCGAAAAAATTGAAACACCCTGCGAGGTCAGCGTTTTACTGACAAACGAGGAGGGAATTCACATACTAAACCGCGATTTTCGCGAGGTGGACAGCGCAACGGATGTTCTCTCCTTTCCCGCAAACGAATTTGCCGCGGGAAAATTCAATGCGGAAACCGCGGAGCGAAACCCGCAGACGGGGCGAATAGTTTTGGGCGACATGGCGCTTTCTCTTACAAGAGCCGCCGCTCAGGGGCGCGAATTTGGCCACGGCACACGGCGCGAAATCCAGTACTTAACCGTCCACTCCATCCTGCACCTTTTGGGCTATGACCACATGGACGAGGGCGAAATGAAGCGCCAAATGCGCGAGCGGGAAAAGGAAATCATGTCACAAATCGAAGGGCGGCGCGAGGAATGAAAAGCTTCAAATTTGCCTTTCGCGGCATTGCCTCAACCATTGCGAATGAGCGCAATATGCGCATACATCTCTGCTTTGCTTTTTATGTAATCGCCGCCGGAATTGCAACAAAAATTGCGCCGGGCGAATGGATGGTTCTCCTCGTGTGCATAGGTCTTGTAACAGCTCTCGAATGTGTAAACACGGCTGTTGAAAGCCTTTGCGACACACTGCATCCCGAGTATTCAAAGGGCATAAAGCTAACAAAGGACGCGGCGGCGGGAGCTGTGCTGCTTGCTGCAATTTTTTCGGCGGCCGCGGGCGGAATAATATTTTTCAATGCGGAAAAAGTAAAAGCGGCACTGGACTTTTTCAACAGCTGCAAGCTCCTTTCAATAATTTTAATAATAAGCCTAATCCCTGCGGTCTTTTTTGTCCGAGGGAGAAAGAGAGATAAAAAATGAGTAAAAACGATACGAAAAAGGCGCCGGAAACAAAGGCCGCGATGATCACAATTGCGGGGCGTCCGAATGTTGGAAAATCCACCCTGACAAATACGCTTGTCGGCGAAAAAATTGCAATAGTTTCCAACAAACCCCAAACCACCCGCAACCGTATTTGCGCCATCCTAAACAGGGGAGATACGCAGATAGTTTTAATGGACACACCGGGCTTTCACAAGGCAAGAACGCGCCTTGGCGACTACATGGTAAAGGTCGTGCGGGACAGCGTTGCGCAGGTCGATGCCGTTGTCTTAATGGTTGAGCCAATCCCCTCCGCAGGCCCGCAGGAGTTGCAGCTCATTGCTCAGCTTGTGGAAAGTCACGCCCGCGCCGTTTTGGTGATAAACAAAATTGACACCGTTGCAAAGGAAGAGCTGCTGGCCGTTATTTTGGCATATTCCGCGCTCTATAATTTTGAGGCGATAATTCCGCTTTGTGCAAAAAGCGGCGAGGGAACAGCGGATTTATTGGACGAGCTTGAAAAATTTGCCATACCGGGGCCTAAGCTTTTCCCCGAGGATATGGTAACAGACCAGCCGGAAAAGCAGGTTTGCGCCGAGATTGTCCGCGAAAAGCTGCTTATCTGCCTCGACAAGGAAATTCCCCACGGCACGGCGGTTGTGGTTACAAAATTTTCCGAGCGCGACGACGAAATTATTGACCTTGACGTAACCATCTATTGCGAAAAGGACAGCCACAAGGGCATGATAATCGGCAAAAACGGCTCCATGCTGAAAAAAGTCGGTGAAATGGCACGCATAGATATAGAACGCTTCATGGGCACCAAGGTTTATCTGCAAACATGGGTAAAGGTAAAAGAAAATTGGCGCGACAGCGATGCACTGCTGCGAAATTTCGGATACAGAGAATAAAATAGCATAACGCATAAAGCAAAATCCCTTCACAGGGCAGAGGAACAATTGGACTAAAGGCGAAAAATTTACCTCCCGAATTTTTTGATATAAAACACACCCTCGCACATAATATATTCAGCGAGGTGAGCCTTATGAAAGACGATGTTATTTGGCGGATGTTTTACGAAACGGGAGAGCCATACTGCTACCTGCTATACAGGTCGGCATTAAAAGAGAGAAAAAACGGCTCCAATTTTCCGCCCCAAGACACCCTCGCTTTTAGCGGAACGGGGGAAACTCCAAGAGTCCGCTTTTGACGAAAGCCGCATCGACACGCATACAAAAAGCGTTTTTTGCCAACAGACGGCAAACGCACTTTTATCAAAGCAAATCTGTTAAGATAAAAGAAGTTAAATGATATATCAAAGCTCCGACTTGGAGAAGATGTATTCACAAAAAACATTATGTGTGTCGATGCGGCAAGAGGTTTACATAATATGTTTAAAACAACAAGAGCGCTGGTGCTTCGCGCCGTGAAATACAAGGAAGCAGACAAAATATTAACAGTTCTGACAGAGGACGAGGGCAAGCTTACCGTTTCCGCAAGAGGTGTTATGCGGCGCGGCAGCAAAATCTCCGCCGCCTGTCAGCTATTGACGTTTTCGGATATGACACTTTTTGAAACCCACGGAAGGTGGTATATTGACGAAGCGCAAACCATAGAACAATTTCTCGGCCTGCGCGAGGACATTGCCCTGCTTGCCATGGGAACCTATTTTGCAGAGCTTTTGGAGGCGGCTTCGGATGAGGACAGCCCCAATAATCGGCTTTTGCAGCTTGGACTGAACAGCCTGTTTGCGCTCAGCCGCGGACTTTACCCGCCCGAGCACATAAAATCGGTTTTTGAGCTTCGCATGATGTGTCTTTCCGGCTATGAGCCGGCGTTGGATTTTTGCCCCGTCTGCGGCACGGACAACATTCGTGAGCCGTATTTTAGCACGAGCCAAGGCACTGTGCTTTGCGGCGCCTGCCGCGGCAGCTTTGGCGCGGTTTTTCCGATTTGCGAAGCGTCACTTGCCGCCATGCGGCACATTGCGGGAGCGGAAAACAAAAAAGTGTTCTCCTTTGCGCTCAGCGAAAGGGGAGAAAAAAGGCTTGCAGATGTTTGCGAAGCCTACGTTACAGAACAGCTTGAACGCCGCTTTTCGGGGCTTGATTACTGGAAAAGCGTTAACGCAAAACAAATTTACAATCATTGAGGCATAACATATGACAGAGCTATACGAAAAATCCACAAAAACATTGGAGCTTCCCGCTGTTTTGGAGCTTTTAGCCGCCGAAGCTGTCAGTGCTCCGGCAAAGGAAAAGGCGCTTGAGCTGCGCCCCTCCGAAATTATTTATGAGGTCAAGCGCAGGCTTGGCGAAACAACGGCGGCAAAGGCCATGATGGTTCTAAAGGGCAGTCCGTCCTTTGGCGGAGTGCGCGATGTTCGCTCCTCCCTAACCCGAGCGGGAATTGGCGGAGTGCTCAACACGCGCGAGCTTTTGGACATTGCGGCAGTTTTGCAGTCCGCAAGAACCGTCCGCGCCTATGCGGGCGGCGATAGCTGCGGGCGAAACGACATTGACTTTTTGTTCTCCTCGCTCATGTCAAATAAATATTTGGAGGACAAAATCACAAGCTCCATCACGAGCGAGGACGAAATTGCGGACGGCGCAAGCCCCGAGCTTGCAACAATCCGCCGCCTTATGCGCGCGGCAAGCTCGCGCGTCCGCGAGGCACTTCAAAAAATTATTTCATCACCCACCTATTCAAAGGCGCTTCAGGAGCCAATCATAACAACTCGCTCCGAGCGCTTCGTAATCCCCGTTAAATGCGACCACAAGAGCAGTGTTCCGGGGCTTGTTCACGATGTTTCGTCGAGCGGCGCAACGCTTTTTATCGAGCCTATGGGCGCTGTTAAGGCAAACAACGAGCTGCGGGAGCTTCGTGCAAAGGAAAAGCAGGAGATTGAGCGCATTTTGGCGGAGCTTTCGGCGGAATGCGGCGACCACGGGAGCGACATCATCCAAGATTTCAACGTGTTGGTCGAGCTTGACATGATTTTTGCCAAGGCGCGGCTTTCATACAAGCTAAATTGCGGCGAGCCTATTGTTTCGGACAATAAGGTGGTTCTAAAAAAAGCTCGCCACCCGCTTTTGCCCAAGGAAACCGCCGTACCAATCGACATTATGCTGGGCGACGGAACCGACACTCTCGTAATTACAGGCCCGAACACGGGCGGAAAAACGGTTTCCCTCAAAACGCTTGGGCTTTTGTGCGTAATGACAGCCTGCGGCCTGCACATTCCCGCCGCCGATGGCAGCTGTGTTCCCGTTTTCAGCGGTGTTTTGGCGGACATTGGCGATGAGCAGAGCATTGAACAATCGCTCTCAACATTTTCGTCACATATGACAAATATTGTAAAAATTCTTAGCTGCTGTGACGAAAAAAGCCTGTTGCTTTTTGACGAGCTGGGCGCGGGAACAGACCCCGTTGAGGGCGCGGCGCTTGCAATTGCAATCATCGAAAACGCGCGGCACAAAGGCTCAATAATTGCGGCAACAACCCACTATGCCGAGCTTAAAGTATATGCAACAACGGCGCAGGGCGTTCAAAATGCCTCCTGCGAATTTGACGTTGAGTCACTGCGCCCAACCTACAAGCTTTTAATAGGCATCCCCGGAAAGTCCAACGCATTTGCAATCAGCGAGCGCTTGGGCCTGCCGGAATGTGTAATAACGGACGCGAAAATGCGTGTTACGGACGACTCCGTAAGCTTTGAAAACACCATTGAGCTTTTGGACGAGCAGCGTCGGCTTTTGGAAAAGGAAAGAGACGATATCCAAAAAAAGCTTCGTGAAGCGGACGAGAACGCGAAAAAATCCGAAGCACTTCGCCGCGAGCTTTCAGTCCGTCTTGAAATGGCAGACGAAAAAGCAAAGCGCGAAGCACAGCGTATTTTGGACGATGCAAGACGCGCGGCGGAGAGAGTTTTTGACGAGCTGGACGACATGAAAAAGCGCAGCAATAAGGAGCTTGACCACATCCGCGAAAACGAGGCGAGAGCCGAAATGCGCCGTGCTCTAAACCAAGCGGACGAAAGCTTGGGTCGGCGCGAGGCAGAAAAGGAAAACCGTGTTTCATCACGCCCCGTCAAGGTGGGGGACACAGTTGAAATTTTGTCAATGGGCGTTCGAGCAACCGTGCTTGGCATTTCGGAGGACAGGCAGCTTTCCTTGCAGGCGGGAATTATGAAAACCTCGGCCGCTGAAAATGAGGTCTATCTTTTGGAGAATATGCCAAACAAGGAGCCGTCCTCGGTTGCGGCAAAAAGTGCCGTTGCTCTGCGCACAATTGCAACAAGCCCCGAGCTTGACATCCGCGGAATGATGACGGACGAAGCAATTCCCGTGGTTGAGCGCTACATCGACAGCGCCATGATGAGCAAGCTTGAAAAGGTCACAATCATTCACGGCAAGGGTACGGGAGCGCTTCGCGCTGCGGTTCAGCAAAACCTAAAAAGCAACAAAGCGGTAAAATCCTACCGCCTAGGCCTCTATGGTGAGGGCGAAATGGGAGTTACGGTTGTTGAACTGAGATAAAAGACGGGCAGAGATGTAATCTTCACTGTGCAAAACAACAAAAACTGTAAAATCGGTTGACGTTGGGGCGGGATTTTGATAGAATACATATACAAAGTCATATGGTAAATATGTCATTTTGTTTTAAGGAGTGACGGTAATGCTCACAAGAGAAGTAACCATCAATAATCAAGTAGGTCTACACGCAAGACCGGCAACATTTTTCATTCAGAAGGCCAACGAGTTCAAAAGCAATATTTGGATCGAGAAGGATGACCGTAAGGTTAATGCAAAGAGCCTTTTGGGGGTTCTTTCTCTCGGCATTGTGAAGGGCACTTCCGTCAGTCTTGTCGCCGATGGAAGCGATGAGAAAGAAGCACTCAACACTCTGGCAGCTCTAATAGCTTCGGATTTTTCCGAGTGAGCTGTATCTCCATATACCCTAAGTGGGGATGCTGCATTTTTCATGCAGCATCCCCACTTTGCCGATGAAATAACTTTTTGACATTTTGGGATGAGGCGTGTTATATTAAGCACGTCTCATTTTTTGTTTTAACGCTTGTGTTGAATTTTGCGTTGGGGGGTGACAATTTGATTATTGACGAGCTTAGGGAAAAGGCAAACCGCCTGCCGTTGCTTCCCGGCGTCTACCTAATGCTTGATGAAGCGGGCGAGGTCATCTATGTCGGCAAGGCGAAAATGCTAAAAAACCGCGTAAGCAGTTATTTTCGCGGCGAGCACGAACCCAAAACATCCGCAATGGTCGAAAAAGTGAGGAACTTTAACGTAATTGTCGCAGCCTCCGAATTTGAAGCGCTTGTGCTCGAAAATTCTCTTATTAAGCGACATCAACCCCATTACAATATCCTATTACGCGATGATAAGGCATATCCCTTCATTCGACTCGACCTAAAAAGCGAGTGTCCGCAGTTTTCAATCGTCAATAAAATTGCGGAGGATGGGGCAAAATACTACGGGCCCTTCGGCGGGCGTGGACTTACGCACAACATAATAGACACCATTTCAAAAGCCCTGCTTTTGCCCACCTGCGGCAAAAAATTTCCGCGCGATTTTGGCAAAAGCCGCCCCTGCCTAAATTTCCACATGGGGAATTGCTTGGGCTTTTGCAGCGGAAAAGCGGGCATAGATGAATATACATCCCGAATGAGGGATGCCGAAATGATACTAAACGGCAAATCCGCCGAGCTTCGCACGGAGCTTGAAAACGAAATGCTGCAAGCCTCCGAGGAGCTTCGCTTCGAGCAGGCCGCCGAGCTTCGGGACAGGCTCCGTGCAATTGACGGACTTAGCAACCGCCAGAGAGTTATAGGCGCCGTTACCTCCGATGCGGATGCAATTGGCTTTTTTCGCGGCGCAAAATCCTGCTTTGCGGTGCTGCACTATCTTGGCGGGGAGCTTGCCGAAAAGGAATACAGGCTCATGGACGAGCCGCTGGAGGGCGATGCGGATGCCGTTTCCGCGCTTGTGCGCCAATACTATTCAATTCGCGGCGCGTGGCCAAAGGCGCTTTTGCTCCCCTTCGAAACGGAGGACATGGAGCAGCTTTCTCAATTATTAACGGAGGCCTCGGGACACCGCGTTTCTGTTGATGCTCCCCAAAGGGGCGAGCGACGTTTTATGGTTGAAAAAGCCATGCTAAACGCCAAGGAGGAATGCGTCCGCGCAACAACTGCCATTCAGCGCCGCATGAAAACCTTGGAGTGGCTGCGTGACACCCTGCAGCTTGAAGATATCCCAAGGCGTATTGAAGCCTTTGACATCTCAAACACGGGAAATTTCGGCATGGTCGCTTCAATGACAGTGTTTTTTAACGGCAGACCTCTCAAAAAGGACTACCGCAAATTCAAAATAAAAGAGCTTCAAACTCAGGACGACTACAACAGCATGAGAGAGGTTCTAACCCGCAGATTTAAGCGATATCTCGAGGGCGACAGCTCCTTTAACGAGCTTCCGAACCTTTTGCTAATAGACGGAGGTTCAACTCATGCCGCCGTGGCAGAGGGCGTTTTGCGCGAGCTTTCAATTTCCCTCCCCGTTTTGGGAATGGTAAAGGATGACCGCCACCATACGCGCGCACTTATCTATTCGAGCGGGCAGGAGGTCGGCATAACCGGCAATCCGGCGGTTTTTGCGCTAATCGGCAATATTCAAGAGGAAACCCACAGGTTTGCCATCGAATATCACCGAAGTCTGAGAAGCGCAACCATAGGCTCTCAGCTTGAGGACATTCGCGGCGTTGGAGAAGCGCGGCGCAATGAATTGCTAAAAAGCTTTAAAACCATCAAGGCAATAAAGGGCGCAAGCTATGAAGAGCTTTGCGCCGTTGTTCCAAAAAATACAGCGCGGGCGGTTTGGGATTATTTCAACGCAGCGCCGACAGCGGACGAAACAGAAAACGAGGAGGAAACGAAATGAGAGTTATTACAGGCACGGCACGCGGACGCAAGCTAAAGGAGCCGACAGGCATCGCCATTCGCCCCACAACAGACATGGTAAAGGAAGCAATTTTCAGCATCATACAGTTTGATATTGAGGGCAGACGTGTGCTAGACCTCTTTGCCGGAACGGGACAGCTCGGCATTGAAACCCTGAGCCGCGGCGCTAAGTCCGTTACCTTTGTGGACGAGAGCGCGGAAGCAATTAAGCTGATACGCGAAAATCTTGAGCACTGCGGCTTTAAAGCGGAGCTTGCCCGCGACAATGCACTTTCCTTTATAGGGCGTGACGGAAAATTTGACCTCATATTTCTTGACCCTCCCTATGAAAGCGAGCTTATGGATGCGGCGCTTCAAAAAATTATTCAGTTTGACATATTGTCAGATGGTGGTATAATAATCTGTGAAACTATGAGGGAAACTGAAATTTCTTCGTTAAAACCGCCGTATTTCAAGGGTCGCGAATACAACTACGGCAAGGTTAAGCTTACCGTGTGCGGAAAAGACACCACCGCCGACTCAGAATAATTATACAAAAAAGCAAAAAAACACAAAAAGCGAAAGGAAGGAACCGGACAAATGATAACCGCAATATATCCGGGTAGCTTCGACCCCATCACCTTGGGTCATCTTGACATCATAAAAAGAGCCGCCGGCATATTCGACAAGCTCGTTGTCAGCGTTGTGGCAAATCCGGAAAAAAAGCCGCTGTTCGAAATCGATGAGCGCATCGAAATTATCAAGCGAGTAGTTAGTATATATCCAAATGTTGAAGTCGATTATTCCATTGAGCTTCTCGCAGAATATGCGAAAAAATACGAAAACCCCATAATCATCAAGGGTCTTCGCAACCTCATGGACTACGAATACGAAACAACAATGGCAGTATTTAATAAAAAACTAAATCCGGAGCTTGAAACCTTCCTGATAACCGCAAGTCAGGAATTTACATATATCAGCTCGACAGCCGTCAAGCAGCTTGGTATGTATGGCGTTGATCTCTCCGATTATATCCCAAGTGAAATTGCGGAAGAGGTTCTTGAAAAATTTCGGACAGGAGGTAAGGTATGAATAACGAAACAGACAGCGAAATCACCGAATTACTGGAAATGCTCTACAACACCATCACGGATGCAAGACCCGTCCCTCTGGCTAAGGAAAAGTGCATGATTTCCCGCGAAGGCACACTAAACCTCCTTGATGACATCCGTGCCCAGCTCCCCATCGAGCTTGCGGAGGCAAAGCGTCTTGTTGCCGCACGCGATGAATTTATCGCAAACGCAAAGCGCGAGGCCGATGCTATTCGCAAGGCTTCCGAGGAGCGCGCAATTCATCTTGTCGAGGAACAGGAAATAACCCGCATTGCAAAAGCCCACTGCACCGAAATTGTCAACAGTGCGGAAAACAAATCCCGCGAGCTTATGCGTGTTGCAAACGAATATGTGGACGATGCCCTGCGCCGCACAGAGGAAGCAGTTACCGCCGCACTAAATGAAGTTCACAATTCCCGCGCCCGCTTCCGCAGCATGGCAGGTAGCCGCCCCGCCCCACAAGTCCAAAATGTAACCCCCGATGAAATCGAAACCTCTCCGGAGGACTAAAATACTTTGCACTAAGTTCTAAATATTGTTGGCAACTTTCCCCACATGAAAAAATATTTTTTCATGTGGGGAATTTCTATATATTGATTTTTATGCGCAAAGATTAAATGCAACCCACAATGAGTGGTGCACACATGGCTAAAAATGAGAAAAACCTACTAAAATACGACAAATAACGACAATATTTCCTCTTGCAATTTGAATTAGTGCCGTTTATAATGAAAACACGATGTGGGGCAAAGTGGGTATAAATGTTGATAAATCCCATGAATGACCCAAACAGTGGCGCGAAATGCGCTTCCACACAAAAGTACACACAAAAAAACACAGGCGGGGAGGGGTAAGCGTGACAGGTGAATATCAGCACACTTTGGACTCCAAGGGTCGTTTATCAATTCCTGCAAGACTCCGTGACGAGCTTGGTGAGGTGTTCTTTGTCACTCTCTCCATGGATAAATGCCTCTCTGCCTATTCAGCCGAAAGCTGGCAGAATTTTTCCGACAAGGTAAATTCCATGCCATTTGTCAAGCAACGCAAAATGCGCCCGCTCTTTGCCTATGCAGCAAAGTGCGAGCTTGATGCGCAGGGAAGAATACTCCTTCCCCAAAATCTCCGCGATTTTGCGGGACTTAGCAAAAATGTAACAGTTGTGGGCTGTAATAACCACGCTGAATTCTGGGATAGCGACAGCTGGAACGCGGTATATGTCAATGAGACGACGCCGGAGAACATTGCCGCCGTTATGGAGGAACTGGAATTCTAATGGAATATAAACACTACTCCGTTATGCTTAACGAGTGCATAGACGGCCTAAATATAAAACCAAACGGGATATATGTCGATGCAACTCTCGGCATGGGCGGTCACTCCTACGAAATTGCAAACAGGCTTGAAGCCGGCAGGCTAATCGCTATAGACCGCGATGCGCCGGCATTGGAGCGTGCCCTGTTAAGACTAGAGCCGCTTATGGACAAAATAACACTCGTTCACGGCAATTTCCGCGACATGAGTGACATTTTGGACGACCTCAAAATAGACCGTGTGGACGGAATGCTTTTCGACCTTGGCGTTTCCTCGCCCCAGCTCGATGAATCCGAGCGCGGTTTTTCCTATATGACGGATGCCCCCTTGGATATGCGCATGGATCAAAGCAGCTCCGTTACGGCAGGCGACGTTGTAAATTCATGGTCGCAGGAAAGAATAAAGCGCATCCTCTACGATTTTGGCGAGGAGCGTTACGCTCCGAGAATTGCGGAGTCCATTCTGCGATACCGCGAAAACAAAGAAATTAAAACCACACTTGAGCTTGTGGATATCATAAAAAGCGCAATGCCCGCGGCGGCGCTCCGCGAAAAACAGCACCCCGCAAAAAGAAGCTTCCAAGCAATCCGAATTGCCGTAAACGAGGAGCTTGAAGCAATCTCCGAGGTTCTTGCAACGGCGGCGGACAGGCTTAATCCCGGCGGCAGGCTTGCTGTTATAAGCTTCCATTCGCTGGAGGACAGAATAGTCAAAAATGCCATAGCTTCTCGCGAAAACGGCTGCACCTGCCCGAGAGATTTTCCCGTTTGTGTCTGCGGCTTTAAGCAAACACTGAAAAGCGTTTCACGCAAGCCCTACATACCGACAGACTCCGAAATTGAAGAAAACCCGCGTTCGAGAAGTGCAAAGCTCCGCGTGGCGGAACGAGTATAGCAATTCACATCAAACAGCAGTGTGAAAGGGGAAGAAACATGGCCAATAGCGCAAAAAATCCGGGAGCCGGAATTTACGGCAGCCTTGCTTATGATTTCGGAAACCCCGCTCTTTATCCGGATGAGAGCAGCTACAATCGACGCGAAAGAGAAATTGTAATCCCTGCACCTCCGAAAATTGACGAGGATGCCGTTGCGGCGGCAAGGGTAAAAACAAGACAGTCGGTTTCCCCGCTTGCGGTTATCGGCTTTGCCTGTGCCGCAGTTCTCATTGTCTTTACACTAATGGCAAGAATTCAACTGACCGCCGTTACAGACGAAGCGGTTGGACTTGAGCAGCAGCTCTCCGAGCTTGAGCTTGTGCAGTCAAGGCTTCTCATAGACTATGAGAGTGCATTTAACCTCTCCGAAATCGAGGAATATGCGGTTTCAAACCTTGGGATGCAAAGACCGCGCGAGGAGCAGGTGTTTTATTTAAACAGCACAGTACCGGATAAAGCAATTATAGTTGACGAAGCGGATAGCAGCAATGGACTTGGTGACAGAATTATTGCAATGCTCTCGTCAATTGCGGAATATTTTAAGTAAGCCCGAGAGTATTATATAGCACCCCCTCCAAGTGAGGGGGAGCTTGAAAAGCTTAAACCCAGTTTCAGCATTCGGGAGCAATCTGCATAAAAAATGAAACGACCAAGCTTTTTCGTTTCACTGTTTCTCCCAATGTGTCGAAAGGAACGGTCATATATGGCAGAAAAAAAGCGACAGGGAAATTTTTCGGAAACTCCAAATTCAATGATGCTTCGCCGCACACTTTGGCTTGCGCTGGTGTGCGGCATACTTGCTTTTTTAGTGCTTGCTTTGAGATTGTTTAAACTGCAAATTATTGACCATGATTTCTACGAGGGCAAGGCAATAAGCCAACAGGTGCGCGACAAAACCGTTACAGCGAAGCGCGGCACAATTTACGACACAAACAAGAAAATTCTTGCCATGAGTGCAAGTGTGGACAGTGTGTTTATAAGCCCCAAGGAAATTGAAATGTACAAGGAGGATCCCGCATTTATTGCCGATGGCCTTTCAAAAATCCTTGGCGTTGATTACAGCACGATTTTGGAAAAAACCCGCAACACAAAGTCGGAGTACCAAACCATTGCAAAAAAGGTCGAGCCGGAGGTTTCCGACCTTGTCCGCAAATTTAAAAACGACAACGAGCTAAAGAGCATACATCTCGAGGAGGGCAGTAAGCGCTATTACCCCTACGGCTCGCTCGCTTCCCATGTTGTTGGCTTCGTCGGCTCCGAAAACTCAGGGCTTGCGGGCGTTGAATTGACCCACAATTCGGAGCTTACGGGTATTGACGGCAGAGTTGTCCGCGCAAAAAACGCGGCGGGCACCGATATGCTTTTCACAAGCTTTGAGGACTATTACGATGCGCAGGACGGCAAGGACACCGTTCTCACAATAGACTCCAAAATTCAGCACTACGTTGAAAAGCACCTTGCACAGGCGGCACAGGACTTTGATGTTAAGCATGGCGCGGCGGCAATTGCGATGGACGTTAAAACCGGCGCTATTTTGAGCATGGTAAGCCTTGGAAACTTCGACCTCAACAAATATCAAGAGGTCAGCGAGGCGGCAATGACAGAAATTAACGCCACTGAAAACAAGGAAGAAAAAAGCAAGCTTCTTTCGGAAGCACAGCAGCTTCAATGGCGCAACAAGGCTATAAGCGACACCTATGAGCCAGGCTCAACCTTCAAAATAATCACACTTTCAATGGCGCTGAATGAAGGCGTTATTTCCCCGACAGATACGTTTTATTGCAACGGCAGCGTTAAGGTGCCGGGCGATACAAAAGCAAGAAAATGCTGGAAAACCATAGGCCATGGAAGCCAAACACTAACACAGGCGCTACAGCATTCCTGCAACGTGGCTTTCATAGACATAGGTCAAAAAATGGGCGCGGAAAGCTTTTACAAATACTGTGAAGCCTTTGGACTTTTCAACAGCTCAAGCAACCCCGAAGCGCGCCTGAGCGGAAGAACGGGAATTGACCTTGGCGGCGAGAGCGACAGTATTTGGTGGTCGCACAACGTGTTTTGCGACCCGCAAAACAAATCGCAGCTTGCGGCGGCATCCTTTGGCCAAACCTTTAAC
Organism: Oscillospiraceae bacterium; assembly: GCA_036653035.1. Lineage (GTDB taxonomy): Bacteria > Bacillota > Clostridia > Oscillospirales > Oscillospiraceae > UBA2658. The sequence goes on from JAVVUU010000012.1 coordinate 18,407, forward strand.
ATCACGCCGCTTCAGCTCATAACGGCGGTTTCGGCCTGCACAAACGGCGGATACCTAATGAAGCCCTATGTGGTCAAGGAAACGCTTAATTCCGATGGAACCTCAGCATCAAAAACAGAGCCGACAGTTGTTCGGCAGGTTATCAGCGAGAAAACCAGCAAAACAGTTTGCGAAATGCTTGAGAAGGTCGTTGGAGATAAGGTTGAGGGCACGGGAAAAAATGCCGCAGTCGCGGGCTATCGCATAGGCGGCAAGACGGGAACCAGTGAAAAGACTGTAAAGGACGCAAAGGGAGAAGCAAAGGAATATATAGTTTCATTCCTTGGAGTTGCACCCATGGACGACCCTCAAATCGCAATTCTTGTGCTTTTGGATACGCCAAACTCTGCAACCGGATTTATCAGCGGCGGTCAGATGTGCGCACCGACAGTTGGCAAAATGTTCTCTGACATTCTCCCCTGCTTGGGAATGGAGCCGAATTACACCACAGAGGAAGAGAAGCTTGTTGACAAGTCCGTTCCAAACTTAAACGGCATGACACAGGATGAAGCGGCAGCAAAGCTTGGTGAAAACGGATTTATATATCGCGTTATCGGCACAAGCGGAACGGTAACGGCTCAAATTCCGGCGGCGAACAGCATTGTTGCGGCGGGCAGCCAGATTATAATTTATTGCGGTGCCGAGCCGTCTGCCCAAAAGGAAACAATGCCGAACATCACAGGGATGACATACAGCATGGCAAGACAAAACCTTGGAACCTACGCGCTCTATTTGAAAGCCTCGGGGCCGATTACAAATCCGGCGGCAATTGTGGTTACAAAACAGAGCGTTCCTGCGGGAACTCCGCTTGACCACGGTACGGTAGTTGAGGTTGCGGTTTCAAACAACAGCGACCTCGGAATATATTGATTGCACACGACACACCGGGAGGTAAGGGAAATGAAACTTGAAGCTTTACTGAAAGACGTTGAAACAATCGAAACAAACGCCGATTTACAAACGGAAATACACGATATTTGCTATGATTCCCGCAAGGCGGGGCAGGGCGACCTTTTCGTCGCGATAAAGGGCTTTGAAAGCGACGGACACAAATATATAGGCATCGCAAAAAGTCAGGGCGCTGTCTGCTGCATCTGTGAGGAAAAGCCGACGGAGGATATTCCTTATATCCTCGTTGAAAATTCAAGAGAAGCACTGGCTCTCGTTTCAAAAAATTATTTTGACGACCCCGCTTCAAAAATGACACTTATCGGCATCACGGGAACAAACGGCAAGACAACAACGACCCTGCTTTTGAAGCACGTTTTGGAGGACATTACGGGCAAAAAAATTGGACTTATCGGCACAAATGAAAACATGATTGGGCAAAATGTACTTCCAACGGAGCGTACAACGCCCGAATCCTATGAATTGCAGAAAATTTTTCGTCAAATGGCAGACGAGGGCTGCAAATATGTTATAATGGAGGTATCATCACACTCCCTTGTGCTTTCCCGCGTGGCGGGTCTGCATTTTGAGGTTGCGGTTTTCACCAATTTAACACAGGATCATCTGGATTTCCACAAAACAATGGAGGAATACGCCGGCGCAAAGGCCATGCTTTTTGAGCGCTGTGACAAGGCGGCAATAAACCTTGACGATGAGTGGGGCGGCTATATGTGCGAGCGCGCAAGGTGCCCCGTTTTCACCTATTCCGAAACAAAGCTCGAAGCGGATTTAGTCGCAAAGGACATTCGCCTTTCACCCGGCAGCATCAAATTCTGCGCGCTTGCAAACAACAGTCTGGTGCGCATAAGCCTTGGAATTCCCGGCAGGTTTTCTGTCTACAATGCCATGGCGGTAATGTCCGCCGCGCTGCTTTTGGGGCTTCCTCTTGCAAAAATATGCGAATCACTAAAAACCGCAAAGGGCGTTAAGGGCAGAGTTGAGGTTGTTCCGACACCGGACGATTTCACAATCCTCATAGACTACGCCCACACACCCGATGCCTTGGAAAATGTCCTCAAATCCATGAAAGAGGTCACGGAGGGCAGAGTGGTTGTCGTTTTTGGCTGCGGTGGCGACAGGGACAAAACAAAGCGACCAATTATGGGCGAAATTGCGGCTTCCCTTGCGGATTATGCCATTATCACCTCCGACAATCCGCGAACAGAAGTCCCCTCGGCAATTATTGCCGACATTCTCTCCGGCATAAAAGCACCGAAAAACCGATACAAGGTAATTGAAAATCGCGGCGAGGCAATTGCCTTTGCCATCGACAGCCACATGGCGGGGGATGTTATAATCCTAGCCGGCAAGGGACACGAAACATACCAAATCATAGGAAAAACAAAGCACCACATGGACGAACGCGAAATAGTCGCGGAGCATTTAGCAACACTAAAAAGTTAAGTTTTCAAGTAGGGATGGAGGAAATGAACCGATGATAGGAAAGCTTGTTTTGGCTTTTGCAATAGCATTTTTCACAGCCGCGCTTATGGGAAAAATAATAGTACCGTGGCTGCGCAAAATTAAAGCGGGTCAGTCAATAAAGGAAAACGGCCCGACATGGCATATGTCAAAGTCGGGAACCCCCACAATGGGCGGGGTAATTTTCATAATGGGAGTTGCGATAACCTGCATTACAGTGGGCTTCTCCTCTATGCTTGAGGGGGATTACGGGCACATTTTTGTGCTTGCTCTCGCTCTGGCCTTTGGCGCAATCGGCTTCTTGGATGACTATGAAAAGCTGAAAAAGAAACAAAATCTTGGTTTAACGGCGGGAAAAAAGTTTATTCTTCAAGTCGCAGTGGCGGCACTTTTCGTGTTTCTGCTCCGCCAGTTCGGCTACCTAACGCCAAACCTTTACATTCCGTTTTTTGATGTAACCTTTCCAATCTATGAGCCGCTGTATTTTGCCTTTGCGGTTTTCGTAATAGTTGCAACCGTAAACGCCGTCAACCTAACGGACGGAGTGGACGGCCTTGCAACCGGCACATCAATCCCCGTATTCGTGTTTTTTGCCGCGGTTGCCTATACTTGGGGGCACGAATATCTCTCGCTCGGAATTTTCGCCTCCGGTATGCTGGGCGGACTTGTAGGCTTCCTAATCTACAATTTCAACCCCGCAAAGGTGTTTATGGGCGACACAGGCTCGCTGTTTTTGGGCGGCGCCGTTGCCGGAATGGCGCTTGCGTTCGATATGCCGCTAATCATCATTACCGTTGGAATTCTCTATATTCTTGAGGTGCTCTCCGATATTATTCAGGTCGGCTATTTCAAGCTTAGCCACGGTAAGCGCGTTTTCAAAATGGCACCCTTCCACCATCACTTGGAAATGGGCGGTTGGACAGGAAAAAAATGGTCCGAAAAGGAGCTGTTTGTTCTGTTCACAGGCATTTCCACGGTGTTTGCAATCATATCATATTTCGGAGTATCGGCTAGATTCGGCGCATAAGGCGTTGGACTTGGGAGGCGTGAAATTGCAAAATAAAAGTGCAACATTAAAAGATTACAGGCAGGATGTTCGTATATCGCGCGGGCCTATGGACGTTCCGTTTCTGCTAATCACGCTGCTTTTGCTCGGCATAGGAGTTGTCATGGTGCTCTCGGCGAGCTATGCCAGCGCATATTACGACCTGCACAACGAAACCGGAGGCAAGGCTACATATTATTTTGCAAAGCAGTTGTTTTTTGCTCTTGCCGGAATTGTTGCAATGTATGCCGCCTCGCGTATGCCAATGAGCTTCTACCGCAAAATCGCCCTGCCGCTTTTGGGCGTTGCAATAGTTCTGCTTATCTTGGTGCCAATTATAGGCACTAGAGTAAACGGCGCAAAGCGTTGGATTAGTCTTCCGGGCTTCACCTTCCAACCCTCGGAAATTGCGAAAATTGCGGTTATACTATATTTTGCGGGGCTTATATGCAAATATAAAAACGACATGGGTACTTTCCGTTACGGAGTTTTACCGTTTTTAGTTGTAATGGGAATAGTTGTCGGACTTCTGATTATGGAGCCGCACATATCGGCTTCAATCATCATAATTGCAATTGGTGCAATTATGATGTATATTGGTGGTGCAAGGTTAATTTGGTTTATCGGCGGAGGTATTGGCGTTGCGGCACTGCTTCTCTTGGCAACGACAGTATTAAAGTATTCCTCGGAGCGAATATCGGCTTGGCTTGACCCCTTTGCCGATGCGGGCGACACGGGCTGGCAAATAGTTCAGTCACTATATGCCGTTGGCAGCGGCGGGCTTTTCGGCCTTGGCTTGGGGCAAAGCCGCCAAAAATACCTCTATCTGCCCGAGGAACACAACGACTTTATTTTTTCAATAATCTGCGAGGAATTGGGATTTATTGGTGCAATGCTCATTCTGGTTTTGTTTGCTCTGCTAATCCTGCGCGGCTACTGGCTTGCAATTCATTCGAGAGACAGATACAGCTTCCTCGTCTGCACGGGTATAACCTCGCTCCTTGCAATTCAAGTAATTCTCAACGTAGCCGTCTGCACAAATACTGTTCCCTGCACGGGAATTTCGCTTCCGTTTTTCAGCTACGGCGGTACGGCACTGCTTATACAAATGGCTGAAATGGGGATAATCCTAAGTGTATCAAGGGATATCCCAACGCAAAAGTCGATAAAAAGAAAAACCGGCCGATAGTGTCGCCGGCAGCACAAATCGGAAAGGAGACGCGTTTTTAATGAAATTTTTATTTACCTGTGGCGGAACCGCCGGACACATCAATCCCGCTCTCGGGGTGGCTCAAAGATTAAAGGAGCTTCTGCCGGAGAGTGAATTCCTGTTTGTTGGAGCAACAGGACACATGGAAACCGAGCTTGTTCCCCGCGAGGGCTTCAACATCAAAACCGTTACCATCACAAATATTAGCCGAAGCATCAGCTTAGAGGGCTTAAAGCACAACTTCGACACCGTTAAAAATGTCGTTGCTTCAACAGCGGAGGCAAAGAAAATTCTTCGCGAATTTCAGCCGGATGCCGTTATAGGAACGGGCGGCTATGTCTGTTATCCCGTTCTAAAAGCGGCACATTCACTGAAGATACCAACCGTTGTTCACGAGAGCAACGCCGTGCCCGGTCTTACAACAAAAATGCTTTCGGGCGTTGCCGACAGAATTTTGGTCGGCTTTGAGGAAAGCCGTCAATATTATCGCCATGCCGAAAAGGTCATCGTAACCGGCACACCCGTGCGCGGGGATTTCCGCAATGCGGACAAAAAAGCCGCGCGTGAACAGCTTGGATTATCTCCCGACAAGCCGCTTGTCGTTTCCGTTTGGGGCTCACTCGGTGCGGCCTTTATGAACAAAACCATGGTTGGCTTCATTGAAAAAGCACTTGGAAATCCCTTCTTCGGACTCATCCATTCGGCCGGCAAGGGCGGCTATACAGCCATGCTGGACGACATGAAAAAAGAGGGAATTAAGGATGCCACGGCGCGGGGCATGGAGGTTCGCGAATACATCTACGATATGCCGCTCGTCATGGCGGCGGCGGATTTGGTCGTTTGCCGAAGCGGCGCATCCACACTCAGCGAGCTTGCGGTTTTGGGCAAGCCTGCTGTCTTGGTGCCCTCTCCAAATGTCACAAACAACCATCAGGATAAAAACGCGCGTGTTCTCGAAAGAGCCGGCGCGGCGGTTTTAATCCCCGAAACAGACATAACAGCGGACAGACTGCTTGGCGCCGTTTCACTCCTGCTGAGCCGTCCCGAAACGCTGGACTCCATGGCAGAGCAAATGAAGCATATCGGCATGAGCGATGCAACGGAGAGAATTGCGGATATAGTTTTGGAGCTTGTGCATCAGAAATAAAAATTATTCGCATGGCAATGCACGCCCAAGTAGCAGAAAACACCTTTGCCGTCTGCAAAATAGGGAACGCCTCATTCCGCAATTCAACAAACCAAGGGAGAACGCATGATAACTATTGAGCGATTTAGCGAAATTTTGGACGAACTCAGCTGCGAGCTTCCGCAGGAATTTTTCGATGAGCTTAACCTTGGAATAAGCATTGTGGACGAAGCCCACCTCCACCCTCAGGCGAGGGAGGATGACCTCTACATCCTTGGCGAATATGAGCGCTCACAAATGGGTTGCGGCATAGCAATATTCTATGGCTCCTTTGAAAAGCTGCACGGCGATTTGGACGAGGAAGCGCTAAAAATTGAGCTTCGCTCAACACTCCGCCACGAATTTCGCCACCACATGGAATACCGTGCCGGCGAGCGCGGGCTTGAAGTGCAGGACGAAGAGGATTTGAAAAAATATCTGTATGACGAATAAAATCCACAAATAATAAACAGGAGCTGATGCAAAAATACATCAGCTCCTGTTTTGCCCTTTGTGCAAATGCACTTTGCAAAGCGCATTTGTTCAGTGGACATTATTTGTTTTCAAACGGGAACACATAGGGGAGCTTGAAGCTGTCACGGACGGTGGTGATATCTTTTTGAACCGCGTCGCCGAGGGGAACGCCCTTGTCCTTGCGGTCGAGCCAGACAAGGTATTCTTTTTCGCCGGCGGTGTAAATTCTGTCGTGACCGGGGGCTTTTTCGGAGGCGCGGAGGTCGCGCAGAATATCGCCGCAGGTCTTTTCAAAGGAGCTTAGTCCCATGAAAGCCTCGGGGTCAATTACGAGGAAGAAGTGGCCGAGGTGATAGGGCTGCTTGCCGCCGTTTTCGTCCATGCCGCTCAGGGCGCGCAGAAAACTGCCCGCCTGCAAGGCGGCGGACAAAACTTCAACCGCGGTTGCATAGCCATAACCCTTGTAGCCGCCCATTTCCTCACCTATGCCGCCGAGAGGGGCAAGCGCTGCTTCGCCGCTTGAAAGGTCGTGCAAAATTTGCTTGCTGTCTGTCATTGCGGAGCCGTCGCGTCCTATTACCATGCCGGCGGGGGTGTCGCGGCCGGAACGGGCATAAAACTCAATTTTTCCACGCTGAGTGATGGAGGTTGCGCAGTCCAGCATAAAGGGGAAAGGCTCGTCCGTCGGAAAGCCGATGGTAAGCGGGTTTGTGCCAAGCATATTTTCAACGCCAAAGGTGGGGGCAATGGACATTCTGGCGTTTGTGCCCGTAATGCCGATTAGACCGGCTTTTGTAGCCATTGTTGCCCAATATCCCGCAATGCCGTAGTGGGTGGAATTGCGGACGGCGACCATGGCAAGGCCGCATTTTTTCGCCTTTTCAATTGCCATTTCCATGGCGCGATGGCTTGCAATCATGCCCATGCCGTCGTTTGCATCCAAAACGGCTGTTGTGGGGGTTTCTTTTAATACATCAATTTTTGTGACTGGCTTTTGAATTCCGGAAGCTATGCGGTCGATGTAGATTGGCTTAAAGCGGTTGCAGCCGTGGCTTTCAATGCCGCGCCTGTCGCTTTCGAGGAGTACATCCGTGCAGATTTCGGCATCCTCACGCGGAACACCGGCAGAAACAAAGGCATCGGTTAAGAAACGCTGCATTAAATCCCATGAAACATA
>JAVVUU010000013.1:0-6055 GCA_036653035.1 Oscillospiraceae bacterium
AAGCTGCCGTCAATACAAGGTTGACGGCAGCTTTTTGACAGGACATATTGTGGTTATTTTAGCATATCCAAAAGGGTGCTCTTTGGGACTGCACCGACGGACTTGCTTTTGACCTTGCCGCCGTCCATTAGAACGACAGTTGGTATGCTCATTACGCCATAGCGGGAGGCAAGCTCCGCCTGCTCGTCAACATTAATTTTGCAAACCTTTACGCCGGTTTGCTCGTTTGCGATTTCATCGACAATTGGCGAGAGCATACGACAGGGGCCGCACCAGCTTGCCCAAAAGTCGATTAGCACGGGCTTATCGGAGGAGAGAACCTCGGCTTCAAAATTTTCGGAGGTTAGTGTAATAACTGACATGATGACATTTCTCCTTTTAGTTTTATTTTGCGGAACCTTAGTATTATGCCCGACGGGGTCATTAAAAATGGTTGCATTTTTTAAAACTTTGAGATGAAGCTCTATACCCTGTATAGAAGTCTGCCGTAGGAGGGGTAGGGCCAGCATTCCTTGCTGACAAGAGTTTCCAATTCGTCGGTTACTGTGCGTAGCTCGTGCATATCGGGAATTACGGTTTCGTGGCAATAGGTGGCCATGCTTTCAAGCTCGCATAGCTTTGTGCTGATGCAGGCAAGGGAGGCGGCAAGTGCCGCACTTTTATTTGCCATGGACTCGGTTAGGGCGGAAATGCGCTCAAGGAGAGAGATTTCGGGCTTGCAGCTGAGGGTGTTTAAAACTGAGCGCTTTGCCAAAATGGTATCCGCAAGCTCCTTTTGGAAGCCGAGAACGGCGGGGAGAATGTCGCCCCGAACCATTTCGGTCATTACATTTGCTTCGATTGCGACTTGCTTGCAATAATTTTCGAGAAGAATGTCGCGCCTTGCGCGAAGCTCCGTTGCGGAATAGATGCCGTGCTTTTCAAAGAGCGCAACATTTTGGGGGTCTGTTAAATGAGGCAGGCAGTCGGCGGTGCTGATGTAGTTGCAAAGCCCGCGGCGGGCGGCCTCTTTTGTCCAGCTTTCGTCATAGCCGTTGCCGTTGAATAAAATTCGCTTGTGCTTCATAACGGTTTCACGGATGAGTGCGTTTAGCTCTGCTGTGAAGTTACCGGCTTTTTCGAGCTTATCAGCAAATTGGCGGAAGGACTCCGCAACAATTGTATTGATAAATGCCGTTGAAGCGGCGGCGGACTGAGAGGAGCCGAGCATACGGAACTCGAATTTGTTGCCTGTGAAAGCGAAGGGGGAGGTGCGGTTCCTGTCCGTTGTGTCGCGCGGGAAGGAGGGGAGAGCGTCAACGCCGACTGTAAGGCTGCGCTTTTCGATTTTATCGTAGGGCTTGCCGGTTTCAATGGCTTCCAAAATGGACTGAAGCTCATCGCCCAAAAATATTGAAACTATTGCGGGGGGCGCTTCATCGCCGCCCAAACGGTGGTCGTTGCCTGCGGAGGCAACGGAAATGCGCAAAAGGTCTTGGTGCTCGTCCACTGCCTTTATAACGGCGCAGATTATGAGCAGAAATTGTGCGTTTTCCTCAGGTGTTTCGCCCGGCTCAAGAAGATTTATGCCCTCGTCGGTTGAGAGCGCCCAGTTGTTGTGCTTGCCGCTGCCATTAACGCCGTTGAACGGCTTTTCGTGCAAAAGGCAGGTGAGGTCGTGGCGCTTTGCAACCTTGCGCATCATTTCCATGGTGAGCTGGTTGTGGTCAACGGCAATGTTGCAGGTTGTAAAGACGGGCGCAAGCTCGTGCTGTGCGGGTGCGGCTTCGTTGTGCTCGGTTTTGGCTGTGACACCAAGCTTCCAAAGCTCGTTGTCGAGTTCACGCATAAAGGCGGAAACACGCATTTTTATGGAGCCGAAATAGTGGTCGTCAAGCTCCTGACCCTTTGGCGGACGCGCACCGAAAAGGGTGCGGCCGGTGTAGATGAGATCCTTGCGCTGATTATAGGTGCTGCGGTCGATAAGAAAATATTCCTGTTCAAGACCGGAGGTTGCGGTTACACGGTGGCAGTTTGTGCCAAATAGCTTTAGGATGCGCATTGCCTGCGTGTTAAGAGCATCCATGGAGCGGAGCAGGGGGGTTTTGGTGTCAAGAGCTTCGCCGCCGTAGGAGCAGAATGCGGTGGGGATGCAGAGAACGCCGTCTTTAATGAAGGCATAGGAGGTGGGATCCCATGCCGTGTAGCCGCGGGCTTCAAAGGTTGCGCGAAGCCCGCCGGAGGGGAAGCTTGAGGCATCCGGCTCGCCGCGGATAAGCTCCTTGCCGGAAAATTCCATAATTATGCCGCCATCGCCGCTTGGCGAAAGAAAGCTGTCGTGCTTTTCGGCGGTTACGCCCGTTAAGGGCTGAAACCAATGGGTGTAGTGGGTAACGCCTTTTTCGGTTGCCCAATCCTTCATGGCATTTGCAACTATGTTGGCGGTGGTGATGTCCATCCGCACACCTTGTTCCATGGTGCTTTTCAGTGTTAGAAAGGCCTGCTTGGGCAGACGCTCGCGCATGACGCTTTCGTTAAAGGACATACAGCCGAAAAGCTCGGGTAGATTTGTCATTGAGTTTCCTCCATGCTTCCGAAAGGTTTGGTTTCGGAGGGTAAATTTTGTTGCCTAAATGGGGCGAAAAGGCCGATGCGGGGAAAAAGGTTTATTTGACGCTTTTAGGAGCTTTGCTTAAAGCGGGGATTTTTTGATTTTGCCGAATTGTCGGGGATATTCGAAGGGTGTGGGGCGCGTTTTTTCGATTATGACAGCGCTGTGGACGATATCTGTGCCGGGAATTGTGTATTTTTCAACACGGGGAGGATTGCCACCCAAAATGGAAATTGCGTGTGAGGCCTCTGCAAGCTCGTCTGCGCAATCGGGGCCTTTCATGGCGATGAACGTGCCGCCTATGCGCACAAAGGGCATACAAAGCTCGCAAAGGATGTTGAAGCGCGCCACGGCTCTTGAAACGGCGATGTCAAAGCTTTCATAAAGCTCTTTGGCCTCTTCCGCTCTTGCGCAAACGCAGTTTACATCCGAAAAATCGAGCTTTTCGCAGGTTTCGGAAAGAAAGGTCATGCGTTTTTGGTGGCTGTCCAGTAATGTGAGAGAGAGGTTAGGCTGCACAATTTTGAGGGGCAGACCGGGAAAACCCGCGCCGGTGCCGATGTCTATGACAGAGGCTCCCGAAAAATCGTTTATGGAGCAGAGCGCCGCGCAGTCCAAAAAGTGGAGGCGGGCGACATTTTCTTCGCCGTTTATCGCGGTTAGGTTCATAACGGCGTTGCGCTCCGTGAGGTAGTTGTAGTAGGTTTGGAAACGCGCGCTCATTTCGTCTGTAAAAGAAAGACCGAGCGCGTCAAAGCCGTCTTGTAAGATGTGCCGCATATGCACCTCCGTAAAAATTAAAACACAGGGTATACTAAAAAAGTATACCCTGTAATAATAGCACGTTTTTTTCGATACGTCTACAATTATGCGTAGAAATCGTGTTCGCCTATTGTTGAAACAAAGGCGCGGGTGCTGGCAAACCATGAGCTTGTGCCAATGGTGGGGTTAACAAAGTAGATGGAGTTGCCAACGACGTTGTAGCCTTCAAGACAGATTTTTGCGGCAACGACGGATTCTTCGTTCGGTTCGGCATAGATGCCACCGTTTTCGGTGACGCTGAACTGGACACCATATTTGCTGTCAAAGATAACGCCATAGATGGTTTTTGGGCAGGTGGGGTCGGCTACGCGGTTTGTTACAACATTGCCAACGCCGATTTTGCCATCGAAAAGCTGGTTTCCTGCTTCTGCGTTGATAAGATGGGAGAGCCAATAGAGGTCGTCCTTGTTGTAGGTTTCCTCGGCGCTTGCAAAAACGACAGGCTCATCCGCACGGACGCTGACGGAGGAGGTGGGTTCATCCCATTCGACGATTGCACCGAAAACCTTTGCAAGCTCGCGGACGGGCAGAGAAACCGCGCCGTCGATAATGAGGACGCCATTTGGCACATAAAGGCAACGGTCGTTTGCGGTGAAATATTTGTTGCCAACTGTGGCGGTGAGGTTGAGTGTATCGGTTTTTAGGGTTGCAAGATTGTTTTCTGCATCCCATGCGAGATCTGCTTGCTCTCCAATCGCTTCGATGAAGGCGCGAATGGGTGTGTAGGTAGTGCCGTCCAATTTATATATGTTACCTACTTTTATGTGGTTTACATACATGGGAACCTCGGCAAGCGGGGCTGCCGATGTTGGAGCTTCGGTGGGCACAAGGGGTGCGGGACTGCCGGTGATTTCGGGTGCGACGGAGGGCGAAGCTTCCGCTGTGAGATTATTGAGGGCACCATCAACGGCAAAGCAACCGACTATACCGGCAATTAAGCAGATGACGCATATTATGGAAATATTTAATTTGAAAATCTTTTTCATAATACGCTCCTATTTTTTGTAGTTGAAGCAAAATGACATAGAGCACTTCATGATGTGACCTAATTGTATTCATTTTTGACCTAAAATGCAAGGGCAAATTCGTACAAAATGACAAGGACAAAATGATGTACTATTTACAAATACGCAAAATGAGGTTGTCCAACCCACTTAAAACACAGGGAAAGTACAAAATGTTGTATGTGCGTATTACCATGCTTTTTTTTGGAAATAGGCGATAACGAGGTCAAAAGATATGAAAAATGCAAGAAGGTTGTCAATAATTTTGCATTATGTAAAGTGATTTTATGCGGATTTTTGATTATGCGTCACAGCGAGGAGGACGATTTTGAAGCTTTTCGGTATTTTGGCGTGTGCGGACAGGGGTATCAAAACGCCGTTTGCGGCATAGAAATCAGTATCATACTTAAGAAACCTCTGATTAAATCCGCTTGCCAATCCATGTGACGGATTTAATCAGATGTTCCTTAAAGGGGGAGGGAAGCCGTGAACTTTAAAAAAGGGATTGCAACGGTTGCGCTGATGGCGATAGGAGTTCGCGCGGCACTGGCTGTCGGCGCAAATCCGAGTGCGCGCGAGTGGCTTTCGGAGCTTGCGGAAAACAAAGGACTGATGACGGCAAGCCTGAGCCTTGAGTTTGGAGGCAGAGAGCCGGAAAAAGGTCTGCAAGCTGCCCCCACAACAGAGGAAGAAAACGCGGAGAGAGAAAAACCAAGCCTGCCAAGGGAATCCCTGCCGCCGTTTCCTTCCGAGGTTAAAATTCCGAAAAAGGAAAAGCCGCCGGAGGACAAGAAGATAGTTGTTTTGCCGACAACAATAGCGGGCGGGATGGTGCTGTCAAATGACACGAGCTTTAAGGTTGATTTGGAAGCCTTGGTTTCGCAGGGACCATCAACAAAGCTTCCGACCGAGGGAATGCAGGTGCTTATTATCCATACCCACGGGAGCGAGGCGTTTTCGCCGGACGCAACAAGCGGTGAATATATGCCGACGGACAGCTTTCGCAGCAGCGACACGCGCTACAACATTGTGCGCGTTGGTGACGAAATTACAGCCTGCCTTGAAAGCTACGGAATAAGTGTTTTGCACGACAGGGAAATTTATGATTATCCGAGCTACACGGGCAGCTATGCGCGAAGCGGGGCGGCAATTGAAAAGCATCTCGCGGAGCACCCCGAAATTGCGATTGTGCTCGACGTTCACAGAGATGCGATAGGCACAGATGATGTAATTTACAAAACGGTGGCCGAAGCGAATGGACAGCCCTGTTCACAGCTAATGCTGCTTGCGGGAACCGGTGAAAACGGGCTTGCACATCCGAATTGGCAGGAGAATTTAAAGCTTGCGCTGTATTTGCAGTCGGCGGTCATTGAAAAGCATCCAACGCTTGCAAGGCCCATCGCGCTCAAAAAGGAGAGGTATAATCAGCAGCTAACACAAGGCTCGCTGATTTTGGAGGTTGGCAGCAGCGGAAACACACTTTCGGAGGTGCTCTGCGCCGCCCGCCTTTTTGCGGAGTCGGTTGCGCCCAAGCTGTTGGAGCTAAGGAACCTCTGATTAACTCTCGCCGCCAATCCATGTGAGGGATTTAATCAGAGGTTCCATAAAATTTTCAAATTTTTCTTTTCGCACGAATAAT
>JAVVUU010000013.1:6155-9534 GCA_036653035.1 Oscillospiraceae bacterium
ATAGCTATCCTATCGCGGCGATTGTAAGCATTGGGGCGGTATCCGCATAGATTTTGTCGAATTGTTCGAGCGGGAGCGGGTTTTCGCCCATGCCAAGCTCTAGCGTGTAGCCGGGGCGGTCAAAATTTTTTATGAACCAGTCCTTGTAGCCTGCGCTTCCGCTGGCGGCGGGTGTTTCCGAAAGCTCATAGCCGCTTGCTCTTGCAAGCTTTACGCCAAGTCTGCGCGAGCCTTGCGGCTCCAAATCCGCATATTTCCAATAGATTACCTTGCCTTGACTGTGCAAAGCTATAATTGTGTCGGGGGATAAGCGCTCCGTAAAGTCTGCAAGGGCGCGGCTCTCCGGCTCGCTCAGCGGAGCACCTCCGACAAAATCACGCGGGGCAGGCTTTGTCATTCCAAGAGCATATTTTACGCGCTTTGCCTCCTCCCAGCCTGCGGGATATTGAAGATTTAGGTCGGTTCCGACTATGTTCGCTTTCCAGCCTGTCGGAAATGGAATTGCGGGATAGGCTTCCGCAATTTTTTTTGCACGGCTGAAATACCTGCCGGAGCGCAAGCTGCCGACCGCGAGGTCAACGCCATCGGGGTTTATGAGAGGAACAAAGCAGAGTGTTGCGTTATCCAAAATTTCATTTGCGGGAAATCCATAGAGTTCCCCGTTTTCTTTCGATTTTTCACAAAGCTCCTGCATGAATTTAAGCAAAATAAGGCTTGTAATCCATTCGTTGGCGTGGTGCGATGCGCTAAAAAGCACACGGCGTTCGCCGACACCAAAGCAGGCGGCGAGCAGAGGACGACCCATGACGCTTTTTCCTATGGAGGAGATTGCAACAGACGGGCAGTGCCAACGCAGAGCGAGAAGCTTATTTGCTATGTAGTCCGAGTTAAAAACCATAGCATTGTTTTCCAATGCAGGCTTGAGGTCTGCACCGCGCCGAACATTTTTTTGCGGAAACGAGTTTTTCAATGTAAAAACCTCCTAAATTTCACAAACCGAAATTTAAAGCAAACCAGCAGAATTTTTGCAGCGGAATATTTTAACAACAACCCACTTTCCTTTACAATATGCGAAAAAAACGAAAAAGGTAATTGAGATATATTTTGTTACCTCAAAATATCGTTATTTTCCCCGTCAATGAACATACTGTAACTGCGCCTAAAAAAATAAAAACAAAAAAGCGGGGGAAGTTGGGATGATTTTTAAGAAAAAAATAAAGCTTGAAGCTGCTTGTGTTGCGTGCATTTTGATGTTTAGCGTCATGGCACAGCTTGGAGCGGCGGAGGCAAAGGAACAAAGAGAGCTTGTGCCCATGGGCTGCACGGTGGGCATACAAATGTATACGGACGGAGTTTTGGTTGTGGGACTGTCCACAACGCAGGAGGGTACGGCACCTTCGCCCTGCGCCATAGCGGGGATATTGCCGGGGGATCTCATAACGGCGGTGGGAACAGATAAAATCGGCTCTGCGGACGAATTTAAGGCGGTAATGTCAAAGCTAACAAGCGAGCCTGTTTCCATAACGGTTCAGCGGGCGGGTGAAACACTTCAATTTACCGTCAGTCCGAATGCTGCAGGCGGCGCGGCGGAGCTTGGTCTTTGGCTTCGTGACAACGTCGCGGGGATTGGCACTCTAACTTTTTATGACCCCCGCACGGGCTTGTACGGCGGATTGGGGCATGGTATAAATGATATGGATTCCGGCGTTATAATGCCGCTGGGCAGAGGAAATATTTTTGAATCAACGATTATGGATGTTAAAAAAGGCGCTGTTGGAACGCCCGGAGAGCTCAGCGGAGCATTTGAAGCGGGAAAGGTTCGCGGAAGCTTGCTGAAAAACACACCATACGGAATTTTCGGAATACTCCAAACGGCGGTGCCATCGGCGGACAAGGCCATACCAATTGCGGCAAACGATGAAATTAAGCTTGGCAAGGCAACAATCTATGCAAATATTTGCGGCACGGATGTTCAGGAATATGCCGTTGAAATCACAAGGGTATACAGAGGTGACAAGACGGGCAGAAGCCTGATGCTGACCATAAGGGACGAGCGTCTTTTGGAGAGGACGGGCGGAATTGTTCAGGGAATGAGCGGAAGCCCCATAATTCAAAACGGAAAGCTTGTCGGAGCGGTGACTCATGTTTTGGTAAATGATCCCACAAAGGGGTTCGGAGTTTCTATTGAAGATATGCTGGAGCACGGCGCGAAGAATGTCGAAAAAGGTCGAGCGGCATAGAAATCAGTCCACTTTTGGTCATTAGTCGATTGAAGTCGAATTATGTAAACAAAAAGCTGTTAGTTTTTTACAGCTTTTTGTTGCACTCTGCGGGAATATATGGTAGATTATACACGCTTAACGGTATTTGTGCTTAAAAACAGAGATGGCCTGCCGTAATTACGATAAAATCGGAGGAAAAATTATGGAAACCAAATCAAGGGTGTTAATTGCAGATTCTGGCGAAGATTTTCGTTTTCTTATGGCGGACACTATCTCGTCGGAGGAGGACATGGTAGTCATCGGCACGGCGGGGGACGGAATTGAAACTCTAAGCCTCGCAGAGGAAAAAAGGCCCGACATCATCCTAATGGATCTAGTACTCACGAAGCTTGATGGGTTGGGTGTGTTACAGCGTTTGTCACAAATGCAGCAAAAACCGGCAGTCATTATCGTATCCGGATTTTTCAACGACCATGTGGCACAGGAGGCGGCGGAGCTTGGCGCATACTATTTCATGCCAAAGCCTTGCGATGTTCCTGCGCTTTTGAGTCGCATCCGACAAATTATGGCATCACAGCGACGTACAAGCGCCCCAAGTGTTTTAAACAGACAGGGCGTTTCCATGGGCAGACAGGAGGAAAATCTCGAGTCTGTTGTCACGGACGTAATCCACGAAATCGGCGTTCCCGCACACATAAAAGGCTACCAATACCTGCGCGAAGCAATCATACTTACCATAAACGATATGGACATAATTAACTCCGTTACAAAGGTGTTATACCCCGAGGTTGCAAAAAAGTTTAACACAACACCCTCAAGAGTTGAACGTGCTATCCGCCATGCAATTGAAGTGGCTTGGGATAGAGGCGACATCGAAACTCTCCAAAAATTCTTTGGCTACACCGTTTCAAACGTAAAGGGCAAGCCAACAAACAGCGAATTTATAGCAATGATAGCAGACTGCCTAAGCCTTAGACGCAGAGTTGCCGAAAAATAGCCAAAAGTTTTTTGAATGGCTTATTTATGTCAATATGACATTATAAAAACTCCTCCCACAGTTTGGAAGGAGTTTTTCTTATTTGCGGAGAGCGCATAAAAACAGCTTGCAAGAAGTGCCGAGTTTTCAAAATAGTAATTAAAATGTGCTTTGTTATATG
>JAVVUU010000013.1:9634-25830 GCA_036653035.1 Oscillospiraceae bacterium
AATAATATACCATACTGCTTCGCTCAGAATGACGGGAGCTAAAGCGAATGGCTATTAAACAATTCTTTTGAACCGAAAAGGGGGAAAAATTATGCCGAATATCCTTGCCAAAACAAACGATTTTCTGCGTGAAGCTTTAATGCACCCGGAGCTTTGCGATATTCGCGAAACCGCCGCGCGCTTTGAGGATGAAATGGAGGCGGGACTGCGGGGCGCGCCCTCATCCCTGCGCATGATTCCAACCTATATCGGTGCGAACGGCGAGCCGCCGGAGGACACGCCCGTTATTGCAATTGATGCGGGCGGAACAAATTTGCGCGTTGGTCTTGTGCGCTTTCACGGCGGAGTGCCGCAGGTTTCCCGCGTTTCACGCTGTGCAATGCCGGGAAGTCGGGGCGAAATTTCGGCGGACGAATTTTTTGAAAAGCTTGCCGAGAGCGTTTTTCCGCTGACGGAGGAGAGCGACAATATCGGCTTTTGCTTCTCCTATCCCGCGGAGATTTTTCCGAATAAAGACGGGAAAATTTTGTGCCTTACAAAAGAAGTCAAGGTTAAAAATTTGAGCGGCATGGTGCTTGGCGCTTCGCTTATAGAAAAGCTTCGCGAAATGGGTCTTGCAAAGCCACTGAAATTTACACTTTTAAACGACACAGCCGCAAGCCTTATGGGTGGACTTGCCTGCCTGCCGCTTCAATCCCGCGATGGACTTGCGGGGCTTATTTTGGGCACCGGCTGCAACTCCTGCTATCTTGAGCGCGGCGAGAAGATTTTAAAGCTCTCCAATGCGGCGGACATGATTGTGAACTGCGAATCCGGAAACTTTTCCGGCGTACTTCGCGGCAAATCGGACATAATGACAGATGAAGCCTCCGATAATCCCGGAAAATATTGGATGGAAAAAATGCTTGCGGGAGTTTATCACGGAAAGGTAATCACAAACACCGCACTTTTGGCGGCGCGCGAGGGTTTACTGACGGAAACTTTTGCAGATACGGCACTGCCGCCCTTTCAGCCGCCGGAGCTGGACGAATTTTTGCTCGGTAACGGCCGCATTGCAAAAATGTGCGAGGGTGACGATGCCGTGGTTCTGCGCGAAATCATTGACAAAAGCTATGAACGCGCCGCAAGGCTGGTCTGCTCCAAAATCGCCGCGCTTTGCCTGCATTGCAACGGCGGAAAAAGCGCCGAAACGCCCTTTTATGTTGTTGCCGAAGGCTCCGCATTTCACGCCTCGCTCCTGTTTAAGGGAAAGCTTGAGCAATGCTTGGAGAATGAATTTTTGCGCGGGATGAACCGCCATGCCGTTTGCGTCAGCGCCGAAAACGCAACACTTGCAGGAGCGGCGCTTGCGGCGCTTGTCGGGTGATGTGCGCGGATTTTAAAAGCACAAAAAGTTCTTTGATTGCAATGGTTTACATACAGCAATAAGTATGCTATGATATACCATTGTAATGATATGAATTTTAATTAAGGATGAAAAATAAATGCTTAAAAAGCTCAAAGAAATTGAAGAAAAATATGTAGATATCGAAAACCGCATGGCGACACCGGAGGTATATTCCGACGTTGCCCTCTATGCGAAGCTTGCAAAGGATCAAAAGGAGCTTATGCCCCTTGTTGAAACCTATCGCCGATATCGCAAATTTGAGGACACCGCAATTGAAGCGCGCGAGCTGCTCGATGCGGGCGTTGAGGACGCGGATTTTAAAGAAATGCTCCGCGAAGAATATGAGGACGCAAAGCGTCAAATGGAAGCCGTTGAGCAGGAGCTGAAAATTCTTTTGCTCCCCACCGACCCGAATGACGACAAGAACGTAATCATCGAAATTCGCGGCGGCGCGGGCGGCGATGAGGCTGCACTTTTTGCCTACAACCTCTACCGTATGTACGCCATGTACGCCGAGTCAAAGCGCTGGAAAACCGAAATAGCCTACATCAACGAAACCGAAATCGGCGGCATTAAAGAGGTTAGCTTCGTAATTGAGGGCGCGGGTGCATATTCCCGTCTAAAATTCGAAAGCGGCGTTCACCGTGTTCAGCGCGTACCCGACACGGAAGCCTCCGGCCGCATCCACACAAGCACCGTAACAGTTGCTGTTTTGCCCGAGGTGGACGAACAGGAATTTGAAATAAACCCCACCGATTTGCAAATTGACACCTTCCGCAGCAGCGGCGCGGGCGGTCAGCACGTTAACAAAACCGAAAGCGCAATTCGCATTACCCACCTGCCGACAGGCACGGTTGTTGAATGTCAGGATGAGCGCAGCCAGCACAAAAACCGCGACAGAGCCATGAAAATTTTGGCCTCCCGCCTTTGCGAAGCGGACAGGCAGCGCAAGGACGCAATCCTTGCCGCCGAGCGCAAAAGTCAGGTCGGCACAGGCGACCGCAGCGAGCGCATCCGCACCTACAACTTTCCCCAAGGCCGCGTAACCGACCACCGCATAAACCTAACACTCTACAAAATCGAGCAAATTATGAACGGCGATTTGGACGAAATTCTCGATGCACTCATAACAGCCGACCAAGCAGAAAGAATGAACCAATCTATATAATGTCCACTGAACAAATTAAGAACGAAAGCCACATTTCGGAGGGCTTATGAAAACACGCATTTTTAAAGATGACATACTTCCCGCAGGCGACATACTTCGGGCGGGCGGGCTTGTTGCCGTGCCAACGGAAACGGTTTATGGCCTTGCGGCAAACGGCTTTGACGAAAAGGCGGTTGAGAGCATTTATGAGGTGAAGGGCAGACCCGAAAATAAGCCCATCAGCCTTATGGTTTCGGGTGCAAAGTCAATAGACGGGCTTTGCGAGTCTGTTCCAAAATCGGCATTCATGCTTGCCGATTGCTTTTGGCCCGGCGCGCTTACAATCGTTTTAAAGGCAAAGCCCTGTGTTCCCTCCATCGTTCGCGCGGGCGGGGAAACCGTTGGGCTTCGCTGCCCCGACCATCCGCAAACACTCGAGCTTTTGCGCTCTGTTTCGTTCCCGCTTGCTGTGCCCTCCGCAAACCCCTCCGGCAAAAAAAGCCCGACAACGGCGGAAGAGGTGCTCACCTATTTCAATGGCCGCATAGAAGGCTTGATTGACGGCGGAGCCTGCACCCTTGGGCACGAATCCACTTTAATAGATATGTCAAAAACTCCATACACTATCCTGCGTGAGGGCGCAATTTCCAAGGACGACATTTTCATGGCGCTCATGGCATCTATGACAATCATTGGAATTACAGGCGGCACAGGCTGCGGAAAAACAACAGCGCTTGACGTTTTGCGCGATATGGGCGGCTTGGTTATCGACTGCGACGAGGTCTATCACGACCTGCTGAGGGATAGCGACCCCATGTTTGAAGCAATAAATCTCCGTTTTCCCGGCGCTGTTCCCGAGGGAACGCACGACACCAAGGCGCTTGGCGAAATCGTTTTTTCAAACCCACAGGAGCTTGCCGCGCTAAACGCCATAACCCACAAATTTGTCGGTGCGGAAATTAACCGCCGACTCTGCGATTGGGCAAAAAACGGCGGAACACTTGCGGCGATTGACGCTATTGCCCTTATTGAGGGCGGTGTTTCAAATTATTGCAAGGCAACCGTTGGCGTAACGGCGCCCACGGAGGACCGTATTTCGCGGCTTGTGGGGCGGGACAATATCACGAGGGAATATGCCGAGCTTCGTGTTTCCGCACAAAAGCCAAATGAATTTTTTGAGCAAAACTGCGACTTTACCGTATCAAATGACAATACGGCAGAGGAATTTTCAATAAAATGTAAAAATATATTCGACGAAATTATCAGGAGGTAAAAGGAATGTCAAAGGAAAAATCTGAAAGAAAAGACAAGCTGTTCTACCAGCAGAAAAACGGTTACGATATCATTGATGATAAAGAGCGCGAACTCTGCGAGGACTACTGCAAGGGATATATGAGCTATTTAAACGGTGCAAAAACCGAGCGCGAGGCTGTTGCCGCCGCCATTAAGCTTGCCGAAGCACAGGGCTTTGTGCCCTATGTTACAGGTGCGGAGCAAAAGCCGGGCAGCAAGTTTTATTTCTCAAACAGGGGCAAGGCGCTTATGCTTGCCGTTATCGGCAATCGTCCGCTCTCCGAGGGCGCAATAATTGCCGCCGCCCATGTTGACAGCCCCCGTCTTGACCTAAAGCAGGTGCCCGTCTATGAGGACAACGAGCTTTGCTACTTCAAAACCCACTATTACGGCGGCATCAAAAAATATCAATGGCTTACAATTCCTCTCGAGCTGCACGGCGTTGTTGCCCTGCGCGACGGAAGCACGGTTGAGGTCTGCATCGGAAAGGATAAATCCGACCCGATTTTCCAGATAACCGACCTGCTCCCCCACCTTGGCAAGGATCAGCGCAAAAAGACCTCCGAGGAATTTGTTCCCGCCGAAAATCTTAACCTCATCATTGGCACAATCCCCGACAAGGAGGATGTTAGCGACAGAGTTAAGCTTGCAATTTTGGCACTTCTAAATGAAAAATACGGCATCACGGAGGAGGATTTTCTCTCCGCCGAGCTTGCCGCTGTTCCCGCCTATGATGTTCGCGAGGTTGGACTTGACCGCAGCCTAATAGCAGGCTACGGCCACGATGACCGCGTCTGCGCCTATGCGGAGCTTGCCGCAATTTTGGAGCTTACAGTGCCCGAAAAAACAGCCATTTGCATCCTTGCAGACAAGGAAGAAATCGGCTCCGAGGGCGTTTCCGGCATGAAGAGCCGCGCTTTTGAAAACTTTATGGGCGACCTCTGCGATTGGCAGGGCGTTAAGCTTGCACATTGCTTTGCAAAGAGCTTCTGCGTTTCTGCGGATGTTTGCAACGCCTTTGACCCCGTTTATCCCGACGTTTCCGAAAAGCGCAACGCCGCAAAAATCAACTACGGCATGGGAATTTGCAAATTTACAGGCCACGGCGGAAAGTCCGAATCCAACGATGCTTCTGCCGAGGTGGTTGCCCGCCTGCGCCGCATTTTTGCGGACAGCAATGTAATCTGGCAGATGGCGGAGCTTGGCAAGGTTGACCAGGGCGGCGGCGGTACCGTTGCAATGTATATGTCCGAGCGCGACATTGACACCATTGACGCGGGCGTTCCCGTTCTCTCCATGCACGCCCCCTACGAAACCGTTGCAAAGCTCGACTGCTACATGACCTACAAGGGCATTAAGGCCGTTTACAACGAAAAATAAAAACAGCATCCGAGGTGCGGCGAAAGCTTTGCGCTTGGGTTATTTCCCCCATTTCTGCACAGACTATTGCAGAAATGGGGGTTTTTATTTTGAAAAACAATACAGATGATTTTGTCGATTTTAAGTGCGGCGAGGACAGTGACGATGCGCAGATGGGGAGCATCAAGGAGCTTGGCAGTGCGGTTGCAAGGTCGGAGCAGGGGAGCATTCACTGTCTTACAATAGTCGGGCAAATTGAGGGACATCAAATTGCGCACGACAGCGTTAAAACCACAAAATATGAGCACGTTATGCCGCTTATTGCGGCCATTGAGGAGAGCGACGAAATTGAGGCGCTTTTAATTTTGGTGAACACGGTCGGCGGCGACGTTGAGGCGGGGCTTGGCATTGCGGAGCTTATTGCGGGCATGAAAAAACCCACCGCATCCATTGTTTTGGGCGGTGGGCATTCAATTGGAGTGCCGCTTGCAGTGGCGGCAAAGAGAAGCTATATTGCGCCGTCCGCCGCTATGACAATTCACCCCGTTCGGCTGAACGGACTTGTAATTGCTGTGCCGCAGACATTTAATTATTTTGAAAAAATGCAGGAGAGGGTTGTCAAATTCGTTTTGACAAACTCGAAAATCACGCGCGAAATGTATATGGAATATATGCTCCGCACAAGCGAGCTTGCAAACGATGTTGGAAGTATAATTGCGGCGGAGGAGGCTGTTAGCTGTGGACTGATTGACAGCATTGGCTCGCTTTCGGACGCACTTGATTTTTTGCACGGCGAGATTAAACGGAACGAGAGTAAATCATAATCTTCTGTCCAAATGTGTGCCGCTTTTTGCTTCGGATTTGAGCTTTACGCCGGATTTTGGCTTTTTCGCTTTTTTCGCCTTTGGCGGCTTTTTTTCGTTTGGAAAATGCTTTTTCATGTAGCGTATGAACAAAATAATTATTATCAGCGCGACTGCAATGCAGGCGATTAGGATTAGCAGTCCCGCGATTGAATGGAGCAAAACAAGCTCGCCCTTGGCGGGGGCCGTAAAGACCAAGTAGCTCCCGTCACGCTTTGGGTGAAGAATTTCGGCGTGCTTGTTTGTAACAACAGCGAGTGCGGAAGCTCTTTTGTCGTTACAGTGAAGCCGAAAGGTAAAGCTGCCGCTTGTGGGTCTGTCCTCGTCTGTCAGAGAATAGGTGTAGGCGAGAAGCTCCTTGTATATCCCGCCGATAGAAAGGGTCGGTTCAATTTCGGAAATTGCCAGCTTTGCCTTGTTTGAAAAGGAGCCTTCGGCAAGCAAAAGCGGAACATCCTCGCCGCTTGAGAGAGTTGATATCCACGGGCTGTATTCGGCATTTACTGTGGCGGAGCGAATGAGATTTGTGGTTTCAAAATCCTCCCAAACGCCGAAGCTGCCCTCTCTTTTCGGAAGCTCGGGGATACTGTTTTCGGGGAGGGCATCGCCATAGGCGAAGGGAACGCTTTTTATGGTTTTGCCGTCAATGAGAAAATCAATGTGCAGGTCGGTGAAGAAGGCGGGGAGGCTTGGGAGCTTTATAAATTCGGAGTAGGGGAGCGGAGAGGCTTTGGTGTCGTAGCTCACGCCGTCAATTCCGGCAAGCTCCTCCTTGACGAAGATGTTGCCGGAAATTTCGCCGTTTGCATTTCCCGCAACGGCACCAAGGCATTCACCCTCGCTTTCTATGCGAACCATGGAACGGCAATTTGTTATGCTGCTGCCGCTGCCTGCGATGCCGCCGATGTTGTCACTGCCGGAGAGGTCACAAAGGACATTGCATTGTATTATGCCACCCTGAGAGGAGCCTGCAATGCCGCCGCATTCGGCACCGTTGAGCGCCGCAACATTTCCGAGATTGTCGGTTTTGTAAATTGCGCCGACATCGGAGCGGCCGACAGCGCCGCCGGCGTAACCGTTTTTGGCGGAAACCTCGCCGGAGTTTGCACTTGTCATTACAATGGCGCGGAAAAGCGCAGTGGTGTCGCCCCAAAGACCTGTGTGCATGGCAAAATCTTCCTCGGGGTCGTTTCCCATTTCAAGCGCGATTATGCCCGCAATGCCGCCGACGTTACTGTCAGCGGCTATTTTTCCGCTGCTTCGGCAGACGGAAACTTGGCCGGGCTTTTCAAGGATTTCAATGTTGCTTGAAACATCCACGGAGGTGTATTGCGGAGTGTCAAGCATGGAGCCGATGGTTTGACCCAGAGCGTTCATTTGGTCAATGGCGGAGTCCAGCATGGTGCGCGTTTCTTCGTTGCCTTCTGCTACCTTGCCGATTATGTCGGATAGGCCGTTGTTTATGGTGTTTAGCTGTTCGTAAATTGTGTCAAAGGTTTCGCCAATCCGCTCGCCGGCACTGTTTAGATAGGTGTTGAGCAAATCCTCAAGCTTCTTCATTTCCTTGTTGATGACAGAGAGATTTTCCGCCATTCCGTTTGAGAATGCTGTCGTGGCGTTTATAAGCCTGTCCATGGCGGGATTGATAGAGTCGAGATCGGCTTTTATTGTGCCGGAGGCCGATTTCCATGCCGCATCAATAATGTCCACATTTTTGCCGATAGTGGTGCTGATGGCTTTGATGGAGGTATTTATTTTGCCGATGGCTTCCGACATATTTTTGAGTGCGGTTGAGATGCTGTCGGTGTTAACTGTTTTTGAATAGGCATCAAGCGCAGCCTGTATCTGCTTGCGGCTCTCCACGGGATTGGGATTATTCAGCGCTTTGCCCACATCGGTGGTTAGCTGTTGGAGATTACCCATTGCGTTTGAAATTTCCGTCATAGCGGTTTGGATAATTGTAATCTGTTCGTTAATGATAGTCGTTTGAGCGGTGATTTCATTTTTTGCATTAGTAACGGCGGCGCTTGCGGTGTCACCAAGCGCTACCAAGCTGTTGCTTATGCTCGTGAGGCCGGAGTTTATTACTTTAAGCTCCGCATCCGCAGTTTTTGTGAAGTCGCTGATGTATTTATAAAGCTTGTCCGCAGAGGTGTTTATGGTTTGGAGAGAGGAATGTATGCTGTCAAGCGTTGCTTTGCCCTCGTCGCCGCCTGTGCTGCCTGCCTCCTTGAGCGTTTTTTCAATTA
The DNA here is from genome assembly GCA_036653035.1 of Oscillospiraceae bacterium. GTDB lineage: Bacteria > Bacillota > Clostridia > Oscillospirales > Oscillospiraceae > UBA2658. The sequence continues at coordinate 17,933 of JAVVUU010000013.1, forward strand.
TTTTTACGGCGGAATTGATATCGCTTGCGGAATTCATGGAGCCGCCGACGGTTTCGTTAAGGGAATTGGTGAGGTCCTTTAAAACAAAGGTGAGCTTTGTAAGCTGGTCGTTTAGGTTTTGTCCGCTGTTTGCGCCAAAGCTTAGGGCGATGTCCGGCTCAAACTGTCCGACAATTCCGCCGACATCCTTGCGCCCCGAAATGTTGCCGCTGTTTTCGCAGTTTGAAACTATGCCATTTTGTATGCCGACAATGCCGCCGGTGTTGTAGCCTATGTGGTTGTAGCCGACTTCGCCATTATTTGTACAGCCCTTTATTACGCCGGAGCTTCGTCCTGCAATGCCGCCCGTATCGGAAATGTCGCTCAGGGAGGTGCTGTCGCGGGAGCTTGTGTTTGATTGGCCGGAGTTGATTAGAGTGTCGCTTACGGCCTCTGAAACGGTGTCTGTAATTGCGTCGAGGTCTTTAAATTCGGGGGAGGAGGGCTTTAGCTCGGAGGACACGTTGACCTTGCCGTTATTTGTACAGTTTTCAATGTGCCCATCATTTTTGCCGACTATGCCGCCTGTGTGCTGTTCGCCGCTGACAGTGGCTTTGGAAACGCAGTTTGATATTATGCCGCCGCCGAGGTTAATTCCGGCTATGCCGCCAACATCCGCTTTTGCGTTTATGGTTCCGGAAACGGTGCAATTTGTTATTAGACCCGCATTTGTTCCGGCTATAAGTCCGGAGGTTGCGGCACTGCCGCGGGGGGTGGCATCGCCGGAAATTTCAAGATTTCGGACAATGGCACCAAGCTCCACAGAACGGAAAAGCCCCTTGTTTGAGCCTTTTGAGCTGATATTCAGCCCTGTGATGAGGTGACCCTGCCCGTCAAAGGTTCCGTAAAAAATTGGGATTGGAACAAATTTGTTGTTGCCGAGATTGATGTCCTCAGAGAGCTTTACGGTAAGACCCTTTGAATAGGAATCGAGTGTACAGCTTTTTGAAAAGGCACGAAGCTCCTTGTCAGTCGAGATGATAAGCTCGTTTTTGCCCTCCGCATGAGTGGGTGTGGGGGGTAAAATGCCAAAAACGAGCACGAGCGAGAGAAGCAGCGCCGTGAGCTGTTTTATGCTTTTTGTAAGCCTATTCATTGATATCACTCTCCGTTTCATCTGTTTCGGGGATTTCGATATTCGGTGGCTGATGGCTTTCGACGGCGGCGTTGATATTGCCGCGAATGACGCCCTTAAATTCGCCGTCAATGTAGCCCGAAACTGTGCCGCGGACGTGCCCGTCCATGCGCATCTCGTCGGTGTGAACGCGCTGTATATGGTTGATGTGGAGAGTGAGCGCACTCTTTTGGATAATGGTGTCGCCCACATAGAGAATTTGCGGAAGAACTGTTAGAACGAGGATGATTGAAATGAGTGTTCCTCGCCCGAGGGCAAGACCGATTGAGTTTATTATAGGCTCTGTGGAGAGCATTGCGATTAGGTAGCCGGCAACGGTTAGGATGGTGCCGGAGGTGAAAATTGTCGGGAAGCTCTGGTCAATGCCCGTAATGATGGCGGATTTTCTGTCCATTTCGGACTTTAGGGTTTGGTAGCGGTTTGTGATTAGGATGGCGTAGTCTATGGTTGCGCCCATTTGAATGGCGCTGACTATTAGGTAGCTTAAGAAAAACAGGTTTGTATTTGTGAGGTAGGGGAAGGAGAAATTTATAAAAATACTTCCCTGAATTGTCAGGATTAGCATAAATGGAAGTCCGATGGACTTGAAGGTGAACAGCAGAATGACCATGACAAAAAGGGCGGTTAGAATACTTATTTTGAGGTTGTCGTGTGTAAAGGAACGGTTGAGGTCAAGAGCAAGGGTTGCATTACTGACGATTAGGACATCTTCGTGGTAATACGGCTGTGCAAGGCTCTTGATTTTTTCGAGCAGGGCAACAGTGGCTTCGCCCTCGTCGGGGACATCGGCTGTGAAAACAATGCGCGAGCGGGTTTCGCCCTCAAGCTGAACGAGAGCGTCCGAAAGAGTTGCATTTAATGTGTCAATTTTTTCGTTTTGCTCGTCGGTTAGGCCGACAACTCCGGCATCACGCTGTTCAACAAGAAAGCGGAATACTTTTATCAGTGGGGCGGAATAGTCGTCCACATCTTGAAAAACGGCGCTGTATTCCTTGCTGGCGAGCCCATAGGCGCGGTAGAGCAGGCGGGAAAGCTCAATGTCTATGTCGGCAAGCTCCGCAAATTGGCGGGGGGTTAATTTGTCCGTCAAAACGTGGGTGTCGTCCACCTCAACATTGGCAAGACCGAGAGCGCCGACGATTTCGGGTAACTCGGAAACCTTTTTTATGATGGCCTTTTCACTCTCGTAGTCACCGAGAGGAACAACGAGGGCGATGGTGTTTTTTGTGCCGAAGGTGTCGGCGATTTTGTCCTGCGCTATGCGGGCTTCGGAGGGATGCTTTGTGTCAATTCCGTTCATGGAGAAAACATAGTCGCATTTGTTTGAGAGAAACACGCCGCCGATAAGCACCACGATGAATATGGGCATAAGGACATAGCGGGTTTTTACTATAAAACGTCCCCAAACGGCGACGCTGGGAACAAAGCTGCGGTGGCGTGTGCGCTCAATACCGCGATTTAGCATCATGATAAGCCCGGGCATAAGGAGGAACACGGTTATAAGACTGCAAAAAATGCCCTTAATGAGGACTATGCCCATATCGAAGCCGATACGGAACTGCATGGTGGTTAGCGCAAGCAGGCCGGCAATGGTTGTGAGGCTGCTGGAGGAGATTTCGACGATTGCCTTAGAGAGCGCCTTTATGCAGGCGTCACGAGCCGAGCAGGCGGTGCGCTCCTCCATATAGCGGTGGCAGAGAATTATGGCGTAGTCAACGGCCAGAGCGAGCTGGAGGATGATTGCAATGGCGTTTGTGACAAAGGATATCTCGCCGAAGAAAAAGTTTGTGCCCATGTTGAGAATTCCGGCAACGGCGAATACTATGAAGAAAATTAAAAGCTCCAAATAGCTCTTTGAGGTTATGAGCAGAACCGCGATTATTACAAGGACTGCAACGCCCAAAATGACGGCCATTTCGGAAGCAAGACTTTTTGAAAAGTCATTTCCGACCTCGGAATTGTAGGAAACATCATAGCCCTCAAGCGCGGATTTGATTTCGCTCATTGCGCTGACAACCTTTGGGTTTGAGGCTTCGCCCGCAAAGCTTACCATGATTAGCGCGGAGGAATTTACATAGTGGGAGGGGGTGTTGTCAAAAGTTACCGACATAACGCCTTTAAGCCTTGCGAACGAATTCGCAAAGCTTAAAGCCTTTTCATAGGTTATGTTGGAAACCATGACCTGCGCATTTGCGTAGGTTGTAAATTCCTTGGCCATGATTTCAAGACCTTGGCGCGTTTCTGTGCCGGCGGGGAGATAGACGGAAAGGTCGTTGTTGATTTTGACTTTTGGTATTGAAATAACACAAAAAACGACAGAGATTAGAAACACAAGGTAAAACGCCTTGCGCTTATCAATTATAAAGGCGGCAACCTTCTCCATGAAGGTTGGGGAATGTTTTTCATTCTCCATGGCAGATACTCCTTCGGCAAAATGCGCGGAACGAGCGGAAAATGTTAAGGGCACCTTTAAAAGTCGGGGTGCGGCAGTAAAAAGTTATACTGTTTTTAAGATCTTTGCGTGGCAAGGAAAAATAGGGCGATTGTGCCGGGGCCGGAATGGGAGCCTATTACGGGGCCAATGGGGTTGATGTAGATTGTTTCAACACCAAAGCGCTCGCGCACAAGCTTTTCGACATATTTTGCGTCCTCAAGGGCATCGCCGTGGCTGATAAAAATGACTTGGGTGCGGGGGTCGATTGCCGTTTTTTCCATGTGCTCAACGAGCGCGTCAAGACTGCGGCGGCGGCCGCGAACCTTTTCAACGGGGATGAGGTGACCCTCGTTGTCAACGTGAAGAACGGGCTTAATGTTGAGCATTGTTCCAACCAAGGCCGCCGCGCCGGAAATGCGGCCGCCGCGCTTTAGGTGGTTTAGGTCGCTGACCGTGAACCAATGCGCCAGATGGAGCTTGTTTTCCTCGACCCACTTTGCGGCTTCTTCGATGCTCTTGCCCGCTTTTTGCTGCATTGCGGTGTGGTAGGCCAAAAGACCCTCGCCCATGGAGGCGGAAAGGCTGTCTACTATTATAATTTTTCTGTTTGGATAGGCTTCGCGCAAATCCTCGGCCGCTATACAGATGGAGTTGTATGTGCTGGAAAGGCCGGAGGAAAAGCAGAGATACAGGATGTCAAGACCGCTGTCCAAATAGGGCTTAACCTGATCCTTGAAAAACTCGCCGTTTATTTGAGTTGTCATGGAGGTTTTGCCGTTTCTCAGCATTTCGTAGAAATCGTGAGAGGACAGGTCCTTTTCATCGGGGGTGTTGGTGTAATCGCGACCATCAACTGTGTAGATCATGGGGATAATATGCAGCCCCAGCTCCTCAATCAGTTCAACTGTAAGGTCTGATGTTGAATCCGTAATAATTTTGTAGTTTTGCATTAAAATCATCTCCTATAAGACTATCTGCGGTTTTGTATATGATGGGTATTGCCTATGAATTTGCTTTGCCGCCGAGCTTGAAAACATCGGAGGCCTTGCCAATGACGACAAGGTGGTCGGCGGCTTTGAAGGTGTAGTCGGCACCGGGGGTGACATTTAGAGTGTTGCCGCTCTTGACGGCGATTATGTTTACATTGTATTTGTAGCGGACATTTACATCCGAAACGGTTTTGTTTATCCATTTGGAGCAGCAGGGAATTTCGTAGATGGAGTACTCGGAGGTTAGCTGGATGTAGTCAAAAATATTATCGGCGTTGTAACGAACGGCAAGCTTTTCGGAAATTTCGCGCTCGGGATATACGACCTCGTCCGCGCCTATTTTCATGAGAAGCGAAGCCTGACGGCTTGTGCGCGCCTTTGAAACAACATGAGCGGCACCAAGCTCCTTGAGCATGGAGGTTATTTCAAGGGAGGCTTGAAAATCTTCACCGATGGTGACAAAGCAAATGTCGAAATTGTTGATGCCGAGAGAGCTTAAAACAGCCTCGTTGCAGCAATCGCCAATGTGGGAATCGGCAAATTTCGGCGCGATTTCGTCGATAAGCTCGGGATCCTTGTCAACGACCATAACGTCGTTTCCAAGCTCCTGCATACGCTCGGAGAATTGGCGGCCGAAACGGCCCATCCCGATAACTAAGATGGATTTCATGGTTTTTATAACTCCTAACCGATTAATATTTTAGAGGTGGGGCGCTCTATTGGAACACTAATTCGCCTTTCGGCGAGTACTAGCATTAGGGACAGGCCGCCGACTCTGCCGGCGAACATGAGAAGCATGAGGATTAGCTTTGAGCCGGCGCAAAGGGTTGGGGTTATGCCTGTTGAAAGGCCAACAGTGCCAATTGCGGAAACGGCTTCAAACGCGACAGGGATGAATGGGAGCGACTCGAATGCGCATATGAGCAGAACAGCAATTGCGACACAGACTGTGTAGATGAAGGCAATTGCACTGGCTTGAACCACTGTTCCGTCGTCCAGCTTGCGCTTGAAAACGGTGACACTGGCAAAGCGCTTTGCCGAGGCGATGGAGGAGAGGAAAAGAACGGCAAAGGTTGTGGTTTTGATACCGCCCGCAGTGGAGCCGGGGCTGCCGCCTATGAACATTAAAAGGATTGTGAGCAGAGCGCCGGAGTTTGAAAGAAGCCCCATGTTAAGGGTGCTGAAGCCCGCTGTGCGGGGGCTTACGGAGTGGAACATTGAGGCTATAATTTTTTCCCAAAGAGTTAGCCCCTCAAGGGTGTGGTTGTATTCAAATATGAAAAACAGGATGGCACCGAAAACAAGAAGCGCCGCTGTTGTTGTGAGAACGATTTTTGAGTGAAGCTCGTAGTCGGAGAAGTGCCAGCGGTGGTTTGCGATATCGCGCCAGACAATAAAACCAATTCCGCCAACGACTATGAGCGCCATTATTGTGAAATTGAGAATTGGATTGAAGGCAAATTCGGTGTTTGAGAAGGAGGCAAAGGGGGCGAAGCGACCCATTAGGTCGAAGCCCGCATTGCAAAATGCCGAAACGGAGTGGAAAACAGCATTCCATATGCCTGTGAAAAAGCCTAGCTTTGGACAAAAAACAAAAGATAGAATAATAGCGCCGCAGCCCTCTGCGATAACTGTACCGGTGAGGATGCGGTGGATAAGACGGACAACACCACTTATTTCAAGAGAACCTGTGGATTGCATGAGCAAACGTCTTTCGCTGAGGGTAATTCGACGTTTTAGAAAAAGGGCAATCATGGCGATGATGGTCATAACACCAAGGCCGCCGATTTGGATGAGGGTTAGGATTATTGCCTGACCAAAGCCCGACCAGTGGGCAAAGGTATCGTAGACTATAAGTCCTGTTACGCAGGTGGAGCTTGTTGCGGTGAACATGGCATCTATGAAGGGTGTCCACTCGCGTGTTCGGGAGGATATTGGCAGACAAAGAATTAGAGAACCGAGAAGAATGATGCAAAAAAAGCTCAAAACAATTATTTGAGTGTAGGTAAATTTGTTACGGATGGAGGACATTTTTTTTACTTCCTTTTCAAAACGCAACCACTAAAATGGGCAAAAAACATCCACCCATTTCGCGTATGCTAGTATAACACACCGTGTTTGAATAAGCCATACTAAATTCCCGAAATTAGAATTATTGTTAAAATGGTATTAAGATTTGTATTAGAACGTGCATATTTGGTTCAAATGCGCCTTACTATTGGAGAGATGACAATAATAGGAGGAAATATTATGAACACAGAGATACTATCCGTTGCGGCAATTACGGTCATCAGCTTTTTGATTGCGCAGGGGGTTAAAGCAACCGCGTTGGACAACAAATGGCTGCCTGTAATTTGCGGCGGCTGCGGAGCAATTTTGGGTTGCACCGGATTTTTACTTATGCCGGATTTTCCGGCGGGCGACCCGCTGACGGCGATTGCGGTCGGCATCGTTTCGGGACTTGCGGCAACGGGGACACAGCAGGTATTCAAACAATTAACGGGAGGTAAAAAAGCATCATGAATGTAATTGAAAAGAACCTAAAATGGGCATATGCGCTAACGCCGAGGAGCACGACCACGCACCTTATTATCCATCACGCGGCGGGGGAGGGCAGCGTTGAAAATATTCACGCCTTTCATCTCGCGAAGGGGTGGGCGGGCATTGCCTACCACTATTATGTAAGACGCGACGGTACAGTCTATCGCGGGCGCCCCGAAAATATGCGCGGCGGTCACACCACAAATTGGAATTATTGCAGCATTGGCGCTTGCTTTGAGGGCAATTTCGAGGGCGAAAAGATGTCCGCAGCACAGGAAAAAGCGGGTGCAGAGCTTATTGCCGACATTGTTTCGCGCCATCCCGGCATTACGGTTGGCCGACACCGTGATTACGGGCAAACCGCTTGCCCGGGTAAGAATTTTCCGTTTGACGAAATGCTAAAGGGGGGCAATTTTGAACCCGAGGGCACGGACGCGGAGCACGAAGCGGAGCCGGACGCATGGGCAAAGGTCGGCTGCGACTGGGCAGTTAAAAACGGACTTTTCGTTGGTGACGGCACGGGCAATTTCCATTGGCATGACACTATGACGCGTCAGGAGCTTGCAAATGTGCTGATGCGAATGGCAGTAAACAAGAAATAAATTAGGGTTTGAAAAAAACGACCATCTCTCCAAAATGCAGGAAGAAAATTAGCTAAAGGAGCTGCCGCAAATTTTTGCGGCAGCTCCTTTTTTTAGATGATTTCCGCTTGCTTGGGCTTTCGCAAAAGGGAAAGCTTTTCGCAGGGGAGGGGGAGATG
>JAVVUU010000014.1:0-25536 GCA_036653035.1 Oscillospiraceae bacterium
CGCCGTTTTGTTCGTGCTTGCCATTTTTTCGTTCTCCTGTCAATTTATTGTTGGGAAAAAAAGCTTCCCACACCCATACCCCCCATTGCCGCCCTATGTGTACGTTTGCGTACACAAGTTTTTCAACAAATTTGATTTTTTTAAAACTTTGTGGTATAATAACAAATTTTGCAAATTTTTTTGAACATCTTGCCGCAAAACGTGCAAAGCGCCGAGAAAGCTCTCCCGCGAGGTGCTTTTTTAAAAAATCGCCCCGCCGTTCCTCTCCCTTGCAGATATTTAATATCTGTATTCTATCCTAACCGTCGAATGTGTTACGGTGATTTTGTCGATTATTGAGGTTAAAAGTGCGCGCTTTTCGCCCACCTCCATGTACGCCCATGTCTTTTCAACGCTTCGAATTTGCTCCTTTGCGGCAATCGCGTTTTGCGTCCAAACCCCCCGCGCTTTTTCCTCCGCAAGCTTTTCCGAAAGCTTTTTAATCTCTGCCGAAAGTTCCCTTATGCTCTCGAGCAAAATTTCGTTTCCCGCCTCGGAATAAAGCTCATAAAGCCGCTTTAAGCGCGTTTCCAAAACCGTTTTTTTCCGCTCCAGGGTTTCCGAAAGCGAAAGCGTTTTTGTCGCTTCTCCCGGCGCAAGCTCCTGCGGTGTCATTGAAAAAAGGTCGGCGATAACGGCGTTTTCAATGCTCTCCGCCCAGACAGTTTCGTTGCTGCAAAGCGGGTCGCGCACCAAATACGGCTTTGATTTTTGCTGTGAATAGCAAACCAGCTTGCACCCCGCCCGCCCCCATTTTTGGTAGCGCATTTTTGCCCCGCAAACGCCGCAATAAACAAGACCCGTCAGCAAATGCGCCGTTTTTGTAACCAAGCGATTTTCCGAGCGCCGCGCCCGAAGCGCCATGGCCTTTTCAAAAATTTCGGGCGAAACAATTGCCTCGTGCTGCCCCTTGTAGCAAGCGCCGTTGTATTCGATTATGCCGATATTTGTCTTGCGCGTCAAAATTTGCGAAGCAAGCTTCTCATATTTCAAACCCAACATATTGGCAACATTTTGCAAAGAGTTGCCCTCAAGGTACAATTTGTAGATTTGCCGCACCGTGTCCGCGTCCGCGTTCGGCACCAAAATTCCGCGCTCCAAATCGTAATCGTAGCCAAAGGGCACTCCCCCGCCGCCCGGCCAAAATCCCGCTTCAACGCGCTTTTGCATCCCGCTCCGCGTGCGCTCATAAATATTTTCGCGCTCCAGCTGCGCAAAAACGGAGAGTATTCCAACAACCGCCCGACCAAACGCCGTTGCCGTGTTGAAGCTCTCCTGAATTGATATGAATGCAATGTTGTTCGGAAGAAAAATGTCCTCGATTAGGTGCAGGGTGTCCTTCTGCGAGCGGCTCAAACGGTCGAGCTTGTAGACGCAGATGTGCGTGACGCTTTTGCTCTGCGCCGCCGCAATCAGCCGCTGCATGGCGGGGCGCTCAAGCGTTGCCCCCGTGAAGCCGTCGTCAACAAAAAGCTCATAGGTCACAAGTCCGTCAAGCGTTTTTGTGAATGCGATTAGGCGCTCCTTCTGCACCTCAATCGAATAACCCTCCTCCGCCTGCCTGTCCGTTGAAACGCGGACATAGAGCGCAACGACAAGCCGCGCGTTTTCCTCCCGCGCAACCCTCTGCATTTTCGATTTTGCCATCGGCTCACCTCATTTTTCGCGCCCTAATTCGTTGCAATCCCCTCGGAAAAAATGCCCTCGGCGCTCAAAGCGGAGTCCGCCGAAATTCGCCCCGCCACCTCCGTGACAATGCGTTCAATTGTGGAATTTGTAATTTTGAGGTTCGGAAGCTTCTCCTCCGGAATGATGTTTCCGTCCCTGTCACAGCGTATAAAAACAAGCTCCTCCGAGCCAAAGGTTCTGCGCTTTGCGTTTTTCATATAGTCCATGTCGTCCTCCACAGGGTAAATTTTGGCAATGCCCTTATGGAAACATTATTGCCCGATATGCGCCGCTCAAACAGTAATGCGGAAATTTGCAAAAAAATTTTGCGCGGCGGCGAATATTTGAAAAAAGTCTGCAAATTTCGCGCTTTTGCTTGACAAAACGCGAGAATATGATAAACTCTCGTTAACTGAATATAAGTTGTTTTGGCTTTTGCCAAAAGAATGATGGAGGTGCGAGGATCATCAGTAGCGCGGGGCGTGCCCCGTGTAAAAGGGGTCATCGCCGAAGTTTCGAAGGCTTTTTAGCTAACGATGCTGGGCTGCGGGAGAATATGTCGCAGACTGTCACGAAAGTGGAGCGCTGTCATTGGTATAAGCGGCATTTGCCGCTTTGTTTACATATCCTTTATTGTATAACCATGAGTGCCCCCTCTTGCGGCACACATGGTTTTTTTCTTATATTCAAAAAAAGGAAGGTATGTTTTTATGAAAAAGTTCTCTGCTCTCTTGCTTGCTCTAACAATGCTCGTCGGTCTATGTGCTTGTGGCGCTCCCGCCGCAAAGCCCTCGGCTTCCCCCAATGCCGATGCCGCAGCCTCCCCCGCCGCCGATGACAAGGCCGCCTCACTCGACGACGCCACCATCACCAAGGGTGTTCTCCGCGTTGGCATGGAATGTGCCTACGCCCCCTACAACTGGACACAGGCCGATAATTCCAACGGCGCTGTTGCAATCTCCGGCACAAACGAATTTGCCTTTGGCTACGATGTCATGATGGCAAAGGCAATCAGCGAAAAGCTCGGACTAACCCTCGAAATTGTCCGCTCCGACTGGGACGGCCTCGTAATGGGCGTTCAGTCCGGCACCATCGACTGCGCAATCGCCGGTCAGTCCATCACCGCCAAGCGCGCCGAAATGGTCGATTTCACCACCCCCTATTACTACGCAACCATCGTTACACTCGTAAAAGCCGGCAGCAAATATGAAAACGCAAAATCCGTTGCCGACCTTGCCGGTGCAACCTGCACCTCTCAAATGAACACCATTTGGTACGACACCTGCCTGCCCCAAATCCCCGAAGCCACCATTCAACCCGCTCAGGAAAACGCCCCCACAATGCTCGTTTCCCTCGCTTCAAACGCCTGTGACCTCGTTGTAACCGACCAACCCACCGGCAAGGCCGCCCTAATAGCCTACCCCGATTTTAAGCTCCTTGACTTCACCGGCACGGACGGCGCATTCAAGGTTTCCGACGAAGAGGTCAACATCGGCATCTCCGTCCAAAAGGGAAATAAAGCTCTTCAAGACGCAATAAACGGCGTTCTCGCCGGCTACACCCCCGCCGACTTCACAAAAATGATGGACGACGCAATCGCCGTTCAGCCCCTTTCCAAGTAGCTCCACAAAACACGCTGCAAAGCCTATAAGCTCAACGCTTTTAGGCTTTGCGGTGTCCTCATTCTATACCCTCTGCCATCAAAATTATTCAAATAATTTTGATGGCGTTTAGCGTTTTTAAAATTGGTTTTTTGATAAAGCACAAACTGTTTCATCAAAGGAAGGACTCTTTAAATGGCTGATTTAAGCTTTTGGGAACGCATCGTCCTCATTCTAACGGAAAGCTGGGCTTCAATCCTCCAAGGCTGCCTTTACACAATGGCGCTTGCTCTGGTGGGCACCCTGCTCGGCTGTCTAATCGGCTTTGCCGTGGGCATCGTGCAAACCATTCCCGTTTCAAAAAGCGACCCCCTCCCAAAGCGTATTATTATAAAAGTTGTAAACTTCATCCTCTCGGCATATGTGGAAATTTTCCGCGGCACCCCTATGATAGTTCAGGCGTCGTTTTTCTACTTTGGCCTTGCAATGCTGCTCGGCAAGCCTTGGGGCGTTTGGCCAACCGCAATTTTGGTCGTTTCCATCAACACCGGCGCATACATGGCGGAAACCGTCCGCGGCGGCATCCTCTCCATTGACCCCGGTCAAACCGAGGGTGCAAAGGCAATTGGCATGACCCATTTTCAAACCATGCTCCACATCATTTTTCCCCAAACCCTGCGCAACATAATGCCGCAAATCGGCAACAACCTCATCATCAACATCAAGGACACCTCCGTGCTGTTCGTCATCGGCATAACGGAGCTGTATTCGAGAGGAAAAGCCATTTCCGGCGCACTTTATGTCTATTTTGAAACCTACACCATAATAATGGTTGTCTACTTCATCCTAACCTTCACCTGCTCCCGCCTGCTTCGCCTGTGGGAGTCCCATCTGGACGGCGACGACAGCTTTGACCTCGCAACAAAGGACACTCTCGCGCACACCAGCGGAATGTCGCGATTTACCCCAAGCAAAAACCGCAAGGGTGATGAAAGGAGGGCGCGCTGATGAGTGAAGCAATTTTAGAGGTCAAGCACCTCGGCAAGTCCTTCGGCAAAACCCCCGTCCTGCGCGACATCGACTTTTCCGTCAGTGCAGGCGATGTAACAAGCATAATCGGCGCGTCCGGTTCGGGAAAATCCACCCTGCTCCGCTGCATAAACCTGCTTGAAACCCCCACCTCCGGGCAAATTTTGCACCACGGCCGCGACATCACCTCCAAGGGCTTTGACCTCTCCGGCTACCGCGCAAAGGTCGGCATGGTTTTCCAAAGCTTCAACCTTTTTTCAAACCTTTCGGTGCTCGATAACTGCATCATAGGTCAGCGCAAGGTGCTTCACCGCGACCGCGACGCCGCGGAAAAAACCGCAAAAATGTATCTCGACAAGGTTGGAATGTCCCCCTACATAAACGCGAAGCCCCGCCAAATTTCCGGCGGACAAAAGCAGCGCGTTGCCATTGCAAGAGCACTCGCCATGGAACCCGAGGTTCTGCTCTTTGACGAGCCCACCAGTGCTCTCGACCCACAAATGGTCGGCGAGGTTTTGGACGTTATGAAAACCCTCGTAAAGGAGGGGCTTACAATGCTCGTCGTAACCCACGAAATGGCTTTTGCCCGCGACGTTTCCAGCCGCACAGTTTTCATGAAGGACGGCGTAATCTGCGAGCAAGGCACCCCCGAGCAAATCTTCGTAACCCCCGAAAAGCAAGAAACAAAAGAGTTCCTCTCAAGATTTTTTGACAGATAAAATAAAAAACACCCGACGGAGCAATCCTCCGCCGGGTGTTTTTTTGCCATGAGTCTGAGCGTTTATTAAAGCTCTGTGTTATAGAAGCAATCCGTTTCCCAATTCATTGGATTTCCATCGATATATGTCCATATTTTTTCGTATTCCTCTTCAGTGCGAATGATGTGGTCATGGTATAATTTCTGCCATAGCGAAAATCCAATTTGTTTTGTTGTGTATCCTTTCATCTGATTGATAATCGTTGCAATTGTAGGGGCGCGCATTGCGCGTCCGTCGTTATCGTATAATCTCAAAATCATATGCACATGGTTTGGCATTATTACATATTTATCGACAGAAACGCTTGGGTAATGCTTTGGAATTTCGTTAATTGCATGGTCAGTCACATCCCCAAATTTTGATAATTCTGCACTATTTTGCGGACGCGCAATGCGCGCCCCTACATTCCATAACATTTCATGTCTGTCTTTAACACACATTGTTATAAAATATGCGCCTTTTTGGCTGTAATCATAACCTTTCAGCCTATTTGATTTTCGCTTCGGCAATTCCACACCCTTATCTCTCCTAAACGCTAATATGTTCACCAAAAATTTGTGTCTTAATTATATCTCAGTTGAAGCCACTCCACAAGACTGCATACACCACATTCCTTTGCGAAAAAACATACCCCGCCCCAAAACAATTTTGTTGAAAAATGTCAAAATCAATGGTACAATATTTACAGGTCTGTTAGACAAGGCTAACTCGTTTCTATTTTCTCTTTTGTGCCCTCAAATTTCTTCGCTTGGGCGCTTGTAGGTTCTTATGCCCCGGTATGCTTTTGCATACTCAAAAACAATATAAGGAGCTGTTTATATGGAAAAGAAAAAGCTAACCAATGAAGTTGGCGCGCCAATTGCCGACAACGAAAACACCCTATCCGCCGGTGCCCGCGGCCCTGTTGTAACGGACGTTTGGATGATGGAAAAACTGGCTCACTTTGACCGCGAGGTAATTCCCGAGCGGCGTATGCACGCAAAGGGCAGCGGCGCTTTCGGAACCTTCACTGTAACGCACGACATTTCAAAATATACCCGCGCAAAGGTGCTCTCACCCGGTACCAAAACCGAAACCTTTGTCCGCTTCTCAACCGTTGCCGGCGAGCGCGGCGCGGCGGATGCGGAGCGCGATATTCGCGGCTTTGCCTGCAAATTTTACACCGAGGAGGGCAACTGGGACTTGGTCGGCAACAACACGCCAACCTTTTTCATCCGCGATGTGCAGAACTTCCCCGGTCTGAACCGCGCCGTTAAGCGCGACCCGAAAACCAATCTTCGCAGCGCCCAAAACACATGGGATTTTTGGACAATGCTCCCCGAGAGCTTTCACCAGAGAACCATCGTAATGTCCGACCGCGGCATTCCCGCCTCCTACCGCCATATGCACGTTTTTGGCGAGCACACCTACAGCTTTTACAACGACAAAAATGAGCGCGTCTGGTGCAAATTCCACCTCAAAACTCAGCAGGGCATAAAAAACCTCACCAACGAGGAAGCCGCCGCCATCATAGCGAGCGACAGAGAAAGCCATCAGCGCGACTTGTTTGATGCCATTGAGCGCGGCGATTTCCCGCGCTGGACAATGTACGTTCAAATTATGACCGAGGAGCAGGCAAAAAATCACTACGAAAACCCCTTTGACATCACCAAAATTTGGCGTCACAAGGAATTTCCGCTTATCGAGGTAGGCGTTTTGGAGCTTAACCGCAACCCCGAAAACTATTTTGCGGATGTTGAGCAGTCTGCATTTACCCCCGCCCATGTCGTTCCCGGCATTGGCTTCTCCCCCGATAAATTTTTGCAGGGCAGACTATTTGTTTATGGCGATGCTCAGCGCTATCGCCTTGGCGTAAACTACAACCAAATCCCCGTAAACCGCGCAAAATGCGAGGTTAACGACCAGCACCGCGACGGCTTTATGCGCACGGACGGCAACTATGGCGCAACGGTTGCCTATACCCCCAACGGCTACGGCCAGTGGTCCGCCCAGCCGGATGTTATGGAGCCGCCGCTCGACATTTCCGGTGCTGTCTACGCCTTTGACCCCAAGGACGACCCGACGGATGACAACTTCAAGCAGGGCGGCGAGCTTTTCCGCCTGATGACAGAGGACAAAAAGCAGCTTCTAATACATAACACCGCCTGCGATATCGCACCTGTGGACGAGAAAATCAAATATCGTCACGCTGTCCACTGCTATTTGGCAGACGAGGACTACGGCCGCCGCATTGCCGATGCTCTCAAGCTGTCCTTTGACAAGGTTAAGCAAATGTCCGCGCTGACAAATGCGGAGCTGTTGGCGGCAACGGCGCTGTAATTTAAGGAGCCTCTGAACAAATCCCGCCGCACGAAGCGCAACCCCTTTGCAAGGAAGTCCTTTGGACTTCCTTGCAAAAAAGAGGGGCACATTAAAACACCCTGTGTTTTAATGTGCCCCTCTTTTTTGGGAACCGTATGCCCTAATATCCCAGTGAAGTGGGAGTGATGATTACGATTATTCTGCCCTTTTGTCTTTGGTAGGCTGTGGTTAGGTATTGGCAGCACATACGGCGCTCGGAGCGGCAGCCCTCTGCCATTGTGCCTTCGGCGGCGATGCACTTTCCGAAGCGCTCGCAGGGTGTTTCCGTGTGGAGCCTTGTCGCGTTGAGAGGTGCGGCAACGCATTTTACGCGGCGCTGTGCCTCCTCAAGATTTTCAACAATTTTATTTTCGCCAACTACAACAATCACCTTTTTGGGGCCATATGCAATAGCCGCAATGCGATTTGCGTTGCCGTCCACGTTGTAAAGCTCGCCGTTTTCCGTAACGGCGTTTGAGCTTGTGAAAAAAGCGTCCGCAAAAAAGGTTTTGCGCTGAAGCTCCTCCACCTCCTCGGCGGTGAGTCCTTTTATAGCTCTGTCCAAAAACTTATATTTACTGCTTCTCATTTTTGCAAGAATACCGCTCTCGACCAGCGTAACAGAGCCGCCGCAGGAAATTGTGCTGCCCTCCGCCACAAGGCTCATGGCAATTTCAGCCGCCTTGGCTGCACTTTCGGCATAATACGGAATAATGTTGTTGCGCTCCAACGCCATCATGGTTTTGCGAATTTTTTCATCCGGCTCATTTGCTCTGGTTTCGTTTGCCTTCATAGCGGGCGAAACCGCTTCATTTATTGTAACTTCATTAGGTTTCATAATTTTTCGTTCCTTTCCAAATCAACGCCCATTTTGTCTTGTTTCCATTGTATACAAATTTTCTCCTTTGTTCAACACAAATAAATGAACATCATAAATTTTATGCTTTGTTTTTTTATTTGCGCCGGCGATGCTCGTGCAGCACCTTTTTTCCAAAAATTCTTTATAAATAAAAGCAAAAAACCTATAGATTATTGCCGCAGAATGTTATATAATACTACGGCGTGTGTATATTGAGGTTGAAAAAATATCACACCAATAATTTTGGAAATCATCGTCAATAAATTAACATTTTGCGGGAGGTCAAATAATGAGTAAGAGCACTGTACCTTTCACCGGTACAAAGGAGCAATCCGATGAGCTTTTGGCGTTCATAAATGAATATGGTGCCGAGCGTGGTTCGCTGCTTCCAACATTGCAAAAGGCTCAGGAAATTTACGGATATCTGCCGATAGAGGTACAGGAAATAGTCGCAAGAGGACTTAACCTTTCTCTTTCCGAGGTCTATGGCGTTGCCACCTTTTATGCACAGTTTTCACTTTACCCAAAAGGGCAATACCGCATCTCCGTATGTCTTGGCACAGCCTGTTACGTCAAAGGCTCCGGCGAAGTTCTCGACCGCGTCCAGCAGGAGCTTGGCATCACCATGGGCGAGAGCACTCCGGACGGAAAATTTTCCATTGAGGAATGTCGTTGTCTTGGTGCCTGCGGTCTTGCCCCCGTTATGACCATAAACAGTGAAGTGTATGGCCGAATTACCCCCGATATGATTCCGGACATACTTGCAAAATATTGATTCCTGCACAAATAATACTTAACATTGAAAGGAAATAAGGATAATGAAAAGCGTGCAAGAATTAAACCAAATCCGCGAGCAAATGAAGGACATTGTCGCCCTTCGCAACAACATCCCCGGCTCTCATCAATATAAATACAACGTCATGGTCTGCGGCGGAACGGGTTGCCATTCCTCCGGCAGCTCCGCTATTCACGATAAATTCGTAGAGGAGCTGCGCTCCGCCGGAATAGAAAGCAGCGTTCAGCTCATAACAACGGGCTGTTTTGGCCTTTGCGCTCTCGGCCCCATCGTAATAGTTTACCCCGAGGGCAGCTTTTACAGCGGCATCGAGGTCGATGGCGTTTCGCGAATTGTCCGCGAGCACCTCGTTGGCGGCAAGCCGGTTTCCGACCTGCTCTACCACGAAACCGTCTCCGAAGCCGGCACACTAAGCCTTAACGACACGCCGTTTTATAAAAAGCAAAAGCGCACAGCGCTCCGCAACTGCGGCCGCATCTGCCCCGAAAACATTGATGAATACATAGCTTTCGACGGCTATCTTGCCCTTGAAAAGGTTCTAACCGAAATGTCCTCCGAGGATGTCATCAAAACCATCACCGACAGCGGACTTCGCGGTCGCGGCGGCGGCGGCTTCCCAACCGGCGTAAAGTGGAAATTTGCCGCCGGCAACGATGCCGACCAAAAATATGTCTGCTGCAACGCGGACGAGGGCGACCCCGGCGCATTCATGGATCGCTCCGTGCTTGAGGGCGACCCCCACGCAGTGCTCGAAGCAATGACCATCGCGGGTTATGCAATCGGCGCAACAGAGGGCTACATATATGTCCGCGCGGAATATCCAATCGCGGTTGAGCGCCTAAAAATTGCAATCGCGCAGGCTCGCGCATACGGACTTCTCGGCAAAAACATCTTCGGCAAGGGCTTCGATTTTGACATCTACCTAAAACTCGGCGCGGGCGCTTTCGTCTGCGGTGAGGAAACCGCACTAATGACCTCCATTGAGGGACATCGCGGTGAGCCTCGCTCCCGCCCGCCCTTCCCCGCCGTAAAGGGTCTTTGGCAAAAGCCAACCATCCTAAACAACGTCGAAACCTATGCCAACATCCCCCAAATCATCCTAAAGGGTGCAGCTTGGTTCTCAAGCATGGGCACGGAAAAATCCAAGGGCACAAAGGTCTTTGCGCTCGGCGGAAAAATCCACAACGTCGGCCTTGTAGAGGTCGAAATGGGCACCACGCTCCGCGAAATCGTTGAGGACATCGGCGGCGGCGTTCCAAACGGCAAAAAGTTTAAGGCCGCGCAAACCGGCGGCCCCTCCGGCGGCTGCATTCCCGCCGAAAAGCTCGACATCCCCATAGATTACGACAACCTCATCTCCATCGGCTCAATGATGGGCAGCGGCGGACTTATCGTCATGGACGAGGATAACTGCATGGTCGATATTGCAAAATTCTTCCTCGCGTTCACGGTGGACGAGTCCTGCGGCAAGTGTACTCCCTGCCGTTTGGGCACAAAAAAGCTTCTCGAAATGCTAACCGCCATCACGGACGGCAAGGGTCAGCCGGGCGACATTGAAAAAATGCTGGAGCTTTGCGACTACATCAAGGCAAACTCCCTCTGCGCCTTGGGACAAACCGCCCCGAACCCCGTTCTTTCAACAATCCGCTATTTCCGCGATGAGTACGATGCCCACATTATCGACAAAAAATGCCACGCGGGCGTTTGCAAGAACCTCCTTCAATACACAATCGACCCCGAAAAATGCAAGGGCTGCACACTCTGTGCGCGCAACTGCCCTGTTGATGCAATTTCCGGCGAGAAAAAGGAAGTTCATGTTATCGACCAAACAAAGTGCATCAAATGCGGCCTCTGCATGAATAATTGCAGACTCGGCGCAATTACTAAGGTTTAGAAAGGACGGAATTCAAAATGGCTGAAATGATACATCTAACAATCAACGGCATACACGTTGAAGCGCCGAAGGATTCCACCATACTGGACGCCGCTGTTCTTGCCGGTGTTCGCATACCGACGCTTTGCTTTTTAAAAGATATAAACGAAATCGGTGCCTGCCGTATGTGCCTTGTTGAGGTCACAGGTGCGCGCGGCCTAATGGCGGCCTGCGTTGCCCCCGTTTCCGAGGGTATGCAGGTTTACACAAGCACCCCAAGGCTTCTCGACTACCGCAAAAAAACTCTTGAGCTAATTCTAAGCAACCACAGAGCGGACTGCATCACCTGCTCGCGCAACACCACCTGTGAGCTTCAGGCTCTCGCCGCCGAATATGGCGTAAACTCCGAGCGCTTTGGCGACCGCCACCTAAAGCCCGACATCGACAACTCCGCCATCCACCTAATCCGCGACAACAGCAAGTGCATTCTCTGCCGCCGCTGTGTTGCCGTCTGCGAAAAAATTCAGCGTGTCGGTGTTCTCGGCCCCGTTGGCCGTGGCTTCAACACCCACATCGGCTCTCCCTTCGAAATGCTTCTCGATGAAACCGCCTGCATAAACTGCGGCCAGTGCGTCCACGTTTGCCCCACCGCCGCGCTAACCGTCCGTGACGACACCGACAAGGTCTGGGCCGCACTTGCGGACGAAACAAAGCACGTTGTTGTCGCCGCCGCCCCCGCAATCCGCGCACAGCTCGGCGAATGCTTCGGTATGCCCATGGGCACAAATGTCGAGGGAAAGCTTGCCGCCGCGCTCCGCCGCATTGGCTTCGATGCCGTTTTTGACGTTGACACCGCCGCGGACGTAACAATTATGGAGGAGGGCACAGAGCTGCTTGAGCGCCTTAAAAGCGGCAAAAATCTCCCCCTAATCACCTCCTGCTCCCCCGGCTGGGTCAAATACTGCGAATACCACTACCCCGAATTTGTCGAAAATATCAGCTCCTGCAAATCCCCTCAGCAGATGTTCGGCGCACTCACAAAAACCTATTACGCCGATAAAATGAACCTTGACCCCAAGGACATCTACGTTGTCAGCATAATGCCCTGCACCGCAAAGAAATTTGAGCGCACGCGCGACAACCAAAACGCCTCCGGCTATCCCGACATTGACGTTGCCCTAACAACCAACGAGCTTGCAAACCTTATCCGCCGCTCCGGCATAGTTTTTGAAGAGCTTGCGGACGAAAAGTTTGACCCCGCTTTCGGCATTGCCTCCGGCGCAGGTCACATCTTTGGCGCAACAGGCGGAGTTATGGAAGCCGCCCTCCGCACCGTTGCGGAAATCGTAACCGGCAAGCCGCTTGAAAACCTTGAGTTCACAGCAGTTCGCGGCACCGCCGGCATCAAGGAAGCGGAATATGACCTTGCGGGCACCAAGGTTCGCGTTGCCGTAACCTCCGGTCTTGGCAACGCCGCAAAGCTGCTCGACAGCATCAAAAGCGGCGAAGCACACTACGACTTCATCGAAGTCATGGCCTGCCCCGGCGGCTGTGTAAACGGCGGCGGTCAGCCAATAGTCCCCGGCTACATCCACAACACAAGGGACGTCCGCTCAATCCGCGCCTCCGCCCTCTACAACGAGGACAAAAACATGACTCTGCGCAAGAGCCACGAAAACCCCGTCGTAAAGGACATTTACGACAACTACCTAACAAAGCCCGGCAGCCACAGAGCACACGAAATTCTTCACACCACCTATGTGAAGCGCGACCTCTATACACACATCCCCAAGGACTAATGCGCCGTAGGGCGGGAGCAAAAGCCCCCGCCCTACATAAATTTTTTATGAAAAGAGCCAACACCATGAAAAAATCATTATCCCTAATCCTCGCCCTAACCCTTGTATTTGCAAGCCTTACCGCCTGCGCACCAAAAGCCGCGCCCGAAGCTTCCCCCTCCGCCTCTCCCGAAGCAACACCAACAGCCGCTCCCGATGCCACAGGTGCAATTACCCTCGCCAGTCTGAAAGGCCCCACCTCCATGGGACTTATCAAGCTTTTGGATGACGGCGCAAACGGCAAAACAGGCTACACTCTAAACAGCACCATCTACGGCACAGCGGACGAAATCACGGGGCTTATTGCAAACGGCGAATGTGACATGGCCGCCATCCCCGCAAACCTTGCCTCCGTGCTCTACGGCAAAACCAAGGGCAAAATCCAAGTTGCCGCCGTCAACACACTCGGCGTTTTGAACCTCATTGAGGTTGGCGACAGCGTTAAAACCGTTGCCGATTTAGCCGGCAAAACCGTCTATTCCACAGGCAAGGGCACAACTCCCGAATACGTTTTAAACGCAATTCTCTCCAAAAACAACATTGACCCCGCAACCGGACTGACCGTTGAATTTAAGTCCGAGGCCACCGAAATCGCCGCCCTGCTTGCCGGCGAAAATGTCACCCCCGGCACACTTGCTGTGCTCCCTCAGCCCTATGCAACCACTGTTTTAATGAAAAACCCCAATGCCCGCATAGCTCTTGACCTCACCGCCGAGTGGAAAAATGCAGGTCTGGACGGCGAGCTTGTAACCGGCGTTCTAGTTGTAAACAGCGAATTTGCGGCAAAAAACCCCGAGCTTGTTGAAAGCTTCCTAGCAGATTATGAAGCCTCCGTTTCATGGGTAAACGCAAATATCCCCGATGCGGCGGCACTAATCGCCAAGGCGGGCATAGTTCCCGAAGCAAAGGTTGCCGAAAAAGCAATTCCAAGCTGCAACCTTGTTTTCTACAAGGGCGACACCATGAAAACTGCGGTTTCCGCCTATTTGAAGGTTCTGTTTGACCAAAATCCCAAGTCTGTCGGAGGGACGCTTCCCGATGAAAACTTCTACCTCACAAAATAAAATTTCTATTGCCGCCGCCGCAATTTTTTGGGTTGTCGTTTGGCAGGTAGCCGCCATGCTGATTGGGGAACAGCTTTTTTTGCCGTCACCCCTCTCGGTTTTGGCTCGCCTTTTTTCGCTTTTCAGTGACGCCGATTTTTACAAAACCATTGCATTTTCAATGGGTCGTATAACGCTTGGCTTTGCTATAGGCGCACTTTTGGGCACTGCAATGGCAGCTCTTGCCTACAAAATCCGCTTTTTCCACACACTTTTTCTCCCCCTTGTCGGCACGGTTAAGGCCGCGCCCGTTGCCTCCTTTGCCGTCATTGCTCTGCTCATGGTGGGGTCAAAAAACCTTGCGGTGCTCGTATCCGCGCTAATGGTTTTGCCGGTTTTCTACACCAATCTCCAAGCCGGAATGCTCAGTGTGGAGCGCGAGCGCTTTGAGGCCGCCGCCGTTTTCGGCATGATAAGGCGCGACCGTTTTCGCTTTATCTACCTGCCCTATGTCGCCCCCTTTGCCAAAAGCGCCTGCGAGCTTGGGCTTGGCATTGCTTGGAAAGCGGGCGTTGCAGCCGAGGTTATCGGCATAGCCGCAGGCTCCATAGGCGGCAAAATTTACGATGCAAAGGTAAGCCTTGACACCGAGGAGCTTTTTGCCTACACCCTTGTCGTCGTCGCTCTCTCCATCTTTTTTGAGCGGCTTACCCTTGCAATTTTAAATCAGTGCGAAAAAGCACTGACACGCTAAAAGCTCTCCAATAAGACCGCCCCAATTGTTAAAAACAATTGGGGCGGCTTTTTGATTTTAAGGAACCTCTGATTACATTCTAAAATAATCCCGAAATCTTGCCGTTTTCGTCAACGTCAATCCTTTCGGCGGCGGGAATTTTTGGCAGTCCGGGCATGGTCATAATGTCGCCCGTTAGTGCAACTATGAAGCCCGCACCGGCGCAGACCTTGAGGTTTCGCACAGTTATGTTGAAGCTGCGCGGCGCACCCAGCTTTGTTGCATCGTCCGAGAAGGAATATTGCGTTTTTGCAATGCAGATTGGAAGCTTGTCGAAGCCCAGCTCCTCAAGCTGCTTTAGCTGTTTTTCGGCATTCGCTGTGAACTGAACTCCGTCGGCGTGGTAAATTTTTGTGGCAATATCCGAAAGCTTGCTCTTTATGGGTGCTGTTTCGTCGTAGCAGAAGCTGAAATTATTCGGCTGCTCGCAAAGGCGAAGCACCTCGGCGGCAAGCGCTTCACCGCCCGCGCCGCCCTTTGCCCAAACCTCGGACAAGGCGACGTTAACGCCGTATTCGCGGCATTTTTCTTCAACCAAGGCAAGCTCCGCCGCCGTGTCGGTTGGGAAAGCGTTAATTGCGACAACGCAGGGCAGAGAATAAACGCGTGTAATATTTTCAACGTGCTGCAAAAGGTTTGGAAGTCCGCGCTCCAAGGCTTCAAGATTTTCGGCGTTAAGGTCTGCCTTTGCAACTCCGCCGTGGTGCTTTAGGGCGCGGACGGTTGCAACAATTACAACAGCGCTCGGCGCAAAGCCGCCGGCACGGCACTTGATATCCAAAAACTTTTCCGCGCCCAAATCCGCGCCGAAGCCGGCTTCCGTAACGACATAATCGCCAAGCTTCAGACCCGTTTCGGTTGCTATGATGGAGTTGCAGCCGTGGGCGATATTTGCAAAGGGGCCGCCGTGGATAAGCGTTGGCGTGTGCTCCAAGGTTTGAACCAAATTCGGAAGAATTGCGTCCTTTAAAAGCGCCGTCATAGCGCCCTCGGCGTGGAGGTCGTGCGCAGTTACGGGTTTATTGTCGCGCGTGTAGGCAACAACCATGGCGGCAAGGCGGCGCTTTAAGTCCATAATGCCATTAGAAAGGCACAAAACCGCCATGACCTCGGACGCAACGGTGATATCAAAGCCATCCTCGCGCGGAACTCCGTCCGTTTTGCCGCCAAGACCGCAGACAATACTGCGAAGCTGACGGTCGTTCATGTCAAGTGCGCGCTTCCAAGTTATGCGGCGCACATCAATATCGAGTGCATTGCCCTGCTGAATGTGGTTATCGAGCATCGCGGCAAGCAGGTTATTTGCCGCACCAATTGCGTGAAAATCGCCTGTAAAGTGGAGGTTAATGTCCTCCATCGGAACAACCTGAGCATATCCGCCGCCGGCCGCGCCGCCCTTAACGCCAAAAACAGGGCCAAGCGATGGCTCACGCAGGCAGAGCACGGTTTTTTTGCCAAGCCTTGTAAGAGCATCCGCCAAGCCAACACTGGTGGTGGTTTTTCCCTCGCCCGCAGGTGTGGGGTTTATGGCGGTTACAAGAATTAGCTTGCCGGCTCGGGGCTTGTTTGAAAAGGCCGAAATGTCAAGCTTTGCCTTTGTGCGGCCGTAAGGTTCAAGGACGCTTTCGTCAATATGGAGCTTGGCGGCAATGTCCGAAATGGGCAGCAGCACCGCGCTTTGGGCGATTTCGATATCGCTTTTGAGTGCCATTTTGGGTTCCTCCGAAATTTTTATTGATGGAAAAATCGCTCTTAATAGGGATGCCGCGCACATAATGCAATAGCAAGTCCCTAAGGGAACCTCTGATTAAATCCGCCGCAGGTCTAAGCGGCAAATCCATGTGACGGATTTAATCAGAGGTTCCCTAAAAGTTTATTATAACATTTAAGTCGGCATATTCCAACAATAATTGCAACATCGAATAAATTCGCTCTGTTTTTTCAGCTTAGCACTCTGCCGCTCTGCATAAGTCCGTCTTTTTTTACCGCTGTTCATCCAAGGGCAGACGCACAAGAAACGTCGTTCCCTCTCCCTTTACACTGACAACGCTTATATTTCCTCCATTTAGCTCCACGATTCGCTTTGCGATTGGAAGCCCCAAGCCGTTCCCCGCGAAGGAATGGGCGGTGTCGCCTTGGTAAAACTTTTCAAAAATATGCTTTATCGTCAGTTCGTCCATGCCAATTCCGTTGTCGGAGATTTTCACCTCAACGAAGTTTCCCGCCTTGCGGCAGGATATTTTAATCGTTCCGCCCTCATTTGTGAATTTTATTGCGTTTGAAAAAAGGTTGCTCCAAACGTGCTCAAGCATTTTGGGGTTACCGTAAAAAGCCGTTGGCGGAAAGCTGAGCACAGGCTCGATATTTTTTTCTTCCCACTCCCGCTGAAAGCACAAGAGGCTTTCTCTAAGCTGTTCATCCAGTGAATATCTTGTTTTTTCTCCAACCATCTCCTGTGTTTGCAGTTTTGTCAGCAAAAGCACGCTCGAGGACATATTGGTCAGCTTTTCGGACTCGCTTACGATTAGACCGGCATACTCCCGCCGTTGCTCCTCTGTGATGTCGTCACGGCGAAGCTGCTCTGCAAAGCCGCGAATTGAAACTATTGGAGTTTTAAATTCGTGGGAAAAGTTGTTTATAAAGTCCTCCTTGAACATTTCAATGCCCGACAGCTCAACCAGCATATCATCAAAGGATTGGACAAGATTTTTAACATCCCCATAGCAGCCCTTTGTGGAAACTCTTGCGGAGAAATCCCCGACGGAAACCTTTTGAGTGGCGGCGATGATATCGTCCATGGGCTTTAAAATCCAGTGACTTGCCACATATGCAATTGCTGTCGCGACAAAAAGGCAGGCAACCAGTGCCAAAAACCCCACCACGGTTTCCGTGAGCTCAACCGTATCAAAAACTCCGTTTACCTGCAAAAGGAGGAGCATAAAGTATGTGAGGAGTGCCGCTGTGAGAACTATCGCAACGACTCCTATAACGAGGAAAAAGCGCAAAGACAGGAAACGACTGACCTTCTTTATTTTCACCTTGTTCACGGGAAGCTCGTCAATCAGTTGAATGGTTTTTTCAATTTTCATTGTTAATAACCACCTTATAGCCAAGCCCGCGTATGGTAACTATTTTGAAGTCCGGATTGTCTTTAAATCTGTTGCGAAGTCTGTTGATGTGCACGTCCACGCTGTGCTCGTCCGTATTTGTGTCAAGCCCCCAAATTTCATCCATAATTTGAAGCCTTGTAAAAATTTTGTTGGGGTAGGCCAAAAGCTTATAGATAATTAAAAATTCCTTTTGAGGGAGAGTTTCCGCCGCGCCTTCGCGCCGAACGGAAAGCTCCTCGTAGTTAAAGGTGGTTTCTCCAATAGTTAGTTGATGCTCATTTGCAATGCGGGAGCGCCGCAAAAGGGCGTTTATACGCAAAACCAGCTCGTCGTTGTTGACCGGCTTTACCATGTAATCGTCCGCACCTATGCGGAAACCCTTTTTCTTATCCTCAATGCCCTCTCTCGCCGTGACCATAAGTATGGGGAGATTGCAGTCGCCCTCTCTGAGGGTTTTTGCAAATTCGTAGCCGTCCATCTTGGGCATCATAATGTCCAGTACCACAAGGTCAATCTGCTTTTGTTCCATAATTTCAAGTGCGGCAACTCCGTTTTCCGACAAAAACGGCCGATAGCCGTTTTGCAAAAGTACCGCCTCCATAAGCTTGCGGGTATTTGCATCATCCTCTACGACTAAAATATTAAACATTTTTTGCCTCCGGCTTTTTCATAAGGTTCGCTTGCGGACATTATAGCACAAAAGTCTGAAAACTAAAGAAAAAAACGCACTTATCTCTCAAAGTTTATCTTGAGTTTATCTTCGTGTGATAAATAGTTAATTATTATAAAATATAATATATTTGTAGATATATAAGGACTTGCGGAACGAATAGAATGCTTTAAGCGGCAATGCTCCAAAAGCGCTTTTATGAATTTTGTAAAGGGGAAACAGATATGGCAAAGATGACTAAAACTTTAAAAGAGAATATCCAAACAGCGGGTCTTAAGCGCATTGTGAGCTACATAGACAAAGACCCCGATGAGAATATCCCCAAAATTCTCAATTGGATTGAAAAGAGCGGCAAGGTTCAAGGACAGACCGCCACAATAAAAGCCGCAATTTCCGACAAGAACGGCATTTGGTATAAATTCGTCAAAAGTCTTTGGACGGATATCGACGACGATGTGCGGAAAACCATGTTTGAAAACTTCATTGTAAACGCCACTATGGTTGGCGGCGCCCGTCAAGAAAAAATCACTTCAAAGAACGGATGCAGTGTGCCTTGGGCAATTTTAATGGATCCCACCTCCGCCTGTAATCTTAAATGTATAGGCTGTTGGGCGGCGGAATACGGCAATAAGCTGAACCTAAGCTTTGACGAGCTTAACGACATCATAACTCAGGGTAAGGCAATGGGTACATTTATGTACATCTACTCCGGCGGCGAGCCTCTTGTTCGTAAGAAAGACATAATCCGCCTCTGCGAGCTGCATCCGGACTGCGAATTTCTTGCTTTTACCAACGCAACACTTATAGACGAGGCCTTTGCCGACGATATGCTCCGCGTAAAGAACTTTATCCCTGCCATCAGCGTTGAGGGCTTTGAGGCGGCAACCGATGCAAGACGCGGCAAGGGAACCTACAAGGCTGTTATCAAAGCCATGGAGCTTTTAAAGCGCAAAAAGCTGCCCTTCGGAATGTCCTGTTGCTACACAAGCGCCAACACCGAGGTCATCGGCAGCGAGGAGTTTTTTGACAGCATGATAGACATGGGCGCAAAATTTGCATGGATGTTTACATACATTCCCGTGGGCAACGATGCTGTTGCCGACCTTATCGCCAGTGCCGAGCAAAGAGAATATATGTATCACACTCTACGCAGCTTTAGAAAAACGAAGCCGATTTTCACCATGGATTTCTGGAACGACGGCGAATATGTTAACGGCTGCATAGCCGGCGGCAGAGAGTATCTGCATATCAACGCCAACGGCGACATTGAGCCTTGCGCCTTTATCCACTATTCCGACTCCAACATCAGAGAAAAGACTCTGCTTGAAGCCTACAAATCCCCACTGTTCATGGCTTACCACGACAATCAGCCATTCAACAGCAACCTGCTTCGCCCCTGCCCGCTGCTGGATAACCCGGAAAAGCTGCGCTTGATGGTTCACAGCACCGGCGCAAAATCCACCGACGTTGCCTCCCCCGAGGATGTGGATGCCCTCACCGCTAAAACCGAGGCGGCGGCGAAAAGCTGGGCACCCGTTGCCGAAAACCTGTGGGCCTGTTCCGGTCATTGCGGTCATTGATTTTGTAAGCGCGCAGTCAAAGTGCGCAAGCTGTGTAATACGGAAAACCTCTGTGGGAATAAAAGCCCACAGAGGTTTTCTGTATTATTAAACGGCTTAACCTCCAAGTCCTTTGTTTAATAATGTTCCATATTCCTTAGCCTCTCATGCGTCCATTTCTATGGGCGCATTTTTCTTGAAAGTTTACTTTTGGTTGAGCTTGGTGTGATGTTTGGTTGAACTTGCGGCAATATACTGTTGCAGTATTGGAGCAATGGCTGAAATTCTCGGCCAAAAGGGAGCAGGAAGTTTGGTTTTGGCTGTTAATGGTAGCTTAAAGACGCGCAGACGCCCCCTTGCTTTTCAAGTAAATGGAGGTAATGTAGAATGCAAAAATTTGGACACGCGGTGGTAAAGCACAGGAAATTGATAATAATACTATCCTTAATCCTGTTAATTCCTTCCGTGTTCGGTATGTTCAGTACCCGTATTAACTATGATATGCTGGACTATTTGCCAAAGGACATGGACACGGCAAAGGGGCAGGAAATTTTACTTAACGACTTTGGCAAGGGCGCTTTTTCCTTTGTTATAGTCGAGGGAATGGACACAAAGGATGTTGTCACCCTAAAGAAAAACATTGAAAAGGTTGACCATGTAGACTCCGTAATATGGTACGACGATGTTTTTTCACCCTCTGTCCCCATGGAAATGCTGCCGCAAAAATATTACAATGCGTTTAATTCCGGCGACGCCACAATGATGGCAGTGTTCTTTGACACCTCCACCTCCGCCGACGAAACAATGGACGCAATCTCCCAAATACGCAGTATATCCGGAAAACAGTGCTACGTTTCCGGTATGTCGGCGCTGGTAACAGACCTTAAAGCAATGTGCGAGCGAGAGGAGCCAATATATGTAGGTATCGCGGTTATTTGTGCCTGCCTTGCCATGCTGCTTCTGCTTGACTCTTGGCTTGCGCCCTTTGTGTTCCTTGCAAGCATTGGAATTACCATACTATATAATATGGGCACAAACTTCTTTCTCGGGGAAATTTCCTACATAACAAAGGCACTTGCGGCGGTTTTGCAGTTGGCGGTCACCATGGACTATTCGATTTTCCTATGGCACAGCTACACCGATGAAAAGCAAATTTGCGAAACCAAGGAAACCGCTATGGCGCAGGCGATAAACCGCACCATAATCTCGGTTATTGGAAGCTCCGCCACCACCATTGCGGGATTTATCGCGCTGTGCTTTATGAGCTATACCATGGGCATGGATTTGGGAATTGTTATGGCAAAGGGCGTTCTGCTCGGTGTTATCGGCAGTGTTACAATTCTTCCCACCATGATTTTAATGCTCGACAAGCCCCTTACAAAAACGCGCCACAGGGCACTCATTCCAAAGGCCGATAGGTTCTCAGCCTTTATCACAAAGCATTCTTGGGTATTCCTAGTGCTATTCGTTATAATCGCAATCCCTGCAACAATAGGCTACCTGCACACACCTATATATTATGACTTTACAAACATTTTAACAAGCGACGATATGTCAAGCATTGACCAAGATGATATGCAGTTTCTCGCCGCCAACAAAAAGCTTACAGAGGACTTCAACGTAGCCTCCACTCACATGATTATCATGGACTCCAAGGTTCCTTCCAAGGACGTCAAAAAAATGATAAACGAAATTGATGCAGTGAACGGTGTTTCCTACACACTGGGATTAGACTCGGTGCTTGGAAACGATATTCCCCGTGACATGGTTCCCTCCTCAATTGCCAACGACCTTAGCAGTGACAAATATCAGCTGCTGCTGATAAATTCCACATACAAGGTTTCAACCGACGAGTGCAATGAGCAGATAGACGCAATAAACGCAATTATCAAGACTTACGATGAAAATGCTATGCTAATCGGCGAAGCGCCCTGCACCAAGGACCTTATCGAGGTTACAAACAAGGACTTCAACGTGGTAAATATCATTTCAATCCTTGCAATTTTTGTAATTTTGGCCATTGTTTTAAAGAGCTATTCCCTCCCCTTTATTCTTGTTCTGGTTATTGAATTTGCAATTTTTACGAACCTTGGCATTCCGTATTTCACCAATTTCTCTCTGCCCTTTATCGCGCCTATATGTATAAGCACAATACAATTGGGTGCAACTGTTGACTATGCAATACTGATGACCACACGTTACAGAGAGGAGCGCATGGGCGGCTTGGATAAGCACGCGGCAGTTACAAAGGCTCTTACAGTTGCAATTCCCTCTGTTTTGGTCAGTGCTCTTGGTTTTTTTGCCGCGACCTTCGGCGTCGGGCTTTATTCCAACGTAAGCCTAATCAGCTCCATGTGCAACCTTATGGCTCGGGGCGCGCTTATCAGTATGCTGTCCGTAATATTTATTCTTCCCTCTCTGCTTCTGCTTCTCGATAAAATTATTTGCAAAACGACATGGCTGTGCGGTCATGAGCTAGGGGACCTCTGAATAAATCCCCCCGCACGTCCATGCAGCCAATCCATGTGACGGATTTAATCAGAGGTTCCCTAAATCCGGAAAACGACAAAAAATGTTTGGAGGAAACAAAATGAAAATATTTAACAGAAAGACAAACCGTGTTGTCTGTGTGGCTCTCAGCGGACTTATGCTCGCCGGTGTAATGGGGCAATGCTTCTTTGCCAGCGCAGGAGATAAAAAAACAGATGCCGATACCCTTCAGGACAGCATAAACAGCGCCGTTTCAAGTATCAGCGAAAAGGATAAAGAAGAAACTGTATATGTAATTTCCGATGCAAACGGCAATCAAAACGAGGTCATTGTAAGCGAGTGGCTGAAAAATTCAAAAAGCAGTGCAATACTCAAGGATTACACAGACCTCCGGGACATTAACAACACCAACGGCGATGAAACCTTTGAGAATGACGGCAAAGGAAATCTCTCATGGAATGCCGCCGGAAGTGACATTCATTATAGGGGCGCAAGCGACAAGCAGCTTCCCGTTAAGGTGCAGGTCAGCTATTACTTAGACAACGTGAAAATTGAACCGGCTCAGCTTGCAAACAAAAGCGGCCACGTTAAAATTCACTTCGATTATGAAAACACCGCAAAGCATACCTCAACGGTAAACGGCAAGAAAACAGAGGTTTATGTTCCATTTTTGGTTGCCAGCGGCGTTATTTTGGACAATGAAAACTTTTCCAATGTCAGTGTAACAAAGGGCGCGGTTGTTGATGACGGAAGCCGCAATATAATCGTTGGCTGTGCCCTCCCCGGCATGGCGGAAAGCCTTAATGTTACAGCAGATGACATTGATATCCCCGACAGCGTGGACATTGAAGCTGACACAACTAACTTTGTTCTTTCCACCACCCTCACCATGGCAATGCCGGGACTCACCGAGGATTTAAAACTGGATGAAAACGGCAAGCTTGACGACCTTTCAGGCTCCATGAGCGCCTTGGACTCCGCCGCTCAAGAGCTTATCGCCGGCACGACTCAGCTTTATGACGGCATCTCCACACTATATGACAAATGCGGTCAGCTTCAATCCGGCTCAGGTGCGCTGCTTTCCGGCTCTCAAGCCTTGAGCGCCGGTGTGCTGGAAGCAAACAAGGGAGCACAGCAGCTCTCCGGCGGACTTTCCGCACTTTCCGCAAACAGCTCCGCAATCAACGGCGGGGCACTCCAAGTTGTAAACGCGGTGTTTGCCTCCGCAACAGCTCAAATAAGAACACAGCTCGTTTCAAGCGGAATGATGAGCGAAGAACAGGCAAACGCAATTACGCTCACCCCCTCAAACTATTCATCAGTGTTCGCACAATTCACAAGCTCTGCGGAGGCGGCGGCGGAAGCACAGCTTCGCTCGGCACTTGGTGCCATGGACACCGACCATCAAAATCTTGCAATGACTATAGCCTCTGACCTTGTTGCCGCAGGCTCCGGTGTTTCTGTTACCCAAGCTGTTTCCACAGCCGCAGGCATGATGCAAAACGCAGCAATTGCACAAACGGCCTGTGCCGCAATAAATGATGAATGGCTGGCAAATCCCGCCATTAGTGCCGCAATTGCCCAAGCTGTTGAAGCAAGCGGCAAGGACAGCGAAACCGCAGCAAAGCTTGTTGCCGTTGCACTGGCACTTGACTCCTCAAACCCCACAGGTCAAATTGAAAAGGCAGGCGCTGTTCTTGAAAGCGCGGCAAAGGTTGCGGGAACATCCGCCGACCCCGCAAAAATAAGTTCTCTCTGCCTTGCGGCCGCTTCCTCCGCCTCTGCCCAAGGCGAGGCTCTCGTCAAAGCAAAGGCCTCTCTTGATGGCGTAATGGGCTTTTACAACGGTCTTTCCACATACACGGCGGGCGTTGATTCCGCTTGCAGCGGCTCACAGAAGCTTGCCGCCGGCGTATCCGCTTTGAAGGATGGCTCGCAGAAGCTTCTTGATGGTATAAACACGCTAAACGATGGCAATACACAGCTAATTGACGGTGTCAGTCAGC
Organism: Oscillospiraceae bacterium; assembly: GCA_036653035.1. Taxonomy (GTDB): domain Bacteria; phylum Bacillota; class Clostridia; order Oscillospirales; family Oscillospiraceae; genus UBA2658. Next base: position 24,473 of record JAVVUU010000014.1, read on the forward strand.
TAAAGGACGGAAGCGTTAAGCTCAGCGAGGGCACACAGCGCTTTTACGATGAAGGAATTAAAAAGCTTATTGGAGCCTTCAAGGGCAACTACGGTGAACTGACTTCACGTTTACAGGCAATCAAGGAAGCCGGTCAATCCTACAAAAGCTTCGGCGGAATTTCCCCCGACATGAGCGGCCTGTCAAAATTCGTTATCAAAACCGCCTCCGTTGGATAAGCACAGCTCCGCAAACAAACCAATTCCCATGTTGAATAAGGTCTGCTACACCTTATTTCAATGTAATATCTTTTTATAGATAAAATCCCCCCGGCACACTGCACATTTGGTGTACTGCCCCTCATTGAATGTGCAGAAAAGCCTCCGGGCGTATCGGTAATTCCCCACCGATGGCCCGGAGACTTTTAAGGAACCTCTGAATAAATCCCGCCGCACGTCCAGGCGGCGACTTTTCCGTCCGGACATCGTCAAAAACCCTTGAAATACGTCAGTATTCCTGCGTGTTTTTGGCTCGCCGGACAGAAAATTCGCTCGCCAATCCATGTGACGGGATTTAATCAGAGGTTCCTTAATTTATACATCCGCTCAAAATGCAGCGGGTTTATCGGCCCCTTATATGGGTATTATAATTTGAGGGCAAATAAGGAGGTCAATACTATGAAGCTTAAAAGCCTGCTAAAACGACAGCTAAAACGACCATATATATATTGTGTTCTTGCGGCCGTGCTGACTATTGTATTGTTTAATGCGTTTCTTGTTCCGAAGCTAACAGGAGAACAGGCGGCAGAGGTGGACTATAACACCTTTTCTGCCATGATCGCACAAGGAGATATTGGGAGCTTTAGCATTGAAAGCGATCGGATTTATTTTACCGATAAGGTCGGTGGTGGTCTTTATAAAACTCCGCTGATAAAAAACTCCGTCATGGTGGAAAAGCTTTATAGCTCCGGTGCCGTGCTTACAAAAAGAACCGAATTTTCAAATATAACAGCTAAAAATCTTCTGCTGTACTGGGTACTGCCCGCAATACTTCTCTTTGGCGGTATATTTCTTGCCAAGGGCGCA
>JAVVUU010000015.1:0-24387 GCA_036653035.1 Oscillospiraceae bacterium
GGGGGGTTAGGTGGGTTGTTTTTTGCGGGATTTGCCTAGGTTGTCTACGAAAGCTTCAAGGAGGTCAATTCGGACGAGCTTGAAGAATTTTTCGGCTAGCCAGTCGATTAGGGTGCCGGCGGAATAGATTGCGATTGCGGTTAGGAGGATTGCGCCGACCATTAGGGGGGCGGGGAGGTTGACGTAGACGGCGAAGCGGTTGGCGAGGAGGTAGGTCCAAACGAGGGGTTGTGTGTGGATGATGTAAACGCCGAAGGAGGTTCGGGAGAGCATTGAAACGGCTTTTTGGCCGAATTTTGATTTTACTTGGAGTCTACGGAAAAACAGCAGGAGGGAAACGCCGGAGAGGAGGATGGTGGGGGAGGTATAGCCTAAAATGCCTTCAATTCCCAAAAGCTTCAATCCGACCCAGCTTATGCCGACAAGACCCGCAAAGATAAGCAGGAACCAATATTTGTTCAGTGTTTCGCGAATTTCGCAGGTTCTTAAAAATGCGCCGAGGAGATAGAGGCTTAAAAGCCAGAGGAAGCTGTAGCCGCTGTTTAGGTGGAACATATCGCCCTCGGGGATGTTGTTTATGATTGTGAACAGGAGCACTATGCTGAGGGAAAGCGCGCAAAGCTCGTTTTTTGAAAGCGCGGCTATCATTTTGTTTATGTAGGGCACAAAGAAAAACAGGCAGAAATATGCGGTGAAGTACCAATACACATCATGCAGAATTGGTAACACGGCATCAAGCCATTGCTCCGACCCGACGGTGCTCGAAAAAAAGACGGCGAAGGCGGCTGTTATAAGAAGCCCCTCAAGCACAACGCGGAGCCACAGGGAGAGGAGCCGCGAGCGGCGATAGCGCCCTCTTGAAAGCACATAGCCGCTGATAAGGCCAAAGCAGTTGACGGCGCAGATGTTCGCCGCTTCAAGCGCCCATGCAAGGCCGTTTGAAAGGCTGCCCTCCGCGGAGGAGGCAAGAATTCCGCCGACACCCAAAATGTGCAGCATTACTATCATGAGCATGGAAACGCTCTTTAGCAGGTCAAGTCCATAGTTGCGATTTTTCAAAAAGCAACACCTCCGTTTTTGTGCCCTCATACATAGGGCGGGCAAATTTACACAAGCCGTAGGGGCGCGCATTGCGCGTCCGCATTCTTTGCACCGGTCCTTTGGCATATACGCCCGATATGCCCGATACGCTTATGGCGCGCATTGCGCATCCGCAATATTTACATCCGCCCTGTTTGCGGCGGAGTTGATTGCGTTTGCGCAATGCGCGCCCTTTTGCTTATCAATGGTTTACACGCGCATGGTTCCGGTTTTTTGGTAGCGCAGGTGCCATGAAAATGCGTTTTCAAGGTCGTGCGGGGTTTGGCAGGGGCCGCAAAGCTCGAGTGCGCCGGCGTAATAGTCGCGCAGACCCTGTCTGTAATCGGGGTGGGCGCAGTTTTCGATAATTTCGGTCACGCGCTCCTTGGGGGATTTTCCGCGGAGGTCGGCATAGCCGTATTCGGTGACTATAACGTCCACATCGTGCTCGGAATTGTCCACATGGGTGACCATTGGAACGATGCTGGAGATGGCACCGTTCTTGGCTGTTGAGGGGGTGATGAAAATGGAAAGCTCCGCACTGCGGCAAAAGTCGTTGGAGCCGCCTATGCCGTTTAGAATTTGTGAGCCAAGAGAGTTTGTGGAGTTGATGTTGCCATAAATGTCCGCTTCAACGGCGGTGTTCATCGCGACAAGCCCCATGGCTTCGATGTACGATGCGCCGTTTGTGACAGCTTGCGGGCGAATGACAATGCGCTCCTTATAATAAGGAATGTCGCTGTAAAATTCCTTTAGGGCGGTTGTGGAGAGGTCGAGTGAGGTGGTTGTAACGGCTCGCACAAGGCCGGACTTTACAAAGCTAAACGCTTGGTCGGCCATGATCTCGGTGTACATATTCAAATCATGGAAGCCGCCCTCGTTAAAGCCGTTCAGCACGGCATTTGCAACACCGCCAACGCCAGACTGAAAGGTGAAGTTTGGGGGCAGACGGTGGGCGTCAATGTCTTTTTTAATCATTGCAACAACGTGCTTTGCAATTTGCAGATACAGCTCATTTGTGTCGCGGAAGTGGATTTCCTCCTCGGGAAGATCTGTTATGACTATGCCGGCAATTTTTGCGGGGTCGCAACGCAAAAGCGTGTCGCCAAGGCGGTCAAGGATATTTACTATGGGGGCTTTTGTGTCGGAGCAAAAATCGTGCATACCCTCAATTTCTTCGGGGAGGGCGAGATTGACCTCCAACAAAACCTTATCCGCGCAGTCGAGGATTGCATCGACAATTCCGGCGGAGAGGGAGGGAACAATGCCGCCGTCCTCCTTGATTTTGCAGCACTCTATGATGGCAAAATCAATTTTTCCATAGGTGCCGTTTTTCAGCTTGTGGGCAAGCTGGCTCAAATGGATGTCGGAGTATGCGATTTCGCCGCGGTTTATTGTCTTGCGCATTTCGCGTCCGAGCTGAAACGCACCGAAGCGCGAAACCATGCCGGAATGTGCAATCGCCGTTAGAAGTCCGTCGCCCTTGGCGGCACCGGAAAAGACTTTAAGGTCCTTGGCTGTGCCCTGACGGAGAATTTCACAGGGTATCGCTTTTGGATAGCCTGTGCTAAAGCCGCTGAGGGCAATTGTCATGCCGGGCTTTATGAACGACGCGGCATCCGAAAGACTCATAACACGGGAAGAAAGCTCCGGCGATAAAATCCTGTCATTATACATGCTGTTACCTCCAAATAAGTAGGGGCACGCGCGCCCAATTTCAAGCTTGCAGCCTATTTCATACTACCTGTTTCAAGGTATTTTTGATGCCATGAAAGTGCCTTGGAGAGGTCGTGCGGAGTTTGGCAGGGGCCGCAAAGAGCAAGCGCTTCCTCGTAATATTCGTGCAGACCCTGTCGGTAATCGGGGTGGGCGCAGTTTTCTATTAGCTCGTTTACGCGCTCCTTCGGGGATTTGCCGCGAAGATCCGCATAGCCGTATTCGGTGACTATAACGTCAACATCGTGCTCGGTGCTGTCCACATGAGAAACCATGGGTACAATGCGGGAGATTGCGCCGCCCTTTGCCGTTGAGGGGGTGGTGAAAATTGAAAGCTTGGCGTTGCGGCAAAAATCGTTGGAGCCGCCAAGACCGTTTATCATCTGTGTGCCCATGGCATGGGAGGAATTGACATTGCCGTAGATGTCCGCTTCGAGAGCGGTGTTCATGCTGACAAGATCCATGGAGATTATGCCGGCAGAGCCGTTTGTGATTTCGAGGGGGCGAATGACAAGGTGCTCCTTGAAAAACTCGACATTGTCATAAAGTGTGTCGAAGCCGAGGGGGGTGATGTCGAGAGAGGTGGTGGTGGCTTCGGAAATTATGCCCTCCTTGATGGCAAGCAGAGCTTGGTCGGCGAGCACCTCCGTGTACATTTTGAGGTTTTTGTAGCCCTTGGTCATAAGACCCACAAGGACGCAGTTTGCAACAACGCCCATGCCGGACTGGAAGGTGAAGCTTGCAGGGAGGCGATTGTTTTCGATTTCGTTATTTAACAGAGCAACGACATTGTTTGCAATATCGTCAAAAACGGGCTTAACGTCGGGATAGAATAGGTCGGTATCGGGAATGTCGGTTATTACAACGCCCATGACCTTGTTGAGGTCAAGGCGGAGGAATTTTTCGCCAACGCGGTCGCCGGGGGAGGTGACGCTTTTGCCGGAAACACAGCCAAAGTCGTGGAAGCCCTCAACGGTTGTGGGAACGGCGAGGTTGACCTCGAGCAGAATTTTTTCCGCACAGTCGATGATTGTGTCGGTTATGCCGGCGGAGAGGGTTGGGATTATGCTGCCGTCCGCATTGATTTTGCAGCACTCGATTATTGCAAAGTCAATTTTGCCATAGACGCCCTTGCGAATTTTTCCCGCAAGCTGACTCAGGTGGTAATCGACAAATTCCACATTGCCGAGGTTGATTTCGTCGCGCATATCGGAGTTGAACTGGAAAGCGCTGTGCTTTTTGAGGATGCCGGACTTGGACATTGCGCCATCCAGCATTTCGCCGCGGGATGCACCGGCGATTAGGGTGAGGTCTGTTGCGTGTTTATCGGCGGCGAGGGAGGAGGGGATTGCCTTGGGGTAGCCCGTGCCGAAGCCGCTCGTGCAAAGCGTCATGCCGGAATGTATCATGGACGCGGCGGCCTCGGCCGTCATAACACGCGCTGCGAGAGCGGAAGATAAAATTCTGTCGGAAGTTTCGGGGTGCTTTGCGATGGAGAGATTTTTGCCCTTAATTGTGGTAGGGGCGGAAAGGGTAACACTTTCTTTGTGCATTTTGTAGCCTCCGTTATATATTATGAAAAATATTATGTATGGAAATACAAGTTTGTAGCAGTAACTTGATTGACAAAGCGGCAAGTGGAAACTATACTCGTTTATAAGAGAAACTTTTGCGGCGGATTGGGGAGAGCCGCGTTTTTCTAAACAAAGCATGAAATGTGCCGCGTTTGACGCAGAAAGGAAGCCGATATGAAAAAAATATTTGAACCCGTAAGTCTTGGAAACCTGCAAATTAAAAACCGCATTATTAGAAGCGCAACGCTGACCGACAAGGAGGGGCTTGAAGGAAAAATTCTTCCGTATGAAAAGGAGCTTTGCGCCGCCCTCTCAAAAGGAAACGTCGGCCTTATAATTACGGGCATGATGGGCGTTGGAAAAAACTCCTGCGCCGCACCCTTTATGCCGCGAATTTATCTTGACGGCTTTGCCGAAAGCTTTCGTGAGGTTGCGGAGGCAACACACGAAAACGGCGGAAAAATTGTTATTCAGCTCGGCCAGTGCGGAGCGAATACGCTTGTGGTGGACGAGGGCGAATATCCGCTTGCCCCCTCCGACATAATTCCGCCGACGGGCTTTGAAGCAAAGGCAATGACCCGCGAGCAGATTGCGGGTATTGTAAAGGATTTTGGAAAAGCCGCAAAAATTTGCAAGGATGCGGGAGCGGACGGCGTGCAAATTCACTGCGCCCACGGCTACCTTTTGAGCGAATTTTTAAGCCCCTATTACAACAAGCGCGAGGATGAATACGGCGGAAGCATTGAAAACAGAGCGCGCGCCGTGCTTGAGGTTTATGATGAGGTTCGCGCCGCTGTCGGCAAGGATTATCCGGTGCTGATAAAAATTAACTACACCGACCTTATCGAAGAAAACGGACTGACCGCCGAGGACAGCACATGGGTTTGCAAGGAGCTTTCAAAGCGCGGAATTGATGCGATTGAGCTTAGCTCCGGCCTTGCGCTGACAAAGGAATCGCGCCCGTCACTAAAGGTTGTTGAGGGGGCAACGGAGGGTCACTTTACAGCAGGGGCACTGGCACTCTCGGCAGTTATTCCAACACCTGTAATCAGCGTTGGAGGATATCGCAGCAAGGAGCAGATTGAGCGGGTTTTGAATGAGGGAAGCATAGCGGCAATTGCCATATGCAGACCCTTTGTAAATCCAATGTTTATTGCCGATTGGAATAAGGACTGACATAATCGTCCCGCCTTCGGCAAATTCCCACAAAAACACATACAATAGTAGCATAAGTCTTCACGCAAAGCAACAAAAACATGAAAGTTCGGCAGCAGCACCCAACCCCCGCCTCCGCCAAAGGATACTACTTCCTTGACGGACTGAATATTGATATGTTATAGGAGGACTGAATAATGGCAGAATACAAAAACAACGAGCACCTTGTCCTAAGCGGCGAAATGTCAATTGTTGATTTTTACTGCGATAAGGTAGCAGGCTCCATAGAGAGAATGAAGGCAAAAAACCCCGATTTGCTCTGGACTCTCGAAATACAGAAATTCACTTGGGATGGTGTTCGTGACGCGCACAAAAACGGCAAAAAAATAGTCGCCTTTGGCGGCTCCATGCCGGTTGAAATCTTTGCGGCCTTCGATTGCGTTCCTTTTTACCTCGACATAATTCCCTTCCGCACCTGCACAAACGTCAACATCACAGGCAAATACATAGACGAGGCGGAAAAATTTGTCAGCGCCTCCATGTGCGGGCTTGACAAAACCGAGCTTGGTGCCTGCCTCTGCGGCGCATATGGCTTTGACCCCGACATCTTCGTATACAGCTCCGTCCCCTGCGACAGCTCCCGCGTTGCCTACCCCGCCATGGAAAAAATTCTGAACATCCCAACCTTTAGCTTTGACCTGCCCTTCCGCCGCGACGAGCGCGGTGCCGAATACCTTGCAAGTCAGGTTCACGACCTTGTGGACTTCATGGAAAAGGCAACGGGCACAAAGTGCGACTGGGAAAAAATGAAGCACTTTATGGAAATCTCAAACAAGGTGTTTGACCTCCAGGCAAAGTGTGCGGATTTGCGCAAAAAAACGCCCTGTCCCCTGCCCGGACGCTTCCTCGTCCTAAACGGCACAACAAACGCATATCCCTGCTTCCCCGAAATGCTCAATGTCTATGAGCACGAATATGAAGCGGGTCTTATGATGGCCGAGCTTGGCATCGGCGCGTGTCCGGATGAAAAATACCGCGTGGCAATGCTGCAAAACATGATTTGGGGCAACTCAAAAATCATGGATTGGATGGAGCAAACCTACAACGCCGTTGCCGTCATGGACGCGTTTGGCTTCCAAGGCGACCTCCTTTATGAGCACCCGGATGACAGACACGACTGCTACAAGGTTATGGCAAGACGTATGCAGAACAACCCCATGATTCACGGCGCATCCGGCCCCTCCGAGTGCCACCTGAAAATGGTTGAGGAAATTTTTGAGCAATATTCCCCCAATGTTTCCATGTTCCTCGGCCACATCGGCTGCAAGCACACCTGGGCATCCTCAAAAATGCTAACCGACATGATTCAGGAAAAATACGGCCTGCCAACCCTGTTTGTAGACCTCGACGCAATAGACGGCCGCTACAAATCCGGTGACGATATCATGGCCGAAATTTCCCAATACATGGAAACTGTTGTCATGCGATAAGTGACGAAGCTGTACAAATGGTCAAAAAAATTATGTAAAAAACGGGAAAATCGGAAAGGACAGGGAGGAAATTCCCCTTTTGTCCTTTCCGACCATGTATAAAAGCTTGGCAAAAACCCAACAAAAGCACGAATACTTCGTCGAATGGCACAAATTGTGAACGGGAAGTTTGTTCAAAACCTGCATGCAAGGAGTAATAGTTGCTTAAAAAAACTGCAAAAGGATACAAATTGTAGAAAAAACCAAAAGGATATTGACACATTATTGTACTGACTTTACAATGAAGTGTACGATATAATAATTCCGGGAATATAGAACAAAGAGGCCAACCATTGTGTGCGAAACGGCAGATTTTCCGATGCTTTGCGTCGGTGTCAATTCGCAAAAATTCCAAACTCGCAGAGCTATAACGGAGCCTGCTCCGTTTGTCGTTTAACCGGCGCTTAGCAAAACCGGCGAGATTGAAATCGTTTCCCCAAAAAAATGAAGGAGGAGTTACATGAATTACCAGAAATTATTTGAGTCAGACATTTCGGACGAAGCGGTCAAAGCCCAAAGGGCACAAGGCAAAAAATCACTAGGCGTTATTTGCTGCCACATCCCCGAGGAAATTCTCCACGCATTGGACATTCTCCCCATCCGCATGAGAGCAACAAATTGCATAGACAGCAGTGAGGCTGAAACTTGGATGTCCAGCTTTAGCTGCAGCTTTGCAAGATCCATCCTGCAATATTGGATGGACGGCACCTATGACCTTGATGGCTTCATCGCATCCGACGGCTGCCTAATGGCAGGCCGTGTTTACGATAACGCAGCTTACCAAAACGGCAAGGCGGGCAAAGAGAAGTTCATCAGACAAATCGGCGCTCCCCGTAAGTGCTCATCCCATTCCACCCCGTTCTACAAGGCCGAGCTGCTCGACCTCATCCACGACCTTGAGGAGTTTTCCGGCAACAAGCTTACCGACGAAAAGCTCAAAAAGTCCATTGCAACCTACAACGAGTGCCGCGAGCTTGTTCGTCAGGTCTATGAGCTGCGCAAGGTAAAAGACCCCGTTATAAACGGCGAGGACACCCTAAAAATCACTCTTGCCGCAACAAATATGCACGTTGAAGAATACATAGAGCTTCTAAAGGCTTTCCTTGCGGACGCACACACACGCACCCCCATCACAAACCACCGTGCCCGCATCCTCCTAATCGGCTCCGCACTCGATAACCCCGAATACATCAAGGTAATCGAGGACAAGGGCGGTCTTGTTGTCATGGACGCGCTTTGCTTCGGCAACCGCGGCTTTGGCGAGCCCTGCCCCGTAAACGATGCCGACGTTCTCGGCTCCGTTGCGGACTACTACCTCTCCCGTCTTGTTTGCCCGCGTATGATGGACATTCATGAAACTCTCCACGACTTCATCATCAAGAACGTCAAGGATTTCAATGTAGACGGCATCATCTATCAAAGAATGCAAAACTGCGAGTGCTGGGGCGGCGAGAATGTCCTGCTTGAGGGCAAGCTCAAAGACCTTAACATCCCTCTCCTAACAGTTGAGCGTGAAGAGCATATGTCCAATGCAGGACAGCTTGCAATCCGCGCCGAAGCGTTCATAGAGATGATAGAAAAGGAGGACTAATCATGGCTGATCTTAAAAACTTAGAAGAGCTGGTGCTCAAAGGCGAAATGACAATAACGGAATTCGCCTGCACAAAAATAGATGGCTCCATAGCCCGTATGAAAGAAAGAAACCCCGATATGCTCTGGACCATGGAAATCCAGAAGTTCATGTGGGACGGCTATCGCGATGCCCACAAGAACGGCAAGAAGCTCGTGTTCTACGGAGGATCAGTTCCCACAGAGCTAATCGCCGCATTCGACTGCTTCGGATTTTACATGGACTGCATCCCCTTCCGCCTCTCCACCAACCCCTCCCTTACAAGTAAATACATCGACGAAGCCGAAAAGTATGTCGGCGCATCAATGTGCGGACTTGACAAGACAGAGCTTGGCGCATGGCTTTCCGGCGCATACGGAATGCAGCCCGACATCTTCGTTTACAACTCCGTCCCCTGCGACTCCTCCCGCGTTGCCTATCCCGCAATGGAAAAGCTAATGAACGTCCCCACCTTCGTATTCGACACCCCCTATCGCCGCGATGAGCGCGGAGCCGAATACCTTGCCGAGCAGTGCGAAGACTTCATCAAGTTCATGGAAGAAGCCACCGGCACAAAGCTCGATTGGGACAAACTCAAATACTACATGGAAAACTCCAACCGCAACTTCGACCTCCAAAAGCAGTGCGCAGACCTTCGTATGCTAAAGCCCTGCCCGCTGCCCGGCCGTCTGCTTGTTCTCAACGGCACAACAAACGCCGTTGCCTGCTACCCCGAAATGGGCGACCTGCTCGAGAGCGAGCTTGCCGTCGGCAACATGATTCACGACATGGGCATGGGTGCCTGTGAGGACGAAAAATATCGTGTTGCAATGCTCCAAAACATGATTTGGGGCAACGCAGGTATCATGGACTGGATGCAAAAGGAATATAATGCTGTTGCAGTCATGGACGCCTTCGGCTTCCAGGGCGACATCTTCTATGAGCACATGGATGACAGAAAAGACTGCCTGAAGGTCATGGGTAAGAGAATGCAGAACAACCCGATGATCCACGGCGCTTCCGGCCCCTCCGCCAGCCACATCGAAATGGTGGACGATATCTTCCAGAGATATTCTCCAAACGTTTCCATGTTCCTCGGCCACGTCGGCTGCAAGCACACCTGGGCTTCCGCCAAGATGATCACCGACATGGTTCAGGAAAAGTACGGCATCCCAACCCTCTATGTAGACCTCGACTGCATCGACGGCCGCTACAAGTCCGGCGACGAGGTTAAGGCTCAAATTTCCGAATATTTCGAAACGGTTGTTATGAAATAAGCTGTGCCATGTGCCGCTTTGCGGTAATGGTATATGTGCAATAATCGGCGCACAGCTTGATGTAACCCAACAAGGGCGAAAACAGTTTAAATTGCTTTCGCCCTTTTATCCTGCTTCGTTAAACAAAAAACGCCCGGCAAAAGCTGTGGTGTTAATTGGAAGAAAACAGGACTTGTTTGGCATCCGACCCTTGAACAAATGAACAAAAAAATCCGTTTTTATAGTGGCAATTGCGCAAAATTTATTATGGAATTGACAATTTGTATTGCAAACTGTAAAATGAAAGCTGTTAATGAAGTGAAAATCTGATAAATCAACGGATTTCACAAAACGCTCCAATTCCAAGGCACAAATAACTGTCCGCCCCGTGCGGACAAAAATACGAATTCCAACTCATTGCCGCCCGTGCAGCAGCAGCTGCCGCAGCGAACAAAATGAGCTTGAAATTATTGCCCCAAGAACATAAAGGAGGAGACATATGGATTACCAGAAATTATTTGAATCAAGCATTAACCAAGAATCAGTTAAGGCTTGGAGAGCACAAGGGAAAAAGGCTGTCGGTTATCTTTGCTGCCACATCCCCACCGAAATTTTCTATGCACTAGATGTTTTGCCTGTCCGCCTAAGAGCTACCGGTTGCACCGAGAGCCCCGACGCAGACACATGGATGTCCTCATTCAGCTGCAGCTATGCAAGAGGTATGCTTCAGTATTGGATGAACGGCACCTATGAGCTTGACGGCCTTGTAACGAGCGACGGTTGCATGATGGCCGCCCGCTGCTTCGACAACGCCGAATATCAAGACTCCAAGGTTTCAAACAAGGGCAAATTCTTTAAAGAAATCGGCGCACCCCGTATGTACAAGGGCGACCTCGAAATCGGCTACTATGTAGACGAGCTAAAGGACCTTGTTGCAGGTCTTGAAGAATTTTCCGGCAACAAGCTTACCGACGAAAAGCTCAAAGCCGCTATCGACAAGATGAACGAAGCCCGTGGCTTGGTTCGCAAGGTTTATGACCTCCGCAAGGCTGAGCATCCCGTCATCAACGGCGAAGATTGCCTCAACATCACCATGGCTTTCTGCGACTACCCCATCGACGAATACATAGAGATGGTCAAGGCATTCCTTGCAGACGCCGCAAACCGCAAGCCCATCACCGATGGCCGCGCACGTCTTATGATCATCGGCTCCGCACTTGACAACCCCGGCTACCTCAAGGTAATCGAGGACAAGGGCGGCCTGTTCGTAATGGACTCTCTTTGCTACGGCAACAGACCCTTCCATTGCGACATGGAAATCAAGAACAACAACCTCATCGCTTCCATTGCAGAGTACTATCTCGATCGTATCATTTGCCCGCGTATGCTGGACAACCGCATTAAGCTTCAGCAGCAAATCATCGACGACTGCAAGGAATACAAGGTAGACGGTATCATCTACGAAAAAATGCAGTATTGTGAGTGCTGGGGCGGCGAGATCATGTATCTTGAGCCTGCTCTTAAAGAAATTGGTGTTCCCATTCTTCAAGTTGAGCGTGAAGAGCATCTAGCAAACGCAGGCCAGCTTGCCATCCGTGCAGAAGCCTTCGTTGAAATGATTGAGAAATAAGGAAAAGGAGGATATTTTTAATGGTTAAGGATACTAAATTAGAAGACGCCGTAATGGCTGGCGAAATGTCAGTTTTTGATTTCTGCTGCAAAAAGGTTGACGGTCAAATCGAGCGTATGACAGAAAGAAACCCCGACCTGCTTTGGACACTTAACATCCAGTCCGCAATGTGGCATAACTTCCGTGATGGACGCAGCCAGGGCAAGAAGATGGTTTTCTTCGGCGGCCCCGTACCTGTTGACATCATTGTTGCTTTCGATTGCATCCCCGTATATCTTGACACTATTCCAATCCGTCTGTCCCCCAACCCGGTTCTTACAGGTAAGTTCATCGACGCTGCTGAAAAGTACGTCCCCGCAACAACTTGCGGACTTTGCAAAACTTATCTCGGAACCCTGATTGAAGACCAGTACGGCGCAACCCCCGATGCTTTCGTATATTCCGCAGTTCCCTGCGACTCCTCCCGTGTTGTATACCCCAACATGGAAAGAATGATGAATGTTCCCACATTCTCCTTCGACTATCCGTATCGCCGCGACGACCGTGGCCGCGAATATCTTGCCGCTCAAACCGAGAAGTTCATCACCTTCATGGAAGAACTCACCGGCACAAAGCTTGATTGGGAAAAGCTAAAGGTTGCAATGACCAACTCCAACATCAGCTATGAGCTTCAAGGCAAGTGCGCAGACCTCCGTAAGCGTAAGCCCTGCCCGCTTCCCGGACGTATGCTCGTTCTTAACGGCACCTCCAACGCAATGGCTTGCTTCCCCGAAATGGCAGAACTCCTCCGTCAGGAGCTCGAAGTCGGCGAAATGCTCTCCGAGCTTGGCATGGGCCCCTGCCCCAACGGCGAAAAGCACCGCGCAGCTCTCCTTCAAAATATGCTCTGGTCCTCCTCCGGCGTTATGGACTGGCTGGAAAAAGACTACGACACCGTTGCAATCATGGACGCCTTCGGCTTCCAGCACGGCGACTATTACGAGCATCTTGATGATAAGCATGACTGCTTCATGGTTATGGCGAAGAAGATGCAGAACAACCCGATGATCCACGGCGCCGCCGGACCTTCCGAGAACTTTGTCTACCTCGTAGACAAGATTTTCGCAGAGTACGAGCCGGACGTATCCCTGTTTGTCGGCCATATCGGCTGCAAGCACACATGGGCATCCGCAAAGATGGTCACCGACATGATCCAAGAGAAGTATGGCCTGCCCACACTGTATCTTGACGTTGACGGTATCGACGGCCGCTACAAATCTCCCGACGAGATCAAGGTTGCTATCGGTCAGTATATGGACACTGTTGTCAACAAATAATTTCAACTTCAGCACTTCTTCTCAATCTCAATAATACAAAGGGCGGAGACAATTGCTTGTTTCCGCCCGCTTCTTTCTGACTTCAGGAAGCGAGAACGAACGGCACAACCTGTGCCACGACACGTCCAAGAAACAATATTGACACACTTAATGAGCGTTATTGCTTTAACAAAGGTTGTAATCGGCAACACAACTGCCAAGCACTAAAAAATAAGTGTTTGGCTAAATGCAGGAACAATAAGAATGTCGGGCGAAATGCACAAATATAAGCACCGGCATTTGTGAGTAGAATACTAAATTTGCAAAGGTTGACGAATTGGCACAAGCTTTGCTTATAAAATAATGTAGACTCAAATGCCTTTCTGTTACAAAAAAGCTTGGCAGAAAGTATGCATTGCATAAAAGGGAGGAACAGGATATGATAACCGCAGGAATCGATTGTGGAAGTCAAAACACAAAGGGAGCAATATTAAAGGACGGCAAAATTGTCGCAACAGTAATGCTTCCCACAGAATTTGACGCAGACCTGGCAGCTCAGAACGTGTACAAACAAATTTTGAGTGATGCTAAAATTACCGCCGATGACGTTAGCTTTCTTGCTATAACGGGTGTTGGCCGCGAAATCGTAAAATGGGGCAATGGAGAAGTCAACGAGGTTGGCGCAGCCGCAAGGGGCGCAAAGTTCGTAATTGCCGACACCGACACTGTCATCGACATGGGCGCTGACAGCTGCCGCGTAATCCGCCTCAACGAAGATGGCACAGTCATGAAGTATGAAGTTAACGACAAATGCGCATCCGGCGCAGGAACCTTCATCGAAACCATGGCTCGCGCACTTCAGATTACCACAGAAGAAATGGGAGATTTTTCTCTCCGCCACACCAAGGAATTGGCTACCAATGCTCAGTGCGTTGTATTTGCGGAGTCCGAGGTAATTTCGCTTATCCACGCGAAGGAAACCAGAGAAGACATCGCCTATGGCGTACATATGGGTATTTCAAACCGTATAGCTTCCATGATTCGCAGAGTCGGTCTAACCGACCACTTCACACTTATCGGTGGACCCGGCTACAACAAGGGTCTTATCCAGTGTATGTCAAATGTTTTCGGCAGACAAATTACTGTCCCCGACAACAACGAGTTCGTGAGTGCAATCGGTGCGGCAATCTTTGCCACCGAGAATTAGTATACGGAGGATAAAACCATGGCTGAATTAGAAAAAGTAGAATACTGGAGATGGCACGAATCCAACTGGAAGAACCCCGAAATCGCTGACTGGCACGGCAGCCTTATCACCGCCGGCGTCGATATCGGCTCAACCAGCACACAGGCCGTCATCCTTGCAGATGGCGTTCCCTATGCCTATTCCAACATGAGAACAGGCTCCAACAGCCCCGATTCCGCTATAGGCGCAATCAACTGGGCAATGAAAGATACAGGATTGACACTTGACGATATTACCTATACAATAGGTACAGGCTACGGCCGCGTTAACGTCCCCTTTTCCAACAAAACCGTCACAGAAATCACCTGCCACGCAAGAGGCGCAAACTACATCTATGGGCCCACAGTCCGCACAATTCTCGACATGGGCGGTCAGGACTGCAAAGCAATCCATTGCGACGAAAAAGGCGCTGTAACCTCCTTCATGATGAACGATAAGTGCGCAGCCGGAACCGGCCGCGGCATGGAAGTTATTGCAAACCTCCTCGCAGTTCGCGTTGAAGATATCGGCACAATGTCCTTCGATATCGACTCCGAGCCGGAGCCTGTTTCCTCCACCTGCGTAATCTTCGCAAAGAGCGAAGCAACAAAGCTCATGCGTGCAGGCTGGACAAAGGAAAGAGTTCTCGCCGCATATTGCCACGCAATGGCACTTCGCGTTGTGCGTCTGCTTGAGCGCAACGGCATGGAACCCGACTTCGCAATCACCGGCGGTATCGCTAAAAATATCGGCGTAACCCGCCGTATTGAGCGCCTCATGAATGTTACGGCTCTACCCGCAAAGATGGACACCCAAATCGCCGGCGCACTCGGTGCAGCCCTCATCGGTAAAGACATGGTCGAAAAGAAAAGAGCAAAAGCCCAAGCATAAGCATCCATCCGTTTGGTCCCCTTGGTAAAGACACGGCCGAAAAGTAAAGTGCGACCGCCCAAGTCTTAGCATTTATCCTCGCAAGACCACGCATTTCTGTTATGAATATGCTCGAAAACAGACAAAAAATGACAGGAGGCTAAAGTCATGTTAGCAAATTATGGCTACGAAGATGGTTCCGGACACTACTACATTAAGATAGACACCTCAAAATGCGCCGAATGCAAGGACAAAGCCTGCATAAGCGTCTGCCCCGAAAAGCTTTTCGCGGTTGAACTTGACGATTTTGACGACGAAGTAGTTCTAATCCGTGAGGCTGTCCGCAACACCCTGCAAACAGACTGCGCCCGCTGCAAAGCCGGCGACGCAACAGAGCTTTGCAGAAGCGCCTGCACAGCAGGTGCCATCAGCTTCTCTTGGTGAGAACGCCCCAAAGAGTAAATTCCAAGCTCGCGGCATAAAAGGGCAATCCAACTACATTGCCCGCCGCGGGATTGAAATTATTGTCCAAGAATAAAAAGGAGGAGACACATGAGTTACCAGAAATTATTTGATACCACCATTTCAAGCGAAGCAGTTAAGGCTTGGAAAGCATCCGGCAAAAAAGCACTAGGCTATGTATGCTGCCACGTTCCCGAGGAACTTTTCTACGCAGCCGACATTCTCCCAATCCGTCTAAGAGCAACCAACTGCGTTGACAGCAGTGACGCGGAGGCTTGGATGTCCAGCTTCAGCTGCAGCTTCTCACGCTCCATTCTCCAATACCTGATGAACGGCACCTATGACCTCGACGGCCTCGTACAGTCCGATGGCTGCATGATGGCTACCCGTATCCTCGACAACTGGGAGCACGTATCCAAGAAGGCCGGCAAGAAGCTGTTCTTCCATCAGATCGGCGCACCCCGTATCACAAGCGATATCACCATCAAGTACTACAAGTCCGAAATGGAAGAGCTTGCAGAAGAACTCGGCAAACTCTCCGGCAAGAAAATCACCGATGAGTCCCTAAAGGCCGCAATCGCAAAGACCAACGAGATGCGCGCACTTATTGCTCAGGTTTATGACCTCCGCAAGGCAGCAAATCCCGTTGTTTCCGGCGAAGATGTCCTCAAAATCACACTCGCAGAGTGCGATATGCACATCGACGATTACATAGCTGCTCTCAAGGAGTTCCTTGCAGACGCTAAGAACCGCAAGCCCATCGAGTCCCGCGCACGTTTGATGGTCATTGGCTCCGCACTTGACAACCCCGAATACCTCAAGGTTATCGAGGAAAAGGGCGGAATTATCGTTGCAGATTCCTTCTGCTTCGGCTCCAAGGCCTTCGGCGGACAAATTGTCGTTGACGACAAGGACGTTATGGGTTCCATCGCCGCATATTACCTCAACCGTATCACCTGCCCCCGCAGCTTGGACAACCGTCCTGCAATCCACAACGAAATCGTTGCACTCTGCAAGGAATACAACGTACAGGGCGTTATCTACCAGAAGATGCAAAACTGCGAGTGCTGGGGCGGCGAGGCTTTCTATCTTGAGCCAACCCTCAAAGAAGCAGGCATCCCCATGCTCCAGGTTGAGCGTGAAGAGCAGATGGCTAACGCAGGACAGCTTGCTATCCGTGCAGAAGCTTTCGTCGAAATGATAGAGAAGTAAGAAGGAGGAATAAAAAATGGCTAAGGTACCTACACAAAACTTTGACCCCACACAGCCGGTCAACATGATTGACTTAACCTGCAAGCAGGTTGACAGTATCTATCAGCATATGCTTTCAAAGGGTATGCCCGAAGTAATGTGGACTGTTGATATTCAGAAGTTCACCTGGGAAGAAATCCGCGACGCAAAGGCAGCAGGCAAAAAGCTTGTAGCATTCGGCGGACCCGTACCCGTAACAATTATCCGCGCATTTGACTGCGTTCCCTTCTTCCTCGATACTATCCCCACCCGTATCGCTTCCATGGAAGACCTCTGCAGCCGTTACATCGACGAAACCGAAAAATATGCTCCTACCAGCATGTGCGCCATCGATAAGGCTCAGCTTGGCTGCGCTCTTAAGGGCGAATTCGGCATCGACATCGACGCTTTCGTTCACGCCACCGTTCCCTGCGACTCCGCTCGTATCGCATACCCCATCATGGAGCGTGTATTCGACTGCCCCTGCTTCACCTTTGACTGCCCCTTCCGTCATGACGCAAAGGGTTATCAGTATGTAGCAGACCAGATGGACACCTTCGTAAAGTTCATGGAAGACATCACAGGCCTTAAATGGGATGCCGACCGTTATGCAAAGTTCGTTGCTATCAACGAAGAAGCAAACAAGGCATATGCACTTCTTAAGGATCTGTCCGATCTCCGTAAAAAGACCCCCTGCGTACTTCCCGGCCGTATGCTCGTTCTAAACGAGATCATTGCTCCTCTGGCAGGAACCCCCGAAGTAACCGCAATGCTCGCAACCCAGCTCGAAATGGGCAATATGCTTGCCGATATGGGTATGTCCGCAACAAAGTGCCCCGAAGAAAAATACCGTGTCTGCCTCATGCAGAACATGATGTGGTCCAACACCGGCATCATGGACTGGATGGAAAAAACCTACGGCGCAATCACCGTTATGGACGGCTTCGGCTATCAGGACGGCCTCATCATGCAGGATCTTAACGATTGGGAAAGCGTAAAGCGTCAGACCGCAGAGTCCATGCTGACCGTTCCCATGATCCACGGCGCAACCGGCCCGACCGACTATTGGCTCAAGGTTATCGACAACATGTATGCAGACTACAACGTCAACGTCTCCATCTTCATGGGCCACGTTGGCTGCAAGCACACATGGGCTTCCGGCAAAATCGTAACCGACATGATCCAAGAGAAGTTCGGCATCCCCACCCTTTACGTCGATGTCGATGCAATCGACCCCCGCTACAAATCCAACGACGAGCTTCGCGCTCAAATTGGCGAGTACATGGAGTCTGTTGTCGGCGCACACAACTTCAGAAAAGACGCATAAGCGTTTTAAACATTTAAGTTTCGGCCACGACCATAGCCCTGCTATGGTCGTGGCATAAGTTCACATTTTAAATAAAGCGAGGAACACATTATGGAAAAAATTAAATCAATCGCCGTTACCGGAAAAGGCGGAACAGGTAAGACCGTTGTTTCAACACTGCTTATCCGTTTGCTGGCAAAGCGTTTTCCCGGCAGAGTCCTTGCTATTGATGCGGACTCAGCCATGAGCCTATGCTACACAACGGGCATGAAGGTAGAAAAAACAGTCAGTCAGCTTCGTGGTGAATTACTGGGACAACGTCAGGCAAGAGAGGCTCTAAGCGATGGTCCGACAAAAGACCTTATGCGCAGCATCCTCTCCCATGGTGATGGCTTTGACCTGCTAACAATGGGTCGTCCCGAGGAGCCGGGCTGCTTCTGCGCCTGCAACGAGCTTCTCCGTTACGGCATCGACACCCTTATTGACGATTACGACTTTTGCATAGTAGACGGCGAAGCAGGCCCCGAGCAGCTCAACCGCCGTGTTATGAAAAGCGTTGATTGCCTTTTGGTTATGGCAGATATGTCTGCAAGAAGTCTTCAGACGGCTTCCGGCATAATTGCTGTCGCAAACGCCGGCGAAAACAACATTGATGTTAAACAGGCAGGCTTGGTTCTAAACCGTGTTCGTGATGACCAGCCTACTGATGAACTTCTAAAAAAGATTGGACTTGAAGTATTCGGCACACTGCCCGAGGATGCTTTGGTCAACCGCTTCGACCGTGAGGGAACGTCACTCTTTGACCTGCCTCTGGACTCCCCCTGCCCGGCAGCAGTTCTTGAAATCCTCAAAAAATTGGTTCCCAATATGTAATTACCGGCATCGAAAGGAGGGATTAAAATGTGTGACGGCTTAGAGCATGACAAATACGGAAATCACATTTACCCTTCCGAACATTCGCATGAGCATGGTGCAGCGCACGACCATCTCGCAATTCCCCATGTACACACCAACAAAAAGGCTGTACTCGACCGCCTTGCAAAGGCAAAGGGTCACCTTGAATCAGTGATGCGAATGATAGATAACGATCAAGATTGCTCCGAGGTTTTGGTGCAGCTTGCCGCCGTTCGTTCTGCTATCAACAACGCCGGAAAGGTCTTGCTTCAAGACCATATCTCCGAGTGTATAACCACCGCAGTTGAGCATCACGATACCGGCGCAGTTGAAGCTCTAAACAAGGCCATTGGTCAATTTGTCAAATAATCACTAAAAACTTAATATTTACCAACATTTGAGTTGGTGCGCTCTGTCGCGCTTTATTAGTAAAGTTCACGAAAGAGTCCGCACCAACTCTTATGTTTTGCACAAAACTAAGTGTTTGCAAACAAATGTAATTGCAATGCGGACAATAGTGGTATAGAATGAGGACAGTTGTAAGTTAAAGCGTTAACAAGAGTCCACTCTGAGTAAGTGTTTTTTGTTAAACCAAACGCCCCATGCACAACAGCAAAAATATTATTGTAAG
Organism: Oscillospiraceae bacterium; assembly: GCA_036653035.1. Taxonomy (GTDB): domain Bacteria; phylum Bacillota; class Clostridia; order Oscillospirales; family Oscillospiraceae; genus UBA2658. The sequence continues at coordinate 19,463 of JAVVUU010000015.1, forward strand.
GTAAAGGAGTAATATTATGGCGGAACTAAACCTATCAATCGACTGGAAAAAGTATCAAAAGGAACACACGGTAACACTTGAGGAAACAGCTAAGGCTGTTAAACCGGGCGATGTTTATTGGCTCGGCCAAGCATCCACAATCCCCTATCCGTGGCTTGAAGAAATGTATGCTCACATGGAAGATTATCACGACGTAACCCTCATCTACAACGTCATGAACCAGCCTGCAAGCATGGCTTTCGACCCCGAAACCAAGAAGCATTTCAAAATGATCAGCGCTTACTGCCTTCCTGTTGAGCGTATGGCAATCGATATGAACACAATCGAGCCGGGCGCAATTCCTTATGACACCCTCCAGTATGCTCCATTTGAATATGGCTGCCAGAGCATTGCAACCCATGTTTGCCCCCCCGATGAAGAGGGCTACTGCAATATCGGCGCATACGGCGTTGCCACAAACTCAATTGTAAACCGCGACCCCCGCATCACAAAAAGAATTTGCTTCATCGACAAAACCGGTGTTTATCCCGTTCCCGGCCCCCGCGACACCCATTACATCCACATCTCCGAAATGGACTACATCTGCGAAATCGACTGTGATCCTACCTTCATCCCCTCCCCCCTGCCCACACCTGTCGATGAAAAAATTGCATCCTTCCTCATGCCCTACATACACGATGGCGACAACGTCCAAATCGGCTTCGGCGGCCTCGGCGAAGAAATTCTCCGTAACCTCCAAAAGGCAGACGGAACCTTCTCCATCTACTCCGAGGTTGCCTGCGACAATATGCAGGATCTCGTAGAGTCCGGCAAGGTCAAAAAAATCGTCGCCTGCAGCCCCGGCTCCTGCTCCGAAAAATTCTTCAACTTCATGCGTGATGACCCACGTATCACCCTTCGCCGTCAACCCGAAATGATTGACCCGCTGGGCGTTATGATGTGCGACAACCTTGTTTCCATCAACGCCACCTTCATGGTTGACCTTATCGGTCAGGCATGCTCCGAGGCACAGGGACTTACCCCCTACACCGGCCCCGGCGGCTCCTTCGCCTACTTCTACGGCGCAATGCGCTCCAAGGGCGGCCGCAGCTTCCTAACCCTGCGCTCCACCTTTGTCGATCATGACGGCGAGCGTCATTCCAACATCGTGCCTTGGCTGCCGGAAGGCTCCATCGTCACCACCACAAAGAGCTTTGTTATGTATCTCGTAACCGAGTGGGGCGTTGCAAACGTATACCTCAAGTCCCTCAAGGATCGTATCAGAGCCACTCTGAAAATCGCTCATCCCGATTACAGAAAAGAACTGCAGGAAAAAATCTGCACAACCGCCCTCATCAAGGAAGACGATTTTGCCGAGAATTACGATTTGTTCGATAATCTTCCCGCAGACTATCAGAAATAAAATATCGCTTATGTAGGTGAACCCACCTGCATATCACACAAGAGGAACCTGTGGTCACGTTTTACGCGCCACAGGTTCCTCTGCTTTGTGAAATCTCTCCATATAGTCAACAAGAAATGAAGCATATGACAATAATGTTTGTAGGTGTTGACTAATGGCGAGCACATGGCGTATAATTAAACTAGGCAAAATATCATAAGTGTTCAAAAGCCACGGGAGCGTCATTACAGCAAAAAACCACCCTTTGCACAGCACAAAACTAAAGACATCGGAAAATACAAACCATTTTTTAACCGTATGATTTAAGTAAAGGAGAGAGTTGTTATGGCAGATTGGAAAGATTACTACAAGCAACATTTGGTAACAGTGGAGGAGGCCGCAAAGCAAATAAAGCCCGGTGACTGCGTTTGGATAGGTCAGGCATCGGAAATGCCGGTTGAAATACTTGATGAGATGCACGCGCACCAAGAGGATTATCACGACATAAGAATTCAGTGGAACTGTGCAAATGCGCCCTTTAACTTCCTGTTTGACCCCACCTCAAAAGAGCACGTTAGGCTTCAAGGCTATTTCGGACTTCCACTCGAGAGAATTTCCTCCGACATGGGCATATTCGAATATCTTGGCTGCAACTACGATTTCTTTAACCAATGCCCCGACGTACACGGCATGAACACGCTGATGGTCAGAGTTTGCCCTCCCGATGAGGATGGCTTCTGCAACTACGGCACCTATGGCGTTTGCACAACAAGCCCCATAGCAAAGCATCCAAATATAACAAAAAAAATCGGTATCATTGACAGAACCGGCAACTTCCCCGTTTTGGGCGACCGCGATATAGTTGCAATCAATGTCACCGAATTTGATTACATAGTCGAGTGCGACTCCGAATTTATGGAGGTGCCCGCACCTCAGGCAACAGACGCCGACAAGGCCGTTGCCTCCTTCATCGCCCCCTACATAAACGAGGGCGACAGAGTCGAAATTGGCTGGGGCGGTCTTGGCGAAGAAATTCTCCGCAACCTTAAAGACAAGGGCATCAAGTTCGAGGTTTTCTCGGAGGTTGCCTGCGACAGCACACTTCCCCTGCTCAAAGAGGGCATAATCACCCACATCACCTCCGTTGCTCCGGGCGCTTGCTCAGAGGAATTTATGAAGCAAATCGGCTTTGACGACCGTATAACCCTTGTTACTCAAATGAAGGGCATCCACCCGTTTGCAATCGCACAGGTGGAAAATATTGTCGCCATAAACTCCACCTTCATGGTTGACCTTCTCGGCCAGTGCTGCTCCGAAGCGCAGGGTCTTGTTCCCTATTCCGGCGCCGGCGGCTCCTTCTCCTACATCTATGGCGCAACTCAGGCAAAGGGCGGCCGTAGCTTTATCTGCCTACGCTCCACCTACAAGGCAGATGGCGTTCTCCATTCAAACGTGGTTCCTTGGCTTCCCGAGGGCAGCATAGTCACCACCCCCAAAAACTTCGTTATGTATCTTGTTTCCGAGTGGGGCGTTGCCGATGTATACCTCAAGTCATTAAAGGATCGTATTTGTGCAATAATCGAAATTGCGCATCCCGATTTCCGCGCCGAGCTGAAAGAAAAAATCTGCACAACTCCGCTTATCTCCGAAGAAGATTTTGACAATATTGCAAAATTCAACGGCAAATAAAAGCCCGTCAAACAATTTGACATATTTCCCCAAAAAGGGAGCTTCGTCTGCGGATGAAGCTCTCTTTTTTGCGCTTAACATAGCGTTGTTGGTCGAATGACAGGTGGTGCTTGGCACAATTCATTATGAGTTTTGCACAAATTTCGACAGGTTTTTCGGCTGATTAACCGAAAAAATATGACTGTGCTCGAAAACAGTTGAAGTTATAATTAAAATGATATAGACTTATAACATAATCGTAAGGATAATAGCAAAGCAATGGTGGATATCAAGACTTTTTGCTTTCAATTGACCAATAACGGAATATAAAAACATTATTAAGGGGGAAAAATTTATGGCAGACTGGAAAAAGTACTACGACGAGCATTTGATGACAATGGACGAGGCCGCAGGAAAAATTGTTTCCGGCGACTCAATTTGGATGGGCAGCACACTTTGCGTCCCCGATGCGTTTATGGACAAGTTGGGCGACCGCGTGGACGAGCTTAGCAACATCACGCTCATGGCAAATATGTACCTCAACCCAAACAAGGTTCTTCTTGACCCAAGCTACAAAAAAACCTTCCACGTTGTTTCTTTCTTCTCAAACGTGCTTGAGCGCATGGCTGCAAAGGGCAACTCAATCGACTTCCATTCCGCACCCTATGGAATGCTTGCCGAAGCCGTAACCGATGTTTACAAAGCAAACGTGGTTGCAATCGAAATCTGCCCCCCCGACGAGAACGGCATCTGCAACGTCGGTCTGCTTGGCACAAACTTCACCCCCGAAATCATCAGAAACAGCAGCGTAACAAAGAGAATTGCGGTTATCAACAAGTTCCAGCCCACCGCCAGCGGCTCTGCCGATTTAACCCAAATTCCTCTTTCCATGTTTGACATAATCGTCGAAAACCACCACGACATTCCCTCTCTGCCTGTTTCCGCTCCCACAGAGTATGACAAGCTAATCGCGGCTCAAATCATGCCCTATGTCAACGATGGCGACACCATCCAAATCGGCATGGGCGGTCTTGGCAACCAAATCGCCTATGACTTGGCAGAAAAAAAGGACCTCCACGTTTTCACCGAAATCGGCACCGACGCCATGATCGACCTTGTGGAAACCGGCGTTGTAAAAGACATCACCATGGCGGGCGCTTTCGGAACCAAGGAGCTTTACCATTGGCTTGGCGAGCACGGCGACATCGTCACCCTCAAGAGCGTTCCCAATGTTATCACACCCGAAGCAGTTGCAAAGGTTGACAACATCGTTGCAATCAACGCAACCTTCATGATTGACCTAACGGGTCAGGCTTGCTCCGAGGCTCAGGGCATCAACCAATACAGCGGCGTTGGCGGCTCCTTTGGCTTCCTTTCCGGCGCACCCAAGGCAAAGAACGGCCGCAGCTTCCTCTGCCTGCGCTCCACCTTCACAGACAAGGCGGGCGCACAGCACTCAAACATCGTTTCCGCACTTCCCGCCGCCTGCGTTGTAACAACCCCCCGTTATCTCGTTCAATATGTTGTTACCGAATACGGCGTTGCAGACGTTTACCTCAAGACCAACAAGGATCGTATGCGCGCACTGCTCCCCATCGCACATCCCGACTTCCGCGAGGAGCTAAAACAACAAACAATCGCCCTTGGAATTATGGGCGAGGACGACTGGAAATAAAAGCCCAAGGTCGCTACGCTCCCGGAACGCGAGCCGGAGGCTCACGTTCCGAAAGGACACGGGGGACGGAGGGACCGGAACGCGCCTACGGGCGGAATATTGTGAAGGGCGGGGAAAGTGAATTTCCCCGCCCTTCGTTATTTAATAATTTTTGTCCGCCAGACCAGACAACTCGCCGTGTCGGACAAAAATTCTTTCGCA